>JANYIZ010000200.1 GCA_025408445.1 Frigoribacterium sp. | reverse complement strand
CATTCGAATCGCGGGGGCGTGGTGCTGGCGCCTGCTCGTGATCGCCGCTGTTATCGCGCTGTTCATCTACCTCGTGATCACCCTGCGTGAGATCATCGTTCCGTTCATGGTCGCTATTCTCCTTGCGGCTCTGTTGGTGCCTCTTGTCACGTTTTTAGTGCGGCATCACTGGCCCAAATGGCTGGCCGTTGCGATCGCCGAGATCGGGATTATTGCCACTGTGGTGGGCCTGCTGGTGCTGGTCGTGCTCCAGGTGCGTAGTGGATTTCCCGACCTGCAGAAGCAGAGCGTCGAGGCCTATGTCAATTTCAAGCAATACCTGCTCTCTTCGGCGCTTCACCTCACGGAGTCCGACATCAACCGCTACCTCGGGCAGGCGGGCGCGGCGCTGCGAAAAGACAGCCAGGCCCTGCTTTCCGGAGCGGTGAGCTTCGGCACGACAGCGGGTCATGTACTGGCCGGTACTCTGCTGACCCTTTTTGCCACACTTTTCATGCTCATAGACGGAAAAGGCATTTGGGCTTGGGTGGTGCGGCTGTTTCCGAAGGCGGCACGGCCGGCTGTCGACGGATCCGGACGGGCTGGATGGGTCACGCTCACCAACTTTGTGCGCGTGCAGATTTTCGTTGCCTTCGTCGATGCTGTGGGCATCGGACTCGGAGCCTGGATCATCGGCCTGTTCTTCGGGGGGTTCCCTCTGGTGATCCCGATCACGATCGCAGTCTTCCTCGGATCCTTTATCCCCGTCGTGGGGGCGCTGTTCTCCGGCGTCCTCGCTATCTTCATCGCCCTGGTGTTCCTCAACCCGCTGGCCGCCCTCCTCATGCTCGGCGTGGTGATCCTGGTGCAGCAGATCGAGGGGCATTTGCTGCAGCCGTTCATCATGGGCACGGCGGTGAAGGTTCATCCGCTCGCCGTCGTGTTTGCTGTCGCCGCCGGGGGATTCCTCGCGGGTATTCCGGGAGCACTGTTTGCGGTGCCGGTCGTCGCAACCCTCAACGTGATGATCAACTATGTGGCGAGCGGCCGCTGGCGCGAATCCGTGGGCTCGGAACCCCCAGGGGCAGCGACACCGAAAGCGACATCGACAGCGGCCCCGGCGCAAGTGCCGAAACGGGCCGGACGTCCGACCACGGCAACCGGCGCGGAGACAAATGCCTGAGCTCACCCTGGCGGGCCCGACCCTCGCCGACTTTGAATCGGCGCGCATTGTCGTGTCCCGCGTCGCGGAGATCACGCCGATGGAGAGTTCCCGCTTTCTCGGCGAACTTCTCGGCTCGCCGGTTTATCTCAAGTGTGAAAACCTCCAGCGCACCGGCTCTTACAAGATCCGCGGTGCCTACAACCGCATCTCGCGTCTCAACGACGAAGAGAAGGCGCACGGTGTGGTGGCTGCCTCCGCTGGCAATCACGCCCAGGGTGTCGCTTTTGCGGCCCGCGAACTCGGCATCGCCGCGACCATCTTCATGCCGGTCGGCGTGGCACTGCCGAAGCTGCAGGCGACCCGCAACTACGGCGCAGCGGTCGTGCTCCGTGGGCACGCCGTTGACGAAGCCCTTCGCCGAGCGGCGGAGTTTGCGGCCACCACCGGCGCCGTCTTCATCCCTCCTTTCGACCACGCGGATGTGATTGCCGGCCAGGGCACGCTTGGACTGGAAATGCTCGATCAGGTCCCCGACCTCCAGACGGTGATCGTGCCGATCGGCGGCGGAGGGCTCATCTCCGGAGTGGCGAGCGCCCTCAAGCAGAGGTTTGCGCGCGAGGGTCGCACCGTGCGCATCATCGGCGTCCAGGCCGAGAATGCGGCGCCCTATCCGGTGTCGATCCAGAACGGCGTCTCCACCGCGATCACGATCCTGCCGACGATTGCCGACGGAATCGCCGTCAATAAGCCGGGTATCCTCAACTTCGAGATCATCAAGGACGCCGTCGACGAGATCATCACGGTCTCCGACGACGACATCGCCCGCGCCATGCTCGTGCTGCTCGAGCGGGCGAAACTAGTTGTCGAGCCCGCCGGGGCCGTCGCGGTCGCGGCAATCATGACCGGCCAGGTAAAGGATGCCGGGGTCACTGTGGCGATCCTCAGCGGCGGCAATATCGACCCGCTCGTGATGGAGCGTGTGATCTCGCGCGGGCTCGCGGCATCCGATCGCTATCTCAAGCTGCGGCTGCTGCTGCCTGACCGTCCGGGCCAGCTGGCGCGCATCGCCGAACTCATTTCCGAGGCAAACGCAAACGTCGTGGAGGTGCTGCACACCCGTCACGGTCGCAACGCGCTCATCAGCGACGTGGAGATCGAGCTGAGTATCGAGACGCGGGGTCCCGAACACGTGCAGCGCGTTCTCGGCCACCTGATCGAGGCGGGGTACGACCCTCGCGTCGACTTCTGACGCGCCTCTGCCCGTTGAGACACTGCTGGCTCAGGGCAGGTAGGTCTCGACCTTGTCGATTTGCACGGTGATTTCTTTGCCGTTCGGCGCGGTGTAGAACACCGTCTCGCCCACCGCGTGGCCGAGGATTGCGGCGCCGAGCGGGCTGCCCTCGCTGTAGACGTCGAGGTCGCTGTCTTCGCCAACGATCTCGCGACTGCCCAGCAAGAAGACGCTCTCGTCACCGAGGATGCGTGCGCTCACGACAGTTCCGGATTGCACGACACCGGTGCTCTCGGGAGCCGCACCGACCTTGGCGTGCCTCAGTAGTTCAGTGAGCACCCGGATGCGAGCTTCCATCTTTCCCTGCTCTTCTTTGGCAGCGTGATAGCCGCCGTTCTCCTTGAGGTCGCCTTCTTCGCGCGCCGATTCGATCTTCTTCGCGATCTCTGTGCGCCCGGTAGTCGACAACAGGTCGAGCTCAGCGCCCCGGCGATCGAAGGCTTCCTGGGTCAGCCAGGTCTCGGTGGTCTCGGTAGACACGATGTGCTCCCTCAAAAAAACAAATGAGACCGGCCGCGTGGCCGGTCTCTGATCAATACTCCTCAGTTTAGGTCAGCCAGCACCGGTAGATCAACCCGGTGACGCCCTGCTCAGAGCTCAGCACCTTATCGGTGTACGAGGTCGTGTAACGGGTGGATGCCGGCACCGCCACAATGCGCCAGCCCACGATGCCGTGGGCCTGGTTCTGCACCTGGAGGGCACAACTCGCCGTCTGTCCGACCGGCATCGACACCTGGTAGCTGATGCTGACGGTGCGGGCATCGACGATCGTCGAGCCCTTGTCTTCGGCGTCAAGTGTGCCGCCCACCTGGTCAAGCCCGGCCCACAGAACCCACGCCACCACGATGATCGCCGCCGCTGCTCCCGCCACGAGATAGATGAGGCGATCGCGGCGCTTCTTCCCCGGTGTGCGCCCATACCGGGCGGCAATACCCGAGGGCTCGAGCACCGCCGTCGGTCGCACCTCGAGGGCATCCTCGTCGATCGCAGTCATGTCACATCCCCGCACGCTTATTCTTATAGTTCAAGGTTATCTGCCAATCCCTAGGAGTTCGGTGTCACAACGCCTGCTTGCCGTGCACGCCCATCCCGACGACGAGTCGAGCAAGGGTGCCGCAACCTACGCCCACTACCGCAGCATCGGCACCGAGGTGCTCGTGGTCAGCTGTACGGGCGGCGAGCGCGGTGATATCCAGAACGAATCGCTTGAGCCGAAGGCGATGGCGAACCGCGACATGGCAGGCCTCCGGCGCATCGAGATGGCGGCCGCTCAGGCGGCGATCGGCTTCGAACATCGCTGGCTGGGCTACCAGGACTCCGGCCTCCCCGAGAAGGATGAAGCGGTGCCGGCGAACTCCTTCGCCCTGATCCCGCTCGGGGTCTCGGCCGAGCCGCTGGTCAAGATCATCCGCGAGTTCCGGCCTCAGGTGCTCGTCACCTACGACGAGACAGGCGGATACCCGCACCCCGACCACATCCGCACCCACGAGATCTCCCTCTTCGCCTACGAGGCGGCGGCGGATGCTTCCCTGTATCCGGATGCCGGATCGCCCTGGCAGGTCTCCAAGGTCTACTACGACCGCATCTTCAACGCCCCGCGAATCGAGGCGATGTACCAGTTCTTGCTCGCCAACGCGCCAGAGACCCCGCAGCTCGCGCAGATGGAAGAGATCCGAGGGTGGATGAAAGATCGCCCCGATCTCACCACCACGCAGGTTCCGGTCGGCGAATTCCTCGATGCGCGGGACCAGGCCCTGCGCGCACATGCCAGCCAGGTCGCCCCCGACAGCGCTTTCTTCTTCTGGCCGAATGACCTCCAGCGACAGGCCTGGCCGTGGGAAGACTTCCAGCTCGCGAAGTCGCTCGTGGACTCGCCGATGCCGGAAGCGGACCTGTTTGCCGGAATCCTCGCCGAGGAGGTCAGCAGATGAACGTTCTCTACACCGCAATCGTGATGCTCGCGACGACCCCGACGCCGCAACCAAACTTCAACGAGAACTCGGTCACCCCGACCTGGGTCGGGTTCGCCGCCACCTTCGGCGTCGCCGCGATCGTGGTGTTACTGTGCATCGACATGGTGCGCCGCGTGCGCCGCGTGCGCTACCGCGGGGAGATCCGTGAACAGCTCGAGGCGGAGCGGGATGCCGCGGAACGAGAGCCCGCGGAGCGGGATGCCGCGGCGGAGAAGCCGCGCACGGACTGATCCAACCCCGGATGTTGTTCCCCTGGTTGTCCACGCCGATGGGGTCACTCCCGCGCCTGCGCACATCCACTTGGTAGTTGTTGCGACTTTTCGGCGTTGCAAGTCGCAACAACTACCAAGTCGATGTCGGCTGACGCCTTCCCGACTGTCGTGTCGCCGAACGTGACGTGAACACACTCGTCCGGAATCTCCCCCCGCGCGAACGGAGCGCTAGAAGACCGGGGGGTTGGTTGCGACCAGGAAGATCGCGGTCCAGTGGCAGAGGAAGGCGAGAAGAGTGAGGGCGTGGAAGATCTCGTGGAAGCCGAATACACCCGGCACTGGATTCGGGCGTTTGAAACCGTAGATGACCGCCCCGATCGTGTAGAAGACCCCGCCGACCAGGATGAGCGTCATCATCACGGCGTTGGCCTGGAAGAAGTCGACGATAAAGACGAGCGACGCGTACCCGAGCAACAGGTACAGGGGTACGTAGAGCCAGCGGGGTGCACCGATCCAGAACACCCGGAAGCCGATTCCGAGACCGGCGCCGATCCACACCAACCACAGCAACAGCACCGACTTGTCGTGGGGAAGAGCGAGCACGGTGATGGGGGTATACGAGCCGGCGATCAGCAGGAAAATGTTGGCGTGATCCATCCGCTTGAGCAGGCGCTTCGTTCGATCACTCCAGTTGACACGGTGATAGAGCGCGGACACGCCGAAGAGCAGCAGCGACGACAGTACGAACACGGCGCTCGACACCTTCGCGGGCACACCCTCGGCGAGGGTGATGAGGACGATCCCGAGGGCGATCGCCACGGGGAATGTCACCGCGTGAATCCAGCCGCGCCAGGTCGGCTTGCCGGCAAGCAGTTGCTCGCGGGTCAGCTCCGAGTGGATCTCGCGTGCGTCGTCTAGCAGTGGGATATTCGGCAGGTCGGGTCCGTCATCGGTCGTGTCGAGCGCGTTCTGATCCGGTTCGGTGGCCATGAAGGCGAGTTTAGTGCCGCCTCGACGGCCGCTTCTGGGAGCACATGACGGCTCGTGCACTAGCGTAATGCTGTGGCACAGCGGGAAGTTCCCTTCGGACGAGGCATCCTCTACGGGCTCTATCAGAACCGTATTCGCCGCTTTTTGTCCACCCAGGAACTGCCGAAGCACATCGCGATGATCCTGGACGGTAATCGGCGTTGGGCGAGGCAGCGACTGCTCGAGACGCCCGCCCATGGGCACCGGGCGGGCGCGGCGAAGTTCCGCGAGTTCCTGATCTGGTGCGATGATCTCGGGATCGCCACTGCAACCCTCTACTTGCTCTCCACCGACAATCTCTCCGGGCGCACAACAGAAGAACTCGACGAGTTGCTGCAGATCATCGCCGATTTGGCCGAAGACCTGTCGCACTTTCGCGACTGGCGGGTGCAGCACGTGGGCTCGGATGACGGCTTGCCGTCCTCTCTCATCGAGGCGCTGAGGTCCGCGGAGAAGCGCACCTCCTCAAACACCGGGATGCACATCAACCTCGCGGTCGGCTATGGCGGACGCCGGGAGATTGCGGACGCAATGCGCAGCATCGTCACGAAGCACGAAGACGAAGGGGGAACACTTGATGCCCTCGCAGAGATCCTCACCCCTGAGTTGATCGGCGACCACCTCTACACCGGCGGCCAGCCCGACCCTGACCTTGTGATCCGAACTTCGGGGGAGCAGCGCCTGAGCGATTTCATGCTGTGGCAGAGCGCCCACAGCGAGTTCTACTTTGTGGAAGCACTCGGACCCGACTTGCGAGAAGTCGACTTCCTGCGCGCCCTGCGCGACTATGCCCGACGCCAGCGCCGTTTCGGAAGCTGAGACCGCGCACCGCGGGTTTATCCGCAACCGCTACGGTTGGTGAGAGATGACGACAATCGACGATTTCGCCTCCGGGTTCTCCGAGGAGCCCGGCTACGTGAACTTTGCTTCGGTCGGACCCTTTGGTCGTGCCGTGATCGAAGAACAACAGGCCCAGGTCGAGCTTCTGCGACGGGCGCGGTTCGGCAGCCTCTCTAGCCTTGACGAGCAGGATGCCCGGGTGCGCGACGCGGTCGGCGCTCTTACCGGTTTCCGAGCCGACCAGATCGTTTTCCAACCGAACACGACCTCCGGGCTCATGCACGCGATGTTCGGCATCACCGGGGGAGTGCTCCTGTCGGCCGCGGAATTCCCGGCCCTTCCCTTCGCCGCGGCGCGCGCCGCAGACTCTTTGTCTGTGCTTGCGCCTCGCTGGCTCGATACTGCCGATGGACCGGTGACACCCGGGGTGATCCGCGACCAGCTCACGTCGAGTATCGTCGCGGTAGCGGTGAGCCTCGTCGACTTCCGCACCGGCTATCTCGCCGACATCGAAGGTATTCGGCAGGTGATCGGCGATCGCTTGCTCATCGTCGACGCGATGCAGGGCTTCGGTATCGTCGACGCGCCCTTCGAAGTGGCGGATGTCATCGCCAGCGGCGGGCAGTCGTGGGTGCGAGCGGGCTGGGGAACCGGGTTCCTCGCCCTGAGTGATCGGGCGCTCGAGCGCCTCACCCCGGTGTTCAGCGGCTTCAGTGCAACCGACACGGACGGCCTGCCCCTCGACGGGGTACAGCCGCCGGCGCAGGGCGCCTCTGCCTACAGCATCAGTCACGCGAGCCCGATCGACCAGGCGCGGTTCTCCGCGGCGCTTGAAGAGATCGGGACAGTGGGCGTCCCGGCGATCAGCGCACGGCTGGCAGAAAAGGTCTCCCGCGTGATCGACCTCGCCGACGAGTACGCGGTGCCGGTCACATCGTCACGAGCCGAGAACGAGCGCGCGGGGATCGTCGTGCTGGAACCGGCCCCCGACCAGCTCACGATGCTCGCGGCATCCCTGTTCAACCACGGAGTCTCGGTCTCCGTTCGCGGCCGGGCCGTGCGGCTGAGCCCGCACGTTTCCACCGATGAGGACTCCTTCGACATGCTGCGCGGGGCATTCACGAGTTACGCCTCGGCTATCACTGTTTGAGGTGCGCCCTCGGTTCTTCAAACGTTAATCTTCGCGTAATGCCTCGCCGGGCGTGTCGGTTATCCCCGGGAGGGCGGCCGACGTAGCGTACGAGGTATCAGGTATGGCGCCTGATCGAGACGGCCACGCAAGTTCGTCTCGAAACGTGTGGTGGCCGTCACGAGGACTAGTTCCGGATGCTGAATGCATCCGGGGATGGAGCTCACGTGGCCGCTTTCGACAAGACCAGCCCCGCA
>JANYIZ010000199.1 GCA_025408445.1 Frigoribacterium sp. | reverse complement strand
GATGTCGGGGCGGCCGTCAGCGCGGGAACACTCGCGATCGACGCGGCACGCGCGATTCGCACCGGGCTCGGGGTTCCCACATCGGATGCCGCGGGACCCGGCATCACTGCGGGTGACCTGTCTCGCGCGGCGACACTCCTGTTGCATGAAGCCACCTCGCTCAATACCGACCAGCTCCACCGCCGGGCCCGAGAGCTGCGCGACGACCTCGACGAGGCCGGCATCGCTGATCGCGAGCGGGCCATCCATGAGCAGCGCTCGGTGCGACTTACAACGCAACCGAACGGGCTTCCCCGGATCACGATCGTGCCCGACATCGAGTCGGGAGCGTTCTGGAAAGATGTCGTCGACATACTCACCTCGCCACGACGGGGAGGTCCGCGATTCGTGAACGAATCGGACAAGACCTGGGCTGACTCAATCGCCACCGATGGTCGCAGCACTGAGCAGTATTTGCATGATTCCCTGACCGAACTTCTGAGACTGGCGGTCGGCGCCGGCACGGTTCAGACTCGGGCGATCATCGGTTCACGCCAACCTTCGGTTCGCGTGCTGGTGACCGCGGACACACTCGATTCCCGCACGGGTCACGGACGGGTCGAGGGGTGCGACCTTCCGATCTCACTCGAGTCGGTCGAACGGATTGCCTGCGAATCGGGAATCCAGCTCATCACCTTCTCACCGGATGGGCGGCCACTAGATGTCGGGCGCGAGAAGCGGTTGTATAACTCCCGCCAGCGCAAGGCCCTCGCGGCACGGGACGGCGGGTGCATGTGGGGCGATTGCGACCGTCCGCCGGGTTGGTGCGAGGCGCACCACATCCTTCATTGGGCTCGGGACGGCGGCAAGACGAATATCGATGACGGAATCCTTTTCTGCCGCTATCACCATCTGCTTCTGCACAACAATCACTGGGAAATAGTGCGGACAGGTGTCGACTACTGGCTCATTCCGCCGGCCGACGTCGATCCGACACAGACCCCGCGGCTCATGCCGTCGAAAAGTGCCGCGCTGCGCGACCTGCTACGGCAGAACGCGGCACGCGAACGCGCATGAGCGCGGCGAGTGCACAAGCGGGAGCGAGTGCACGAGCACGAGCACGAGCACGAGCACGAGAGGAGCATGAGCGGAGATGCTGATGGAGCAGGGTTCTGCACGTGGAGTTCTTCAGCCGAACTTGCTCGCCGCTAGGAGACCAACGCGTGCGCCTGGCGGGCGATCTCGAGCTCCTCATTGGTGGGGATCACGAGCACCGCCACCGGGGAACCCTCGGGTGAGATGAAGCGCGCCTTCTTCGAAACCAGCTCGTTGCGGTCATGGTCGATCGAGATACCGAGAAACTCAAGGCCGGCGAGGGTACGGCGGCGAAGAAGCACGTTGTTCTCTCCCACCCCCGCGGTGAATACGAGCGCGTCGAGTCCGCCGAGGTGCGCGATATACGCCCCGATATACCTCCGTACTCGATGGCGATAGACGGCGAGCGCGGCTTCGGCTTTTGCGTCGCCTCTCGACGCGGCATCCTGCACATCGCGCATGTCTCCGTTGCCGGTGAGCCCGAGAAGACCGCTGCGACGGTTGAGCAGTGTGTCGAGTTCGTCGAAGTCGAGACCGGCCTGGCGGTGCAGGTGGATGAGCACTGCAGGGTCGACATCGCCCGAACGGGTGCCCATGACGAGACCCTCAAGCGGTGTCATCCCCATGCTCGTCTCGACCGAGACCCCCCCATCGATTGCGGCGACGGACGCACCGTTACCGAGGTGCAACACGATCGTCTTGAGTTGGGAAAGTGGCCGGTCAAGGAAGATCGCCGCCTGCTCGGAGACGTATTTGTGCGAGGTGCCGTGGAAGCCGTATCGCCGCACCTCATGCTTCGCGGCGAGTTCCGCGTCGATCGCGTAGGTATACGCGGCCGGGGGCAGGGTCTGGTGAAAGGCCGTGTCGAACACGGCCACCTGCGGCACCTCAGGCAACGCCTTTTTTGCGGCGCGAATGCCCTGTAGGTTTGCTGGATTGTGGAGGGGAGCGAGGGCAGCGAGTTCGTGGATCTGCGACTCGACCTCGTCGGTGACGAGGGTGGCGCTGCCAAAGAGCGACCCACCGTGAACCACGCGATGCCCGACCGCGATGATGTTCTGCAGAGACCCCACCCGGTCAAGAAGTTGACGCATGCCAGTTTCGTGGTCCGGAGTGTCCGATCCGGGTTCGCCGATGCGCTCGATGAGGCCGCTGAGGGCGACCTCCTCGGTCTCGACATCGATCAGCTGATACTTGATCGAGGAGGAGCCGGAGTTCACGACGAAGATCTGGTTCATGACGTCTGCGCTCGAAGTGTTTGCGCCTGGATCGCCGTGATCGCGACGGTGTTCACGATGTCCTGCACCAGGGCACCCCGTGACAGGTCGTTGATCGGTTTTCGCAGGCCCTGCAGCACCGGCCCGATCGCGACGGCACCGGCGCTGCGCTGCACCGCCTTATAGGTGTTGTTACCCGTGTTGAGATCGGGGAAGATGAACACCGTCGCTCGCCCCGCGACCTTCGAGTCCGGCATCTTGGACTTGCCGACCGCCGCATCCACGGCGGCATCGTATTGGATCGGCCCCTCCACGAGCAGGTCAGGTCGGCGAGTGCGCACGAGCGCCGTCGCGGCGCGAACCTTGTCGACATCCGCCCCCGCACCGGAGGCACCGGTCGAATAGGAGAGCATGGCGATGCGCGGATCGATCTGGAACTGAATGGCGGTGTTCGCCGACGAGATCGCGATGTCAGCGAGTTGCTCGGCATTCGGGTCGGGATTGACGGCGCAGTCGCCATAAACGAGCACACGATCCTCGAGGCACATGAGGAAGACGCTTGAGACTACCGAGACGCCGGGGTTGGTCTTGATTATCTCGAACCCGGGACGGATGGTGTGCGCTGTGGTGTGCGCTGCGCCCGAGACCATGCCGTCAGCCAATCCGAGGTGCACCATCATTGTGCCGAAGTACGAGACATCGGTAACAGTGTCGCGTGCCTCCTCGAGGTGCATACCCTTGTGCGCGCGCAACCGGGTGTATTCCTCAGCAAACCGCTCGCGAAGCTGAGGATCGAAGGGGCTCAGGAGGGCAGCCCCGGAGATGTCGAGACCGAGCTCGGTGGCGCGCGCGCGAATGTCGACTTCGTCGCCAAGGATCGTGAGCTGGGCGACCCCGCGACGCAGCAGAGTGGACGCGGCGCGCAGGATGCGGTCGTCCGTTCCTTCCGGCAAAACAATGTGCTGGGGATTGGATCGTGCCCGGTCGAGCAGGTCGTATTCGAACATGAGCGGGGTGACCACATCGGAGCGGCTCACATCGAGGAGGCGTAACAGCACATCCGCGTCGACGTGCTGCTCGAACAGGGCGAGGGCGGTGTCGTACTTGCGTTGCGAATCGGCGGCGAGCCGCCCTCGAGTCTGCGTGATGCGGCGGGCAGTGTCATACGTGCCAAGGCCGGTTCTGATGATCGGGATCGTGGTGTCAAGGCCGTCGATTAGCAGCGCGATCTGCGGTAGGAGTTCGAATCCGCCGTTCAGGATGATCGCGGCAACCGACGGGAACGTCTCGGCCGCATTCGCCATCAGCACGCCGAGCAACACATCGGATCGATCCCCGGGCACGATTACGACTCCGCCCTCGATGAGTCGTGTCAAGACGTTCTCCATCGACATCGCAGCGACGACGACTCCGAGGGATTCCCGACTGAGTAGAGTCGCGTCACCAGCGATCAACACGCCGTCGACGGCCTCCATGAGAGAGGTGATGCTCGGCGCGATGAGGAAGCGGTCTTCGGGGATCGCCCACACCGGCAGGCGATTACTTTCCTTCTCCACTGCAGTAATGATCTGGTCGAGCGTGCCAGGATCGGCGCGATTCACGACGATGCCGAGCACCTGGGCGTGAGCGCTGTCCAGCTCCTGTTTCGCAACGACGAACCCTTGCCGCATGTCATCCGGCGTGCGGCTGCCCGGGGCGTCGAGCTGTTGTCCGCCAAGCACGAGCAGCACCGGGGCGCCGAGATTGGCGGCGATTCGCGCATTGAATCCGAGTTCGGTCGGGCTGCCAACATCCGTGTAGTCCGATCCCAGAATGACGACCGCGTCACACTGCCGCTCAACGGCCTTGAATCGCGACACGATCTCGCTGAGGGCAGCTTCCGGATCGGCGTGCACGTCGTCGTAACTCACACCGACACACTCGTCGTAGTCCAGATCGACCCCGTCGTGTGCCAGGAGCATCTCGAGCACATAGTCATGCTCGTCGCCCGACCGTGCAACGGGGCGGAATACCCCAACCCGCTCGGTCTCATGGCTGAGGGTGTCGAGCATGCCGAGGGCGACCGTCGACTTGCCGGCATGCCCCTCGATGGAGGTGATGTAAATGCTGCGGGTCACAAACCCAGCCTAGGCTCCGGATGTTTCCGGCGGCCTGTGTTCCCGTGTCGCCCGGCAGAAAGTTCTCGGATCGAACATCGGGCGTCTCCATGAACGAAGCGAACGTGACTTATCCGAGATGTAACTGCTGGCTCGAGAACCTAAAACTCCTCGCGCACCCGCCAGAGCCCGGTTACCCTTGCTACGTTTCCGTCCTGGGGGAGTTGGCCTGGGTGGCGCCACGCGAGGAGCCGAAGTCAGTTTAGCCGGTGAATTTCCTGGCCGTCTTCGACCGATCCCACCTTCGGGTACGATATGGCGAGGCCTGAAGCGTAGGCCGGCTAAGGAGAATTCGCCTAGTGGCCTATGGCGCACGCTTGGAAAGCGTGTTGGGTGCAAGCCCTCGGGGGTTCGAATCCCCCATTCTCCGCGCAGGATCTGTCACATCGCCCGACGGGAATCGGGTGAGAGCAGCGCTACTAGGAGCGCTGGAATCGACACGGTCATGCCATCGCGTCGATGATCGGCGGTTTCGGGGAGATCTCTCATGGCGGTTGCGAGCGAAGTGCAAGCTAGCGGCGTGTGGCTGCGCCCGCGGCGCGGGTTGCTCTGGAACGGCGTCCTTGTGCTCATCATCGTGCCTTTGCCGATAGTGGCGACGCTGGTAACGCTCGGTGTTCCCGACGGAACCTGGCCGTTTGCGCTCATCGGTGGAGCGATCAGCATCCTCGTGTTCTTCGTGGGGCTGTACTTGTTTCGCACCACCTACGTGGTGATCTCGTCCACCCAGATTACCGAGCGTGGCTTTTTCACCCGCTCGGCCAGCACGCCGATTTCGGCGGTGAGTTCCGTGGCGCTTGCGCACACCTTCAGCACCTCGTCGAGCGAAACGATCCCCCAGCTGATCGTTCGCAATGATCGCGGCGAGAGAATTCTGCGAATGCGCGGCATCTTCTGGACGGAGAAGACGATGCGCGCGGCCGCCGCCGCCATCGGTTCCCCGCTCGAGGAGCCGGTGGATGCCATTACCCCTCGACAGTTTTTCGAGCAGTATTCCGGCAGTGCCTACTGGTTTGAAAACCGACGTGGACTCGGAGTCACCATCGTCGTAGTGATCGGCCTCGCCTGCATTGGGCTCGTACTCGGACTGATGAGGCTCTTCGGCCTGCCCGTCGCCCGCTAGAAAGGCTCACGTCACTCGCTGCACACGTCGCGGAGTCCTAGCGTCGCCGTAGTGTGCCGAAGATGCCTCTCACGACGGCACTCATCACGGATTTCCCGGCGGATGACCCCAGGAAATCGGTGATCGGATTCTGCTCGGCTCGCGCGCTCGACGCTCGGCGAGTGGACCCGCTCGAGGAGCGCGGCTGCGACTTTTTGGCCGCGCGCAGCATCCGCTCGTAGTCGGCCTGCTGGTGGGAGGCCGCCGCCACCTGCTCTGCGCGAGTAGCCGCGGCGGCCGCACTCGCCGCCGCCGTCTCGAGCTTGCGGCCGAGCATCTCTGTAGCCGATTCCTTGTCAATGACTGTGCCGTACTTTGGCAGCAGATCGGATGACGCTATCGTCGCCTCGACCAGCTCCGGGGTGCTCGGCGACATGCAGCCCTGGGGGGCGCGGAGCCGCGTCCAGGCCACGGGAGTCGGTGCGCCCGTCTCACCCATCACTGTGACAATGGCTTCGCCGATGGCGAGTGTCGTGAGTACGCTGCCGAGGTCGTAGTCGGACTTCGGGTAGGTGGACACAGTTGCCTTGAGCGCCTTCGCGTCGTCGGGGGTGAAGGCCCGCAACTGGTGCTGGATGCGCGAGCCGAGTTGGGCAAGCACGTCACCTGGCACGTCTTTGGGCGTCTGAGTCACAAAGATGATCCCGACTCCCTTCGAGCGAATGAGACGTACCGTCTGCGTGATCGAGTCGAGGAAGTCCTTCGACGCGTTCTTGAATAGCAGGTGTGCCTCATCGAAGAAGAACACCAGTTTCGGCTTGTCGAGGTCACCGACCTCCGGAAGGTCGTTGAAGAGGTCGGCGAGCAGCCACATGAGAAAGGTGGAGTAGAGCTCGGGCTTGTCCTGTACGCCTGGCACTTCGAGCAGGCTGATCATGCCGCGGCCATCCGGGTGGATGCGCAGGAAATCAGCGGTGTCGATCTCGGGCTCACCGAAAAACACATCGGCGCCTTGATCGGCGAACGTGATCAGCTCGCGCAGGATCACCCCCACTGTGGCACTCGAAAGTCCGCCGAGGCCGGTGAGCTCCCCCTTACCCTCGGCGCTCGTGAGGTAGCTGAGCACGGTGCGCAGGTCGGAGAGGTCAACGAGCGGGAGTCCGGCCTTGGCCGCGTAGTGGAATACGAGTCCGAGCGAGGACTCCTGCGTGCCATTGAGGCCGAGAACTTTTGACAGCAAGAGCGGGCCGAAACCCGACACGGTCGCCCGCACCGGCACACCCCGGCCCACCCCGCCGAGCGCGAAGTACTCCGTGGGGAAAGACGCGCCGGTCCAGTGCTGACCGATGCGATCGGTGCGTTCGGTGAGCTTGGGATTTTCGATACCCGCCGTTGCGACGCCGGAGAGGTCACCCTTGATATCGGCCGCGAAAACCGGCACGCCGCAGGCAGAAAGTTGCTCTGCGAGCACCTGAAGCGTGCGGGTCTTGCCTGTTCCGGTGGCGCCGGCGACCAGGCCATGCCGGTTGAGCATGGCGATCGGGATGCGCACCTGCACTCCGGGCTGGGCGTCACCGTTGACGAGCGCCCCGATTTCGAGCACGGTTCCGCCGAAATCGTAGCCGGCGCGAATCACCTCGACGGCGTCGGCGTCGAGGGGGGCAGCTTGTGAACTCCGGGCGGTCGAGGTCCTCGAACCCGGCACCGAAGCCAGCGCAGCCTTCTCTGCGGCGAGAGCCGCTTCGGCATCCGCCAGGGCCTTCTTGGCAGCTTCGACAAGGGCAGCAGCATCCGACATAGCGCCAGCCTAGTGATCACCTCAGACCTCGCCAGCACCGCGACCGGCCAGCGCGCGCTGCGTCGAGCTTCCAGCGCACGCTGTTCCGCGTACCCTGAAACCGGGCATCCGGTCCGGCGACCGAATGAGGTCTCGAAAGGGCACACTGGCGGAACGGCAAAGCGATCGAGTTCGACCACCAGAATTGTCCGCGTCGGCCTTTACGAAACGGGCGTGCGATCCTCGAGGCCCCACGACTGGCCGTAGCCGCCATCGGCTTCGGGGCGGGCCATCAGATCGAGGAACAGCTGCGCGTCGAACGCTTCCGGTCCCAGCACGCCGGTGCCAGCCCAGACGCCCGTCGACAGCAATTCGAGTGCGATCACCGGATTGAGGGCGGTCTGCCAGACCACGCACTGCGCCTCGTACTCGGCCATCGTCCACTCGTTGTCGGCCACGTGATAGAGATAGACCGCTTTCGGCGTGCCGTCCAGCCCGAGCCCGGTCACCCAGAGCCCCGCGCAGGTCTTGCCGCTCATCCGCGGTCCCAGTGTTGCAGGATCCGGAAGCCCCGCCGCGACCACATCGCGAGGCGCCACCTCTACCGGACCGTTCGCGGACCGCACCCGCACGGGCACGGTCTTGTCAAGCCCGAGCTGATGCAGCGTCTTGAGGATGCCGATGAACTCGTTTCCAAGGCCGTACTTGAAGGTTGCGCGCTTGGCATCTACCCAGCGCGGCATCAGCAGTACCTCTTCGTGCTCGACGTTGACGCATTCGACCGGGCCAATACCGCCGGGGAAGTCGAAGACTTCCGGCTCGCTGAACGGCTCCGTCGTGTACCAACCACGGTCCTTCTCCCAGATCACCGGCGGGTTGAGGCACTCCTCGATGGTGGTCCAGATACTGAACGACGGCGCGAAAATCTCATTGCCGAGATCATCGCGCACCACGAGGTTCGCGCCATCGCGCACGCCGAGCTCGTCGATCTCGATGAACAGATTGTCGGCGGCATAGCGGGCGAACACATCGCTCAGCCCGGGCTCGACGCCCATCCCTACAAGTGCAAGGCGGCCGGCCGTCTCCCAATCGGGCGCCTGGGCAAATTGGTCGTCGCCGAGCTTCACACCGGTCTCGGAATACGGCTCGGACGGATGCGGCTCCGACAGGCTCATCGCCATGTCGAGGTAATCCGCTCCGGCGGCGAGCGCGCCAGCGAAGATCGTGGGCACAAACTTGGGCTCGACGGCGTTCATCACATGGGTGACGCCGTGGGCCTTCGCGACTGCGGTCACGTCATCCGGATCGGAGGCGTCGATTCGCGCCGCGATGAACCGTGACCCCTGTGCACCGTGCTTCGCTTCGATCCAGGCGATCGTCGCCTCGGCTCGTGCGAGATCATAATCGCACACGACCATGGTCTCGAAGAAGGTGCGACGGGCGGCGATCTTGGCAATCGCATTGCCGACGCCGCCGGCGCCGACCAAGAGGATTCTCATGGTCCAAAGCTAGCGGTTGACGGGGTGCCCAGCCTCGTGCGGTCGCACAGAACCCCTGTGTCTCTCCCGTTCCGTCATTACGCGATGAGCGAGCGGCGCCCACACGATTACCGCCACCGCACTGCCGAGTACGAGTCCACCAATCGTGTCACTCAGCCAGTGGGCGCCGAGATAGGTGCGACTGAGCAGCATGATGATCGTGTAGAGCACCCCGGCGGCCCAGACCCAGACCCGACGGAGCACCAGGGACAGCACGACCGCCATCGTGGCGGCGTTTGCCGTGTGCCCGGACGGGAACGAGCCAGGGTCCGAGGCGACCAGGATGTCGTGCGGGCGCGGCCGCTCATAGAGATTTTTGAGCAGCTGCACGAGACCCGCACTCACGATCGTGGCGATTGCGAAGTACAGGGCCGCCCACTTCATCCGCAACACCAGAAGGATCAGGATGATCGCGAGGGGCACGACTACGGTACCGATGATGCCGCCGCCGATGTTGTTCATCAGCAGTGCCGGCACGTTCCAGAACGCAGACCTGTGCTCCACGAGCTCCCCAAGGAAGGCGAGGTCGAAGGAGAATGGAAGGTTGTTTTCCCGGTAGGCGATGATCGCCCCGAGCGCAGCGACCAGTAAAATTCCCATCCCGCCGCTCACCAGCGGCCAGCGTCGACTGATGCGGGCCGCTTGCCGTGCGGCGGGCGAGCTGGCGTCGTTGTCCTTCTTCGGTGGGTGCGCGGTCACGCGCCAACAGTACCCAGAGTCGTTCGGTGCGGAATGCACGGCCCAGTATTTGCACAGGCCAGCCCCGCCGTCGAGGCCGTTCGCGGTTGTGTACGGCGGGCCGCGAGTTGTAGGCGGTGTTCCTCAGGGAGTCGCCGACCGACCGTCTTACGTCGTCGGCCTCGGCGTCGGCGTCGGCGTTCCGCTGTCGCCCTCGGCGTCGGCCCTCCGCGCGCACCCTCGGCCCACCATGCGGGAGGGAGTTTCGGCCGATCCGCACCCGATGGAGGGAGATTTTCGCTGAGATTGCAGTTTTCCCTCCTTCAGCGTCACAGACCACAGTCTCTCGCAGTCATCCAGAGTCCCTCGGCAGCAGCCACCGCCATCCGGACGCCATTGGCCCTCCGTGCGCACCCTCGCCCGTTCCGCAGTCACTCTCAGCCCTCCGCGCGCACCCTCGGCCCACCATGCGGGAGGGAGTTTCGGCCGATCCGCACCCGATGGAGGGAGATTTCCGCTGAAGTTGCAGTTTTCCCTCCTTCAGCGTCACAGACCACAGTCTCTCGCAGTCATCCAGAGTCCCTCGGCAGCAGCCACCGCCATCCGGACGCCATTGGCCCTCCGTGCGCACCCTCGCC
>JANYIZ010000198.1 GCA_025408445.1 Frigoribacterium sp. | reverse complement strand
CCGCAGCGGGGTGGGGAAACTCATCAGCGCGAACTCGGGCCGCAACAGCGGCCACCACGGAATGATGTTCAGCGGTCAGTCGGGGCTCGGGAAGACCACCCTGTGCAAGGCGCTGATGAAGTCCGTGTTCAACAGCTACCGCGCCCAGTTCCCGTTCTACGCCGAATCGCAGCGAGTGCCCATCGTTTACGTCGAGGTGCCAACCGGAAGCACCCCGAAACTGCTGATGGCAGCCTTCGCCCGCTTCTTCGGCCTCACCCCCACGCGCGCCGAGACGATGGACTCCATTCAGCACCGGGTGGTCTCCGCATTGAACGACGGGCGAACGCAGTTCGTCGTCGTTGACGAGCTGCAGAACCTCTGTGCGGCGAATCGGGGTAACGGCGAATCCGTCGACGTCCTCAAGGCCCTCCACAACCAGGTGGGCGCCACTTTCATCTACGCCGGAATGAACCTGCGCGAGCAGCCTCTCTTCGAGGGTCCTCGCGGGCAGTCGCTGATGGCTCGGTTCAGCATCACTCAGATGACGAAGTTCAATGCCAGCGACCCGACCCACCGGAAGGACTGGCGGGGCATCGTTCAGCAGTTCGAACGGAACCTTCCCCTCATCGACCACCTGCCCGGCGCTCTCGTGCCCTGGAGCGAGCACTTGTTCGAACTCACCCGCGGCTCTGTGGGAACCCTCGGGACCCTCATCACCGGGGCTGCCATGGACCTCATCCGTGACCCGGCCGGCCGGCCCGAGGCCATCACCCTCGAACTCCTCGACGCGCAGGAACTCGACACCCTCGCCACCGAGGGCTTCGCCCGCTCTCTCACCAGCAAAGGACGCAAAGTCGCATGAACGCCCTCACCCGCCCCTACCGTGTCGCGGTCCGCCCGCTGCACCTCGAATCCTTCGACAGCTACACCACCCGGCTCCTCACCCAGAACCAGGAGGGCCCGGCCCAACGCCAGCACCTCCTCCGCCTCGCCCGCCTCGACGGAGCGACGGGTCCCGACACGGCCCTGTGGGCCGACATCGTCGAGGCCAAGACGGGCCGCCACCTCCCGCCCGCCGAGACGACACCTGAATCCGACACCGGGAGCGGACGTCGAAGTACCAGCGGAGCCCTCGTCCGGTTCCTCTGCACCCAATGTTCGAACGGAGACACCGTATTTCAGCTGCCGCACTTCGCGATGAACGTGTGCCTCAAGCACAACCGGTGGGTGGGACCGGGAACGATGCCCGACACCCAGCTCACCGTCGGGTCAGAAGTCGGGTCAGCGGAACGGAAATTCCGGAAGCTCCGCGCCAGCCACTTGCTCAGCCCGGCCCAGTTCGAGTCGTTGCGCCGATGCGTGCAGCCGCTCTCCGACCGGATGGGCGCAAGCACCATCGCCGAATGTGACGCCGCGGTTTACCCGACGGTCATTCGACTGGCGACCATCATCAGCACGGCGCGTTTCAGTCAGGAGTTTTTTGGCCCCGCCCGGTCCTACGCCAGCGCCTATCGGTACCTCGCCGAACAGGTTGCACCGTACCTCCCGCACACGCGGCGGAGGGTCACCCGGCTGCTGTGGCTCAGCTTTCGTTCGACCTTCCTCAGCCTCCGCGAGGCCTACGAGGGAATCACGCGCCCGCAAGTGGGCGCCGACGACTTCACCATCCACCCGAAAGTCGCTTCAAGTATGACCCGACCCATCGGACCCTTCGAGTCATTCGCCGCCTACCTTGCCCCGACCGGCGACGAACGACTCGATGCCCGTACCGGCGACCGCCCGGACTCCTACGACAGGATAAAGAACATCTGCCGAATGGGCCACCGCCTCACGAAACCGCTCATCCGGACCTGCGCGAGCTCACTGACCGGGACCGACAACTGCCGGGTGTGCATGCACCGCGAACTCCGTCCCGGCACCAACGACATGGGCACCACCCACCCCTGGCTCGGCGCCCAACTCCACCCCACCAAGAACGGGACCATCACCGCCCGTGACATTTTTGCTAACTCCCACATCAAGCTGGTGTGGACGTGCGAAAAGGACAAGCGACACGACTTCGAAGCGACCGCCTCAAACCGTGCCGCGAACGGTAGCGGCTGCTCGGTGTGTCTGAACCGCGTCATCATCATTGGCGTCAACGACCTGCCGACCCTCTTTCCGCGCGTCGCGCGGGACTGGCATCCCACCAAGAACGGGAAACTCTCCGTCGATGCGGTCGCGCCAGGTTCCAACGAGCTGGTCTGGTGGCTCTGCCCCGGAGGGCACACGTATCGGATGACCGTCGGAACGCGTACCCGTGGCGCCGACTGCCACTACTGCGCAAAGAAGGGTGATGGCGCCCGAAGCCTCACAGTCGCCCGCCCCGACCTTGCCGCTGAGATGCACCGGACCAAGAACGGGCTCTTGACACCTGACGATGTGACCATCGGGTCCCGGAAGGATATCGTCTGGCGCTGCCCGAACGACCACGACTACACGCAACGCCCCGAACGTCGCAACGCAGGGTACGGCTGTTCCATATGCTCCGGCCGCAAACTCGAAGCCGGCGTCAACGACATCCAAACCCGGTACCCAGAAATCTCAACCGAGTGGCACTCCTGGAAGAACGGCGCCATCGAACCTTGCGACCTCGTCCCCGGCAACCGGAAGTTCTGGTGGAAATGCACCGCCGCCGGACACGTCCACGAACAGAACGTGCCCCACCGAGTTGAAACAGGTGGATGCTCGCTGTGTGCCCCTGCGGACCGAATCGCCTACAACGTCGCCCGATAGGCCCGCCGAGCTGATAAGCGCTTCCCGAGACTGAAATGGCCGCGGACGCTGATGACGAAAGGAAACGGCCCTCAC
>JANYIZ010000197.1 GCA_025408445.1 Frigoribacterium sp. | reverse complement strand
CGTCGTGGAACGCTCCTTCGCTCTGGCCAAGCAATGGCGTGGACTGGCGACCCGTTACGACAAGCTGGCCATCACCTACCGTGCCGCCGTTACCATCAGCGCAATCCTCACCTGGCTACGCATATAGAAGACACGCTCTAGCTCACTCGCCCCGGCGCGCCAAGGAGTGCGGAGCCACGCTTCGCATTCCACTGATCGAGGCGCCTCGTTCTCACCTCGCGACCGCGACCGCGTCAGCGTCCGCCTCCGCGTCCGCACCCGCCTCCGCGTCCGCACCCGCCTCCGCGTCCGCGTCCGGCAACCGCGTCCACGTCCACGTCCACGTCCGCGTCCGCGTCCGCGAAGGAGGGAAAATCCCAATCCTGCGCGAAAAATCCCTCCATCCGAGGCGGATTCTTGAAATGTCCCTCCCGCGCCGGAGTTGACAGGAGGACGCATTCGGAAGGTGAGCGTAGACCGCGAAGAGAGAATGATGAGCGGACGGACGGGACCGGTACGGACGGGACCGGTACTGACGGGCCGGAGCTCCGGGGTTCGACGCGGCCCAGAACCGCGCCGACCGTGCGGGTTACAGGCCGCTGTAGGCGTGCAGGCCCTTGAAGAACAGGTTCACGATGGTGAAGTTGAACATCACCGCGGCGAATCCGACTATCGCAAGGTAGGCGGAGCGCGAGCCGCGCCATCCGCGAGTCGCCCGCGCGTGAATGTAGCCGGCGAAGATGGTCCAGATGATGAATGTCCAGACCTCCTTTGTGTCCCAGCCCCAGTAGCGTCCCCAAGCGTGTGCAGCCCAGATGGCGCCGGCCATGAGGGTGAAGGTCCAGAAGACGAAGCCGACCACGATCACGCGGTAGGCGAGGGTCTCGAGCTTCTCGGCATCCGGCATCGTGTCCAGGAATTTGAGACCCGAGAACTGCTTCGCCTCGCGCCGAGCCTGAATCAGCTGCACGAGCGACAGTCCCGCGCCGATGGCGAAGAACGCGGTGCCGAGGGTTGCCACGAACACGTGGATCACCAGCCAGTACGACTGAAGCGCCGGGGGAAGGGGCACAACGCTGACGTAGAAACCGACGGTGCCGAAGCCCAGCACGATGAGTGAGAAGCCGGTGATGTAAGCGCCGAGAAAAAGCAGGTTTTGCCACACCTGCACCGCGATGAACACACCGACGATGATGGCGGATGCCGTGAGCGAGAATTCGAACATGTTGGCCCACGGAACGCGATGGGCCGCGATGCCGCGCAAGACGGTGCCGACGACGTGCAGCGCCCAGCCGAGGATGGTCAGCGCGAACGCCGCCCGCTCAAACCGATTCGATCGGCGCTGGGGAGCGGAAGGCGTGATCGGCAGGCGGTCGAGCACCGCAGTGCCTCCGACCCGGGACATGAGGCCAACGCGCGCGGGCGTCATCGTTGCGGCGACCGGAGCCTCGGCGGAGCGCTTTGCGAGGTCGAGGGTGAAGGCGATGAAGGCGAAGAGGTACACGCCCATTGCGGAGTAAATCGCAGTGAGGGAGAACGATGCGAGGGCAGCTGAAGTCACAGATTGAGCCTAAGCCCGAGTTGCTGGGAGTGACGCTGGGCGACAGCGGAGACTGCGGCGTCCAGGGTCGGGTCCTCGCCACGCGCGAGCCCGGCATATTCGATCCGCAACCGCCCGCCCGCCAACTCGACCACCTTGATCCACAGACGCCGCCGAGGGATGAAAAGCGACGTGAGCAGCCCGGCGAGCAGGCAGATCGCGAAGAAGAGCACCCAACCCTGGGTCGGGTCGCGATGCACGTCGAACGAGACGAAGCGTTGCACGCTTTGGGACAGGTCCGCCTTCTCAGACGCCGGCGCCTTGTTCTCGAAGGTGATGGAACCGAGGCCGCGGGGAATCTGCACGGTCTCGCCGGGTTTCAACCGCAGCGCCGAGGTTCCGTCAGCCGAGCCCGGGCCAGCGAGCGGGGTCATCTTGTCGGTATTGAGCACGTAGACCGACTTTGGCACACCCTTGTCGATACCGAGGTCGCCCGTGAAGACGACGAGGGACAGCACCGGGTTGCGCAGATCCGGATACACCGAGCCGAGAACGCCAGTCGCACTCTTGGCCGCGGTCGGGTAGAAGAACGCCCGCATCCCCACCTGGGACGCCAGGCCGTCGGGCACCTTGATGATTCCGAGGGAGGTGAGGTTGGCATCCTGGGCGAGAAACGGCACTGGCTCGGAGTAGACGGTCTTACCGACCGGGTTTTTCACGGTGACCCAGGGGGCGTAGCCGTTGCCAAGAAGGTAGATGTCGTTGCCGCCGAGGCGCAACGGGTCGTTCACCTTGACCACAGCCGGTGTTGCCTTCCCCGCCGCATCGAAGGTCGTGACATCGGCGGTGTAATCGATCGGCTGGCCGAGGGCGTTTCGATTGGTCTCCTCATATTTTACGGCGAACTTGTCGAGCCGAAGCCGGTACGGCTGCAGGTCGCTGTCCGAGAAGAAGCGTCCCTTGGTGAAGGCGTCGAAGGTGAGGCGCACGTTGGCGAATGCCTGCCCGACGACGAGCACCTTTTGGCCGGTGTAGCCAACACCTCCGCCGATGCCCACGGCCAGGAGGATGCCGATCAGCGAGAAGTGGAAGACCAGGTTGCCGGTCTCGCGCAGGTATCCACGCTCGGCGGAGACGGACAGCTCGGGACCATCGGGTCCGCGCCCGTCGAACATCCGGACGCGATACCCCGCCTTGCGCAGTACCGCACGGCCGGAATCGACGGCGGAGGCGGCCGTGAGGGCCGGGCCTGAGGCATCCGCTTCGGTTTCGAAGGCGCTGAACGCACCGAGTCGCTCGAGACGCGCCGGAGTCTTTGGGGGCGGCGAAGCGAGGGCTTTGGCGTGGTGGATCGTGCGCGGGATGACGCACCCGATGAGCGAAACGAACAACAGCAGGTAGATGGCCGAGAACCATGCTGAGGTGTAGACGTCGAAGAGCTGGAGTTTATCGAGCGTCGGCGCGGCCGACGGATTGTTGCTGAAGTACTGGGTTACGCCGTTGGGGTCGGAGCTCCGCTGCGGAAACACGGATCCGGGCACGGCGGCGACCGCGAGCAGCAACAGCAGGAAGAGGGCGGTTCGCATGCTCGTGAGCTGTCGCCAGAAATAGCGGACATAGCCGATCGGGCCGAGTTTCGGCTGGATGACACCGTCGCGAGGGGCGGGCGCCGGGGAATCAATGTGATCAGAGGGGCGTGACATAACTTCCGACGATCACCCCCTGCAGTTGCGCGATGATGATCTGCCAGAGGCCCGAGACCATAAGCAGTCCGATCAGGATGAGCAGGGATCCTCCGATGATATTGATTATTCGAATGTGACGCTTGAGCCAGGCCACCGAGCCGGTGACCCAGTTGAGACCGAGCGCGACGAGCAGGAACGGGATGCCGAGGCCGAGGCAGTAGACGACGCCGAGGAGTACGCCTCGGCCGGCGGTTCCGCTCCCTGCGCTGAGCGTGATCACCGCCGCAAACGTCGGTCCGATGCATGGCGCCCAGCCGAGTCCGAAGACGATGCCGAGCAGGGGTGCTCCGGCGAGCCCGGTGGTAGTACGCCAGCGCGGTTTGAAGTCCCGCTGCAGGAAACTGAACTGCCCGATAAAGACGAGTCCCATGCTGATGAGCACGACGCCCGCGATCCGGGTGATCACGCCGATCCACGGCAGGAGCAGCGCTCCGACCGCGGCAGCGACAAGCGTAAGCCCGACGAAAACCACGCTGAAACCCAGCACGAAGAGCGCGACTCCGAGCAGAAGTCGACTGCGCTGCCTCGTGCCGCGCACATTCTTCTCCGCGCTCCCGGCGAATCCCCCGATGTAGGCGAGGTACCCGGGCACCAGTGGTAGCACGCACGGCGACGCGAAGGCCACGATCCCCGCGAGCAGCGCGAGCGGAAGTGCCACGGCGAGATTGCCACCAAAGATGAGTTGGTAGATCGGGTTCTGCACTACTTGCTCTCGGCGAGAGTGTCGGAGATGAGCGTGTTGAGGATGGACTGCGATTCGAGCTGCCCGACAATTCGGGCTGCGATGCGCCCCTTGGCGTCCAGAACGAAAGTCGTGGGGGTGGCGGTCGGTGCCACGGCGCCGGCGAAGGCGATCCTCGCGGCGCCACTGTCGACATCCATCACCGAGGGATAGGTGATCTTGTAGGTCTTCTCGAACGAAAGTGCGCCCGCCGGCTGGTCGAAGATGTTGACGCCAACGAAGTTCACGCCGTCGGACCGGTATTTCTCAGAGAGCCCCTGAAGGAAGGGGGCCTCTGCACGACATGGCGCGCAATTGGCGTACCAGAAGTTGACCACGGTCACCGGACCCCGGGAGTCGGATGCCGTGTAGGTCTTGCCGTCCACAGTCGTTCCGGTGAAGTCAATCGCCTTGGTTCGCTTGTCTGCCGAAATCACCACAGGGAGGCCGGAGTTATCGGTGTAGTTGGACCCGCCAGTGCCGTAATCCTGAGCGAGGGAGTCGCTCGCGCAGCCGCTGAGCGCGAGCACGCCCAGGAGGGGGATGGCGATGAGCGCCATCGTGATGCGCGCTCTCACACGGCACCCGTGTCGATCGACCCGGCCAGCA
>JANYIZ010000196.1 GCA_025408445.1 Frigoribacterium sp. | reverse complement strand
CCCCGATAGAATTGACGTCCCATGTCACCCTCTTTCAGCACAGCCACCGGAGCCGACGTCCGCGTCCGTTTCTGCCCCTCGCCGACCGGAACCCCGCACGTCGGACTCATCCGCACCGCCCTGTTCAACTGGGCCTACGCCCGGCACACCGGAGGCCGGATGATCTTTCGAATCGAAGACACCGATGCCGCTCGTGACAGCGAGGAGAGCTATCTGCAGTTGCTCGACGCGCTCAGCTGGTTGAACATCGACTGGGACGAGGGTGTGGGTGTCGGTGGCCCGCACGAGCCCTACCGGCAGTCCCAGCGCGGCGAGATCTACGCTGCGGTGATCGAGCAGCTTCGGGAGAGCGGTCACCTCTATGAGAGCTACGCCACGGCGGAGGAGATCGAGGCCCGGAACATCCAGAACGGGCGTGATCCGAAGCAGGGCTACGACAATTTCGAACGCGATCTCAGCGAGGAGGCGAAGGCCACCCATCGCGCCGAGGGGCGCACCCCCGCCCTGCGGCTGCGCGTGCCAGACACCGATCTGTCGTTCGACGACCTCGTGCGCGGGGAGATCACCTTCCCGGCCGGATCCTTCGTGGACTTCGTGGTCGTGCGCCCTAACGGTGCCCCGCTTTATACCTTCGTGAACCCGGTGGATGACGCGCTCATGGGAATCACGCACGTGCTGCGCGGCGAGGACCTGCTGTCGTCCACCCCGCGGCAGATCGCGCTCTATCACGCGCTCATCGAGATCGGAGTGGCCACCGCCATCCCGCGCTTCGGCCACATGCCGTACGTGATGGGGGAGGGCAATAAGAAGCTCTCCAAGCGCGACCCAGAGTCCAATCTTTTCCACCATCGCGAGCGCGGGTTCATCCCCGAGGGTCTGCTCAATTACCTCTCGCTGCTGGGCTGGTCGCTCAGTCACGACCGCGACGTGTTCACCATGGATGAGATGGTCGCCGCCTTCGACATCGTCGACGTGAACCCCAACCCGGCCCGCTTCGATGTGAAGAAGGCCGAGTCAATCAACGGCGACCACATCCGTCTGCTGGCCCCGGATGTTTTTGTGGAGAGACTGCTTCCTTACCTGGCCGGGCTCGTCTCCGATCCTCCGACCGGCACCGAGCAGGCCATCCTGCGCGAGGCCGGCCCGCTCGTTCAGGAACGCATGCAGCTGCTCGGCGAGGCTCCGGCCCTGCTCGGATTCTTTTTCGCGGCGGATGACGCGATCGAGGTCGACGCGGATGCCACCCCTCCGGCGGGCTCAGCCGAGATTCTCGATGCCGCCGTCGGCGCGCTCGAGCAGGTCACTGACTGGTCCCACGCCGAGATTGAACGGGTGCTGCGTGCCGAGCTCATCGAGGGCGGCGGACTCAAGCCCCGCATCGCTTTCGGTCCTCTGCGCACGGCCCTCTCGGGCAAGCGAATCAGCCCGCCACTGTTCGAGTCGATGCAGTTGCTCGGCAAGGAGTCAACGCTCGCGCGACTCACCCGGCTTTCGGCCGCCCTTTAGCCGATGGAACACTACGACGTTGCCATCGTCGGTGCCGGGCCCGCCGGGCTGAGCGCGGCACTGAACCTTGCGCGCGCCCGTCGCCGGGTACTGCTGCTCGATGCAAACCGGCCTCGTAACGCAGCGACGATGATCTCCTGGGGCTTCATCACGCGCGACGGCATCGCGCCACACGAGCTCCGTCGGCTCGCGCGCGAAGAACTCGAGCGGTACCCGGAGGTCGAGGTGCAGAAGGCGACGGTCCTTTCCGTTGTTGAGTCAGCTGGCGCATTCGCGCTCGAGGCGAAGGGGATCAACGGCTCCCCGAGCAGGTCGGTCACAGCGTCGGCGATACTCGTGGCGACCGGACTGAAGGAGACGCTGCCGGCGCTGCCGAGCATCCGCTCGTTCTATGGCCTCGGATTGTTCAGCTGTGCCGAATGTGACGGCTACGAGCACAGCGATCAACCCCTCGCGCTCATCGGCGAGACGAGCGACCTCGCCGCGCGAGCGTTGTTGATTGCCCAGTGGAGCCGCAATCTCACGGTGTTCACGAATAATATCGGGCGCATCACGGATGCCCAGGAGGCTTTACTTGCTGGGCGTGGGGTGCGCGTCGAACGTGGCGTGATCGATGACGTTGTCGGTGAGCGCGGCGTCGTCTCCGCGGTGCGGCTGGCGGATGGAACCTCGATTGCAGTGGAAGGTGGCTTCGTCCGCCCGCATTGGGATGCGACTCTCGGTTATGTCTCTGCGCTCGGTCTTGCGACGGACGGCTGGGGACTCCTCACCACGGATGCCGACGGCCGAACCAACGTCGCCGGCGTCTACGCCGCGGGGGACTCCACCGCGCCGGGTCCGCAGCAGCTCATTGTGGCTGCCGGTGCGGGCGCGCGCACTGCCGCCGCGATCAATCGCGATCTGATCGGCATCCCCAGCCACTGACCAACGGCTCATCGCCGCCGGTCGACTATTCGATCGCCCAGCGATACGCATAGAGACCGCAGACTAGTCCCGCGGTCCGCGCAGGTGTTCTCGCGTCAGGGCATCCATCTCGTCGTCGGTCAGCGCGTCAAGCGCCTTGGCTTCTGAGCGATCGATGCGTGACCAGCGCACGAACATGAGGATGAGCACGGGCACGTCGGCGACCTCGGCGATGAACCACAAGAAATCGCCCGAGAGATGCTGGTCGTGGTAAGCCGAGGGAAACCAGGCCGGAAGCGAACCCGAAGCCTGACCGAGCCCGTCGAGAATGTGATTGTTCAACCGCAGCACGATTCCCGGAATCGCGTCGACCACGAGCTCGACGAAGACGAGTAGAAACTCCACCGTGATGAAAAAGCTCGTGCGCTGGGTGGTGTTCTCGACGATCGGCAACACCATCAGCAGACCCATCAGGGGCACCGCGACGGTGAGGATGCCGCCCGCAACCGAGCTCCCGCGCAGGCTTCCAGCGATGGGCGTGAGAAACACCGAGAACGCGACAAGGGCGAACAGCGGCGCGAAGACCGCGTTGCCGGCCAAGCGTACGGGCCACGACCGGAGCACGGCATCCACCGTCTTCAGCGAGGAGCTGACGAGCACGAGCCTCGCAAGGGCGATCGGCCGACCGAGACTGAGCAGACCGGGCACGGCGAAGAGCATCAGTGCGATGCGGGTCGTGAACGCCCAGCGCAGGTCGGTGCTCCAGACACCGAGGAACCCGAGGTTCACGACGGCGAACGATCCCAGCCCGAGCGTGAAAAACCAGACGGTGCGGAGGCGGGGCCACGCTACCTGCTGCCGGCGCAGTGACAGGACACCGGCCGCATAAAGGCCAGCGGCCAAGAGGATGAAGCTCACCGAGACCGGATCGAATCGCCAGCTCGTGAGGAAGGTCAGGATGGGAGGCGTGGCTGGCTCGATTCGTAACGGAGAGATCGCAGAAAGTCTGTCATGCCCAGCCGAATGCTCGCCCGTGCATTTGGGCGACCCCGTACCGGTGCGTTAGAGTAACGAGTCGGCTCGGGTTCGTCCCGGGTGTGGTGGGGTATGGTGTAATTGGCAACACGGAAGATTCTGATTCTTTTGTTCTTGGTTCGAGTCCAGGTACCCCAGCTTTAGCAGATCGTTACAGCCCCGGTTCTCCGGGGCTTTTTTCGTTGGTCGGCCCGTTACGCATGGGTGTTGTGCCCTCCGAGTGTTTCACTCACTTGGCTAGTCAACACCGTTGGTGTCATTGGCTATCATCACGGAATCTGCCCTGTCAGCCGAATATCTTTCGACTAAGTGTGTATAAATATCGATCTCAGGCAGACGCGGAGCGGTCTCGTCTCACACCATCAACGCCGCAACTCACAGCTCGATATTCGACACCCATCGCGCGCGAGCTACGCGTAAACCAAACATCCATGCCCGCCTGATCCTCACACCGGCTCGAGCAATCAAGCTGGGGGCACGTCAAGAAAACGGGGACTGTGCATCAAACGGTGATTCGGGAGCCGCGGCGTGAGCACTCTTGAGTGGATGCTTCAGTTCAGGCGCGTTTTTCGAACAATTCGTACACATGGCCGATGTCCAGCGATGTCGTGGTGGTGTCGGATGCGAGTTTTTCTGCGTGTGTGCGTTGGTTGATGGTGTGGGCGACGTCGTGGAGGTCCCAGACTTCTTCGCCGGTGATGCTGATGCCGCGGGCTCCGGTTCGACGGGTGGTGCCGCGGACGAGCATGTAGTGGGTGTGGAATGCGGCAGCCCCGATCCTTGCTTGGGTGTCGGTGAAGAACACCACTTGGGTGACGGGTCCGGTGCCGTCATCGAGGGAGCAGAACACGACTCGGCCGGTTCCGCCGCGCATGGGCGGGGTGTGGGTGGCGCGGCGGACCCCGGCGACCAGCACTTCGCTTCCGCCGGGCAGATCCAAAAGTTTCGATGCTGGTGTGACGCCGATGTTTCGGAACAGGTCGTGGAATTGTTCCATTTGGTGGTGGGTGACGGTCAACCCCATCCCGGCGAGCTCCAGATCGGTTTGGGTGCGGCCGCGCAGCTCAAGCGAGACGGTGTTGGCGTATCGGGGGGTGGGCAGGTCCAGGTCGAATGCGAGTTGGGTGCCGGTGACGGTCTGGACGGCACCGGTGAGGGCGTGGATGTGGGCGAGGAGCGTACCGCGCAGATCCCGGTTGTAGTCGATGAATGCATCCAGCGCTCCGATTCGGGCTAACGCTTCGAAGGTGCGGCGTTTGGGTCGGACCCGGTCGCGGAAGTCCTGCAGGGAGGTGAACGGTTGGTGTTCGGCGATCCGTTGCCGTTCGGCGGCGCTGCTGCCGGCAAGTTCCCCAAGGGCGAGGCGGATGGCGTGCCGACCATGGTCGAGGATCTCTACCCGGTACTGGAGTCCGCTGTGCTGCACGTCCATTGGCAGCATGGTGACACCGAGGTTTCGCGCTTCGGCGATGATCAAATCTTTCGGCCACATGCCGGGGTCGTGGGTGAGGAGGCCGGAAAAAAATACGGCCGGATGGTGTTGTTTCAGCCATGCGGATCGGTAGGTGGTGATTGCGAACGCGGCGCCGTGGGCTTTGGCGAAGCCGAAGTTGCCAAACCCGGACAACACTTTCCACGCCCGTTCGGCTACCTCTCGGGGGAACCCGCGGGTGAGGGCTTTGCCGATGATGTAGTCACCCAGTGCCGCTAGATGGTCGGGTTTGCCGAGGTGTCGACGTAACACGTCGGCGTGGCCGAGACCATCGCCGGTGAGGGCATCGATCATCCGCATCACCTGCTCGTGGTAGACCACGACCCCGTTCGTTTCGGTCAGGAAGGGGCGGAATCGGGCATCGATATAGTCGGGGTTAGTTTCTCCGTGCCTGGCCTGCAAATAATGTAACGGCATGTTGGCTTCCATCGGTCCTGGGCGGAAGAGGGAAATTTCGACGGTGATGTCGTTGAAGCTGCGGGGTTGCAGTTTGCCGATCAATTCCATTTGTCCAGGGGATTCGAGCTGGAATACCCCCAGCGTTCTGGTGCTGCAGAGCATGTCGAAGGTGGCCGGGTCATCCACGGGGATGCGGTCCAGGTCGATTGTTTCCCCGGTGAGCCGCCGGTGTTCCTCGACGGCGTGGCTGATGGAGGACATCATCCGCACTCCGAGTACATCGAGTTTGATCAGCCCGAGGGGGTCCATGTCGTGTTTATCGAACTGGGACATGGGTAATCCCATCCCGGAGGCCTGGACCGGGGTGCGCTCCAGTAGCGATAGGTCGGAGAGGATCACCCCGCAGGGGTGGACGGAGATGTGGCGGGGGAGGCGGTCCAATCGTTCGGTCAGTCCGACGAGCATTTCCAGTTGTTGGGAGCGTTGTACCTCTGCCGCGATTTCGGCCAGCTCTGGTTTCTCTTTCAGCGCGGTGCGGAAGTCACGGGCGTTGAATCGCCATAACTGTTTCGCGATCGCACTGATGTCGAGGTCGGGGATGCCGAGGGCGCGGCCGGCGTCGCGGACGGCGCCGCGGGACCGGTACGTGTTGGTCATCGACATGAGGGATACGCGTTCGGCCCCGAAGGCGCGAAATATTTCTCGGTAGATGTCGTGCCGGCGGTGGGCTTCCACATCGATGTCGATATCGGGCAGGGTTTGCCGTTCGGGGGAGAGGAACCGTTCCCAGATCAGGTTGTTGCTGATCGGTTCAACGGCGGAGGTGTGCAGGGCATAGTTCAGCACCGAGCCGACACCGGATCCGCGGGCTTGAACCCGAACCCCCATGTTGCGCATCAGATCGCATGCTTTGGCGACGGTGAGGAAGTAACTGGCGAACCCGAGCTGGTGAACGGTCGCCATCTCATGCGCCAATGCGGCGTGCGCCTCAGCCAGGAGAGGGGAGTTGGTGTACCTTTCGTCGACACCATGGCGGGCGCGCGCCCACAGTTCGGTGTGCGGATCCCCGGTGATCCCGATGATCGCCGCCTCCGGCATCCGGGGACGACCCAACCCGATGTCGGTCACCGGATCGAGGGTGCACCGATCCGCCAACTCGGCAGTGTCTGCCAGGAGTCGGGGGAGGGTACCGGGGGGATGGGAGCCGACATCGACCACCATCCGTCCCACCTGGCTCATCAGGGTGTCCGGTTTCAGCCACGCCTGCCCGTTCGATTGCGGTGCTCCAAGCTCGGCCAACGGTGTCAACGCGCGGGTGGAGTCGGCAAGGTCTGCGGTGACCGCCTCGCCGGGGGTTCCGTACCGCACCGCATTGGTCAGCACTGCGGGGAGCACCGCCCACTCGGCCAAGCCCAGCATCCGGGTTGCCGGCCCCACACTGCCTGGCCCTGACGGGGTCAAATGGCAGACCACTTCCAGGGTGATTGACCCTTCCGGCATGATCCGCGACCATGCGGTCAGTCGGGTGCGGGCGGTGGCACTGTCGGACATGGTCAGCGCTTGCCCGATATCGGAGGCGGGCCCAAGCAGCACGGTCAGGGTGCGCAGGGTGGCAAGGGATGCCAGACGCCTGCGACTGATCGAGGGGGTGCGGGGGTGCGTGTGGGCGGCGGACACGGCCCGGCAGAGTGCCGCATACCCTCGTCCCGCCATCCCGCCGTGAGCCAGCACCACCACTCGGCCAAGGGGGCGGTGCTCGTCATCGTGGACAGCAAGCTCAGCCCCCAATCCTGCGCGGATGCCGGCGGCAGTGCAGGCGCGGAAGTGTTTAATCGCCCCGTACAAGCCATCCCGATCGGTGACTGCCAAAAAGTCGTCACCCTGGGCTTGTACCTGGTCGGCGAGGTTTTCGGGCATGGTGACCCCGTAATGGGTGGAGTAGGCGCTGCTGACATGCAGGTGTGGGAAGCTCACCCCCAGTCCACCGCCAACACCCACGACCCATCCGCATCCCGCCGCAGATCGTAGCGGTGCTGCTCCGCACCCGCGCGGGACGCGTCCAGGCGCCACAACTCGGTGTCGATCAGGGTGGGGATCGCGGAGGTCTCCCACCAGGGGTGGCGGGTGAAGATGGCCTGTGGTTGCCCGATCACCGTGTGCTCGAACCGATCCCAGATGAACGCGGCCGGGTCCCCGTTTTTAGCCAGGATGACATCTACAGTCGCATCGATCTTGCCGGGCATCCGTGTCACCCCCCTAGATTATGTTCGAACGTATGTTCGAGAGTCCGAGCTTACGATGAGGGTCCCACATTTGCCAACGGAGACTATCGTCGGGCGCGGCGTAGGTGCCAATGGGTGAATTCAGGTCGTCGTCGCACGACCTCGATAGTGAGGGCGTGGAGCCTCGCGCGGGAGGCTAGGAGAGCCCGGTGAACCGAGCGAGGAAGTCGCGGGTGCGAGGCTCCGTCGGTGCGCCGAACAGCCGAGCCGGCGGACCCTGTTCGGCGATGACCCCGGAGTCGAGAAACACGACGTGGTGGGCGACGTCCCGAGCGAACGCCATTTCATGTGTCGCCATCACGATGGTGGTGCCGCCAGCGGCCAGCGTGCGCACGAGTTCGAGCACCTCGCCGACGAGCTCTGGGTCGAGCGCACTTGTGATCTCGTCCAGTAACAGAAGCTCGGGGTCTGTTGCGATGGCACGCACAATGGCGACGCGTTGCTGCTGGCCGCCAGAGAGGCGGTCCGGATAGGCGCCCGCTCGATCCGCAAGCCCGACCTGGTCGAGAAGCTCCTTGGCTTTCCGCTCGGCAGCGACGCGCCCGACACCGAGAACTTTGCGGCTGGCAAGCGTCACGTTGTCGAGCACGGAGAGGTGCGGGAAAAGGTTGAACTGCTGGAAGACCATGCCGATGCGGGCGCGCACGACGTCGGGGCGGGTCTGCGGCCGACTGATGTCTGTGCCGCGCAGGAACACCTGGCCGTCATCCACCCGCTCAAGCAGATTAATGGTGCGCAGGAGAGTCGATTTACCGGATCCACTCGCGCCAATGAGCGCGACGACCTGGTGGCTTGCCACGGTGAGGCTGACACCGCGCAGCACCTCTGTTGCGCCGAACGATTTCCACACGTTGTCGAGGCGCAACACCTCCTCGCGAGGCTCGGTCATACGATCGATCCCGCCTGTTCGCGAGCTCGCATGCGAGCGGTGTACCAGTCGGTCAGCCGGATCATCGGCAGGGCGAGCAGCACGAAAAGCAGGCCCGCCAGCACGTACGGCGTGAAGTTGAACGACGAGGCTGTCTCGATCTGGGCCGCGCGAACGGCGTCGATCGCTCCGAGCACCGAGATCAATCCCACATCCTTCTGCATGGCGACGAAGTCGTTCATGAGCGCCGGGGTCACCTTGCGGATCGCCTGGGGCAGTACGACGAGGCGCATAGTCTGGCCGTGGCTGAGGCCGAGTGATCTGGCGGCGAGACGCTGTGAGGGATGCACCGACTCGATACCGGCGCGGAACACCTCAGAGACGTAGGCCGAGTAGGTGAGGATGAGCGCGATGGTGCCCCAGAACTCGGCGGGGAATCGTGGGATGTCGAGTCGCAACCCCGGAATGCCGAACCCGACCAGATAGAGCACGATGATGAGCGGGAGCCCGCGAAACAGGTCGGTGTATCCGGCAACGAGCGCGCGTACCGGGAAGAAGATCGGGCCGCGAAGGGTGCGAAGACTGGCGAGGAGGATGCTGAGCACGAGCACCCCAATGGCTGCGAAAAACAGCACCCGGATGTTGAGCCAGAGCCCGCTGATAACGCGCGGCCACGCCGTGGCGAGCACCGCTGGATCGAAGAACGAGTGCTGCACACGTGCCCAGCCCGGTGTGTTCACTATGGCAAACCACGCGACGGCGGCGAACACCAGGGTGCTCAGAATCGCGATGAGCACCGATCGTGAGGTCTGGCGTCGTCGAAAACCCCGACGGTGCAGTTCGACAACGCTCGGTTCGTGCAGGGCAGTCGTCATTCCTGCAAACTACTTGAGCACGGGGGCATCTGCCGAATTGGCGAGCCAGGTGGCCGCCAGTGTGTCGAGTGTGCCGTCGGAGCGCAGAGCATCCACCGCGGCGGTGACCTTCTTTGTGAGCGGGCTATCCTTGGCCAGCACCAGGCCGAGTTGGTCGCCGGTTCCGGTCTGCTTGGGCAGCTGTCCGATGATCTTGCCGCCCTT
>JANYIZ010000195.1 GCA_025408445.1 Frigoribacterium sp. | reverse complement strand
GGCGAGCAACCGTCGGCTATAGCTGTCGAGGCGTTCCTGGTGGAAGGGGCGCACGTCGAAGGGGAGAAGGGGTGGGGTGTTCATGCGCTGATCAGCTCGGCCATCGAGTGCATCGCGGACTTGGTGCCCTTGGTCTGCCCGTTCTTCAGAATGGCGTAGTTCTCCTCGGCGTAAATGTCGAGAGTGACGGTGTCCATCACTGCTTCGGTGAGACGTTCGACGGTGCGGGCGGGGTTGTTGATCAGTTCGGCGGCGCTGGCCGTGAGGAGCTTCGCGAGGCTTCCGATGGAGCCGGAGGTGCGCATGTACAGGTAGTCGCGGTGCTCTTTCAGCGTTCCGAGTTCCTGGTGGCGCAGCGGCAGCTTCTTCTCGAATCCGGCGATAAGGCCCGCCCAGGTCTTCCGGTCGGCGGGGTCGCTGAGGTTGAGGCGGTCCATGGTGAGGATGGTGAACCGGCCGCGCAGCTGCTGGCCCTTCGCCCCGGACAGGAGGGTGCTGTCGGCGAGTTGGAACCCGGCGTAGACGAAGGTCGCGGGGACTTCGTTGTGCAGGTTTTTCAGGACGTCGACGGACTCACCAAGTCCGACGCTTCGGCCGACGAGGTTCTGAAGTTCGTCGACGACGATCAGCTGGGTGCCAGCGGCAATGAGCGCTTTGACGACGCGGACGCGCATGTCTCCCATCGACTCGCGGGAAATGACGGGCAGGCCGAAGAACTCGGCGAAGGCCTTGATGAGTAGCTTCGCGGTGGAGCTGGCGGGGACGGAGATGTAGACGATCGGGATGCGGTTGTGGTTTTCGAAATCGGGGAAGAACCGCTTGTACTGCGAGTACACGGTGCGCATCAGGGTTTTGGTGGTTTCCGTTTTCCCGACCGTTGAGTCGCCGTCGAGCAGGAGGCCGACATGTCCGGAGTTCCGGCCGACGTTCACAGCGAAGGCTTGGGTGAGCAGCCGGCTCGCTTCCTGAACGTGTGGGGTGGCCAGGACGATGCCGCCGGAGGCGTACAGCATGCGGGCGCGGTCGTACACGTCACGATCGATGTCCGAGAGGCAGTCGTAGTCCTGATCGGTGAGCATCTCGGGACGGGTGAAGTCGGTTTTCAGGAATGCGGTGAGTTCGGCGAGGGTGTGAATAGCGGAGGTGCGGTCGGCGTCGTGGAACATGATGCTCATGGTTAGTTTCCTTCGGTGGTGAATTCGGGGAGCGCTTCGACGTCGGTCTCGTCGTCGAAGTCGGCGGGCAAGAGTGCCGCCTGGGGTTCGGTGGGGGCTTGGTGGAGGGGAGTGCCGGCGAGCTTCGAACCGATCAGCGCTATTGCGGCGCGCTGCGCGAGGCGTTCATCGGCCTGCTCCAGTTCGTCGTCCTCAACACTCATCAGGCCGAAGAAGGGACGGTTCATGGCGTTCCAGTCCCGGATGGTGCATTCGATGAGGCTTCCATCGGCGGGTGCCGCCCACACAGTGGAGGGGTTGTAGGGATCGAACAGGATCCTCATCGTCGCGACTCGTCCCCGGTATTGGTGCAGTTCGGGGGCGTCGTAGAAGTGATTCTGGTGCCGGAATCCGGTCGAGGTCAGCGACCGCTGAGTGAACGGGAGGAGGCGAATGTAGTCCTCCCGGGTCAGCGGAATTTCGATGTCTCCCACGACCCGCGCGGCGGCGGCGGCGACCTGGTTTGGCGACCATTTCTGCTCCGGGAACAGCGGGTCGATCAGGGAGCGGTGTGGGCGATTCTGCCAAGTGCTGAGGACCCAGTCGTGGAATAACTCCTGCACGGCAAAGATGTCGAGCAGGTTGTTCCGGTTCTGCACGTTTTCACCGCGCATCTCCACTGATCCGCCGGTGAAGCCGGGCAGGTTCTCCTCGAAGAGACTCTTGATTGAGAGGAACGTTCGTTCCACAATCCCCTTCGTGACGGGGGTCCTCGGCGGCGAGAATCGGACGCCCATGCCGAAGGATTCAGCAGCGCGAATAGCGACGTTCGATTTGAAGTCCTTGCCGTTGTCGATGACGAGGACCCGGGGGTACATGAACGGACGGTGGTGGGCAAGCCGCATCAGCTCGGCCTGGCTGAGCAACGTGAGGCCTTTGTTTTGCAGTTCCACCATGTCGCGGAACCGGGTCCGGTCGGGCTGGTTCTGAATTGGCACCAGCGCCTGGGTGATAAGGCCGACATGATCTATACCTTTGGCGGCCACGAGGCGGAAGGTGTAGGCGAGGATGCTGCGGGTGGCAACGTCGACCATGATCGCCAAGTGCGGACGCATCGGGATCTTGCAGCCGGGTACTCGGACGAAGATGTTCATCGGGGTGCTGTCCAGTTGGAACTCGGCACCGGGCAACAGTTGGGTGGCTTTACCGAAGGGTCGGTTGGGACGGTCGCCGGCGGAGCGCCGTGTTTGGGCACTGCCGGTGGTGTGTTTGCCCTTCGTGTAGATCTTGATCAGCCGGTACATGGTCCGGTCCGACGGAAGGTCCGGCCGGTCCGCACCGTATTGGTTCAGCAATTCGTTTGACGTCAGCTCGATTAGTCGCGCGGCAGTGACGGTGGATTCTCCGCGCTGCGCTCCGATGACCTCGACGAGCGCTTCCAGCACGGTCACACGGTCGTCCTTCGCGACGGCTTTTGTGGTCAGAGCGCGTCCGTCCACCAGGGACGCTTCCCCGTTTACTTTGAACGCGGCAAGCTTCGCCATCAGGGACGAGCGACCCATCTTGTAGATAGTCGCCTCCAACTCCGCCATTTTCGCGTATACCCGCTGCGTCTGGGTGGTGGTGGTGAGATCGAACTGCGGGCGAGGTTTGTCCAGTGCCGGATGTTCGCCGGTGAGGATCTCCCGCAAATGATCGGCAATGGTCAAAGTGCGATCCTTCTGCTTGTCGCCGAGCGAGGCGACCAGTCGTGCGTTCCGAATCGACACGGGAGGCAGTCCGACGATTCGCTGGCCCAGCTCCGCCATATGCATCGTGATGTACTCGCCGGTCTTGACGGATCGCAGCTTCACGAGGGCGCCCCCCGTTTCGATGAAGGTGTACTCACCGTCCTCCAACTGGATGGGCTCGGAGGGGTTAAAGGCGCGCATCAGGGTTCATCTCGATCCGGGTGGTGCCGTCGATTCGCAGGTTCATGTCGGTGCGGACGTCCCGCAGCCAGAGAAGGTGGAACAAGGCGGATCGTCCGTGCGGGATTGAATCCGGGCGGAGGATTCCGGCCGCCTGGTCGAAGGTCATCGGCTTGTTCAGTTCCGCGGACAGGGCGCTGGCGGCATTGGCGCCGGGGTGGAAGAGGGGGTGTTTGAAGTAGCTGAGGTGGGTCAGGTTGTCTTGCTGCTGCGCGGACAGGGTCGGCAGCACCCGGTACCCCCACCCGACCTTTTCGCACACCGCCAGAGTCTTGGCGAACTGGGCCATCGCCTTCGAGTCGATCTTCGAGACCGGCTTGATGTCGTACACAACCTGACGATGGTTGGTGTGCAGGGCGAGGAGGTCTGGGACGTGCCAGCTTCCGTCGGTGAAAGTGATTCGCATCGGCTGGGAGTTGATCGCGGAGATCGACTCGGTGTGATCGAGGTAGGCCATCATGTTCGCCTCGTTCAGCGACTCGTGCCACACATGCGACTTCGTCTGGGCGAAGTAGTACAGCCCGTAGTAGTTCCGCTGCCGCGGGTAGGACTTGGGCTTGCGGAAAGCTTCGGCGAGGTAGAGGTGGCGTCCGAGGAGGCTGCGGTCGGCGGGTTCTTCCCGGAGACGACCGGTGTTGGTCTTCCACTGGATCATCGCGTTACCGCTGTAGGCGAGCGCCAGCTCAGCGATCTGGTTCATAAGTTCGGTGTTGTTGTTCACGAACAGTTAGTGCGCGGGACAATTCGCGAATCCCGAAACTGTTCAGAAAAAGCATTACAAGTGAGTTAGAGTGCCGAGAATGGACACTATTCCGGCACGAGGAACACGGAAGCCGGCGCCTCGGTATTGCCCGCGCGACTACTGCGCGGAGCCGGAGAGCTTCGGGTACGCCCGGACCGTGCGCTGGATCCCTCAAACCGATGAGCGGTCGAAGGCGTTGTGTATCGCCGCCCAGATGCAGCACGTCTACGCGGTCCGAATCCGGCAACGGGCCAAATTTCTCGACCAGCAGGCGAAGGACGCGACGAAAGCCCGCAGTGCCACCGGTGATCTGTCGGCCGAGGTCGAGCCAGGGGTTCCGGGGAAGGCGTTGAAACTGCTCGCCGAGAAGACGGGGACCAGTTATCCTCGATTGCTCAGGGCTCTCCGCGGCGAAGTGGTGCTGCGGTTGGATGACATCGCCTGGGCGGACTTGGTGTTGGGGCAGATCAGCGAATTCACTCAACCCAAACCCGGTGACGGGCGAGCCCCGCAGAGGCCCAGGCCGGCTACTGGCTAGGCGCAACCGCGAACGACCGGGGGGCAACGCGGTCGGCGGGAACGCGATGCGGCCGTTGGAAGCCCACGGTGTGGTCATCGTCGATCGTCCTCACCATCCGATGCGAGTCGGATGTAAATGATGTCTTCGTTCTCGATGTCGACGGCGATTACGCGCCCCCGTTCGAGGGCGCGAAGATCCGTGTCGGTGAGTATCACAACTTGGCCGGCATACCGGCGTCCGAAGAGAAACAACCCGTCACGATCGGGGCGGCTGCGCCGAATCGTGACCCGGCGTGCCACTCCGTCTCCCGGGAGGGAGGCGTCGGCTTTGTCGCGCTCGGTGGGCATCAGAGACTCAGGTCCTGAGGATCCACGCCCTCGATCCGGAGCACGGTGGTGGAAACCCGGGTCGTCCACAACACGCCGGGCACGTTCAAACCGACCACCAAGATCATGTTGTCGCCGACCTCACAGCGCAGCAGCCGGATCAATCGAATGGGCTCCCCATCCCGCCGCAACGTGTTGTCCCCGTCGGTCGCCGGGTCGGCTTGACGCAGCAAGACCCTGCTATCCAAGTCCAGGAGGTAGTTGCTGCCCGAGAGGGTCTCGACGGACCAGAGGCCCTTCGAGGAGTTAGTGAGCTGGTCCATCTCAGGCCTCGCCCTCTGCTTCCCATTGGGGCAGGAGGCGAACCGTTCCGTCGGTCAGGCGAATGATGGCGTGATCAACCCTCTGCCCGCCGCGTTCACCGAAAACCATGGCGCGCGAGACGATCGGATCACTGCCGGGGCTTTCCTGGCTGAAAGACTTGTCAAGGAACAGACCGTTACCGGCGCTGATGAGCAGCTTGGGGGCGAGCTCACGGACCACCGCCGTCACGTCCAATTGGGTGCTGGAGACCGCTAGCCCGACCTGGCCGGCCAGGCCACCGCGCCCATTGGACGCCCATACCGTGCTGGGCTGGTTCGGGGGAGTCGGGCTGGGGCAGACGACCGTGAAAAGGTCGTCATTGGAGAGCCGGGTCCTG
>JANYIZ010000194.1 GCA_025408445.1 Frigoribacterium sp. | reverse complement strand
GAGCTGGCCGATCGCCTCGAAAACGAAGGCTACGATCGCTTCCTTGCCCCGGTAAGCCTAGGCTGAGGCATGGCAGTCGCTCTCTCTCCCGCACTCTTCGACCAGGTGGAAGAGGCTCTCAAGGACGTAATGGATCCCGAGCTTGGGATAAACATCGTCGATCTTGGGCTCATATATGACCTCACCTGGGACGACGAGAATGATGCGCTGATCATCAGCATGACGCTGACCTCCGCGGGCTGCCCGCTCACCGACGTGATCGAGGAACAGACCGCACAGTCTCTTGACGGGGTCGTGGATCAGTTCCGTATCAACTGGATCTGGATGCCGCCGTGGGGTCCGGAGAAGATCACTGACGACGGTCGCGACATGATGAGGGCGCTCGGCTTTTCGATGTAGCGGCGTGCCGCTTGGGCGTCAGTCTTCGAAGTACAGATGCCGGTGCAGCCGACATCCGTCGTTAAACTGCGCCGAGCATTCCGGGCAGGCGTGTACCACGAAATAGCTGCTGATGCTCAGCTCGGCAGAACACACTCCGCAGAGCAGAGCCTTCTGATCACGCTGCGAGACCGGCCACTGCAATGGCGCGTGACCCGCGGATGCCTCGTGACACAGGTGGCACGGATAGTAGCGCCGGCAGCAGTAGAACTTGATCGCAATGACATCCGTCAATGTCCGATAGTGAGTGCAACGGGTCTGGTCGTCGATGGTCTGTCCATAAACGATCATTCGATGCCCCTGGCCGTCAGGGCGTCCGCGAGTTCATCGGAGTGCTTCAGGGACATCACCAGGAGGGGTACAACGAACCTCTGCAGTCGCACCGGTGCTCCGCGTGCGCGCTGGGCCTCGCGGATAGCGGCGGCGAATCCGCCAATCACCGGTATCACGGTGATGGTCAGTGCCAGAAGCAGCCCGATGGCGGCCGGATTGACGCCGAACCGCCGGAACGGTTCCAGCGCCCGTTCCGTTGCATCCAGCAGGGCGGGAATGCGAGTCGTGAGAGTGATCAATGCGGCAAGGACGATCACGATGAGCACACGACCGGTGTTTGTGAGGGCCACCGGCACCGGCAAAAAGATCACCTGGGTCACCAGCATGACGAGCACGATCCAGCGCGCGGCGTAGAGTTGGCCAAGCAGAGGACGAATACCGAGCCCGGCGAGCAGGTACAGGGCGGCGGTGAGAAATCCGGCCGCCGGAAGGGTCCAGGCGCCACCCGCCGTCAGCGCGATGGCGAGCGTCAGCGCCGCAAAGACGAGCACCTTCACGCCGGCCGGTATCCGGTGGAGCAGGCTGGAGCCCGGGTGATAGAGCCCGATCATGCGTGATCCCTCTCGTAGTGGGCGATGACAGATCGGGGGTCGCCGTGCTCAAGCAGCTTTCCCCCCTCGAATCTCAGCACGATGTCGCAGCGAACGGCCAGGCGGGGATCGTGGGTGACCAGTACGAGTTGCTGCGGGATCTCGTCGAGAAGGCGGTTGCCGATCTTCCGGCTGTTCGCCGCGTCGAGCAGCGCCGTTGGTTCGTCCGCCACTACGAGGTCGGGCTCACCGATGAGGATTGCACCGAGGGCGAGCAGCTGCTTCTGTCCGCTGGACAGGCTGTGGCTCGGCGCGTCGGCATGACCCACGAGGTCGATGGACTCCAGCGCCGAGACCACCCGTTCCGCAACCTGCGAACGGCTGAGTCCGCGACCGCGTAACGAGAAGGCGAGATCCTCGGTGACGGTCGGCATCACGATCTGGGCATCCGGATTGCTGAAGATGAAACCGACGTGGCGTCGCAGCCGCTTACCATCCCGCACAGGGTCGAGGCCGTGAACCCTCACGGCACCACTGGTCGGTGTGACCAGGCCGTTGAGCATCCGCGCAAAGGTCGACTTTCCGGACCCGTTCGACCCGATCACTCCGATCCGTTTCGCATCGAGCGCGATAGAGATGTCACGAAGGGCAATCCGACCGGCGAATTCCACCGAAACGCCCTCAAACTGGATCTTCCATTGCCCGTTCACCGCACGACCTCGAACAGGGCGGCGACGCCCATCCCGCCTCCGACCGCGGCGGTGGCGATTCCGAGGCTTCCCGCCGGGGCACCCTCGCGCACGAGGCGCGTGAACAGGCGGACGACGCTCACCGCGCCACTGGCGCCCCAGGGATGTCCGAGAGCGAGCGCGCCACCCCCCGAGCAGACTCGCGGGTCGACGAAATCGTGTGTGGCAAGGTCGAGACTGTACAGCACGGCAAGACTCTGGGCCGCGAAGGCCTCGACTATCTCGAAGGCGGCGATGTCGCCGAGTGACACTCCCGCCGCGGCGAGCACCTGATTCACCGCGGCCACCGGTCCTATTCCCGGCAGGGCCGGGTCGCAGCCGATCGTCGCGTGGGCCAGTAGGGCGAGCCCAGGGGCGTCCCTGCGGGATCCTGTTGAGACAATCGCGACGACCGCCGCCCCGTCACTGATGCGGCAGGAGTTGCCCGCCGTCACGCTGCCAGTGGCCGGCCCATCGAGGGTCGGGTAGAGCGAGGGGAAGCGGCGGAGCAGGTCCGTCATTCGCTCGCGTGGGCTGTCGTCGCGGTCGAGTTCGTCGAGCGCGACGAGCTCGTTGTCGAATCCGCCCGCCTCGAGCTGGACGAGCGCGAGGCGATGGCTGCGCTCCGCGTAGGCATCCTGGCGATCACGATCGATGCCGAATGCTGCCGCGAGCTCCTGGGCTGCCGGACCCATCTCCGGATCGGGGAATCCCGTCGGGGAGAAGGCCGCTCGCGCATAGGGGGATCCGTGAGCGATTCGTAGCGGAGCGGTCGACGCGCTCTCCGCGCCGCCCGCGAGGAGCAGCCGGGAATCTCCGGCACGGATCGCGTCGGAGGCCGTGATGATCGCGGAGAGTCCACTGCCGCACTGCCGGTCGATGGTCATTCCGGGAACACTCACGTCGAGGTCGGCGGCGAGGGCCGAAAGCCGAGCGATATTGCCGCCCGGTCCCATGCAGTTGCCGAGGACGACATCCCCGACGGCGAGGGACGACCCGATCGCCCGTTCCGCATCAGCCAGGCACCGCCGGATTACCGGTGCGGCGAGTTCGTGCACTGACCGGCTTCTGAGCCGCATTCCCCTGGTCGAGATCGGGGTGCGACGCGCGGCGATCACGACGGGCCTGGTGTGCTCGCTCATCCGGTCAATCAAGTCTGGTCACCTCACCATTCTCGATTGCCCGGCGAATCTGCGCACGGGCCGGCTTGCCGGCGGGTGTTCGTGGGAGCTGCTCGGTCCAGTACCAGAGCCGCGGGAGGTGCGAAGGAGCAAGTCGGCTGCGCGCTTCTTCGCGGAGCCGGCGCACCGATGGCACAGCACGTCCCGAGGTCGTCTCGATGAGCACGCTGACGAGGGCACCGACCCCGGCGTTGGCGAGCCCGAGCACTATGGCGTCCTCGATTCCGTCGATGGAGCGCAGGGCCGATTCGACCTCCTCGGGCACGACGGTCGCCGCCGCGGTCAGGATCGCGCCGTCCGCTCGTCCACGGAAGTGCAATCGATCCGCCCGGTCTACCTCGACCAGGTCGCCGACCGTGGCCCAGCCGCCCGGTGACTCTCGCAAGGCGCCATCATTACCGAGGTATCCGGAGGCGAGGTATGGCGATCGAACCCATAATTCACCGTCCGTAACGCTCAGTTCAACACCCGGAAAGGGACGATGGCCCAGGCCGTCAGTGTCGACCGCGACAAACGAGAGTTCGGCAGCGCCGTAGTAGGAGACCACGCGGATGCCCAGTGCCTCTGCCCGCTCCCGCACGTCGATATCGAGGCGCGCGCCGCCCACAAGCGCGGAGTGCAGACGGTGGCGAATTCCACCACCTTCGAGAGCTTCGACGATGGTGCGAAGCGCATGGGGAGTGGCGTGCAGGGTGGTCGCGTGTTCAAGGTCGGCGGGCGAGAAGGAATGTGCCTTCGGAAGGACCACCGCCGCCCCGACCGACCTCGCGTGCGCAACAGAGAAGAGCGACAGTGAGGATGACAGCGGTGCTGGCAGGTAAACGCAGTCTGCGCTGGTCAGCTCCATCAGCTCGGTCACGGCAGAAAATGACGCACCCCACGACCGTTCAGTGCGAAGAATCACCCGCGGGGATGCGCTGCTCCCCGAAGTGAACGCTGCCCACGCCGAGTCTGGGGAGATTACAGCACCATCAGCGAGCTGACGGAGCTCTGACCAGTGAGTGGAATTCCACCGGTCATCGCCGAGAAGTGGGATCCCCCCGGATGCCCGAACACCCCACGCGGTGACCAGCGAGCGCAGCCGATTTTCATCGACGATGGGCACAAGCCGGCCCGAAGCGCCCCCGGGGGTGCTGGCGAGCCGACCTTCGTGCTCACGGAGGTGTGACTCGCTCACCGAGACAGAGCCGCACCACACCGCCACGCGATCGGCTGTCACTCGGAAGCCGCGGCCCGCTCTGTTTGTGAAACCGGCTCGTGCGGGGCGACCCGGATGTCGACAGTGGTGCGCGCTCCCCGATCGAAGGCTCGCGGATAGGCCCGCCAGAGAGCGAGCGTGACGATTGTTGCGATAACGACCTTCACGATGTCGCCGGGCACAAAAACGGCGCTGAAGAGCGCGGTCTTGGCCAGTGGAAGGCCCGTGATGAAAGATTGGAACGGGATTCCGACGGCGTAGACAATCACAATGCCGCCGACAATACAGCCGAGCATCGTGCGCCACCAGGTGGGCGGGCGATTGCCGGCGCGCGCAATGACGCCAATCACGAAGGCACCGACTATCCAACCGATCAGGTAGCCCACCGATGGCCCGGCGAATACTGCGATTCCTCCCCGCCCGCCCGACAGCAGTGGCAGGCCCACCAGTACCAGTACTTCAAAGACCGCGACGGCGGCTGCGCCCCGCCACGACCCAAGAATGGCGCCGGCAAGCATCACTCCGAGCGTCTGGGCGGTGATCGGAACCGCGCCGCCGAAGACCGGTATGGCTCCGGGGATACCGAGCACGGCGAGAATTGCTGCGAAGACGGCGATCCTGGTGATGTCACGAATCTCGGTTATTGCTCGATTTCCCATGGGGAGTTCCTCTGGTGGTGGCGCTGTTGCAGCGGGTAGTGGGCAGTGGGCAGTGCGCCAATGACGCTTTCATGAACGCTGTTCACCTGAACACTGTTCAGGACACTGATACACTACCGACACGATGACGAAAGCAGAAAACGTCGGCGCTAAGTACACCCGCCATACCCGCGACGATGTCGTTGATGCTGCCCTTCGCATTCTCGACCAGCACGGCCTGCCCGACCTGACCATGCGGCGTTTGGGTGCGACGCTCGACGTGCAGCCCAGTGCCCTGTACTGGCACTTCGCCAACAAGCAGACGCTTCTCGCCTCGATTGCCGACCGGATCGTGGAGCGAGCGAGACCCGTGAATCCGACCGATGACGATTGGAAGGGTGCGACCCGCGCCGAGGCCTATGCCCTTCGCGACGCGCTGCTGGCATTTCGGGATGGCGCAGAGGTCGTCTCGAGCACCCTCGCACTCGGATTGGGCGCAGGCCTGCCCCTGAATCTCCTCTCCAACTCCCTGGAGCGGGCAGGCTTCGACCACAGGACGAGCGGGATTGCCGCCGCAGCCCTGCTCCACTTCATCCTCGGCCATGTCTCCCACGAACAGCAGCGACTGCAGGCCGACAGCCTCGGCGTCGTGGCGGAAGCCGCCTCGGTGAATTCCCCGGACTATCAAGTCACGCCGCAGGCTCTCGAGGCCTTTGAATTCGGAATCACCCTGCTGCTGGCCGGGCTCGAACTCCAGAGTCACACCAGCACGAAGCCGGTCTGACCGCGAGGAAATATACTAGGGGTTCACCCCCTCCCTCCCGTCGTCGCGAGATGACAAAAACAATTGGACTCTGCCTGTGCTCAGCGTGCACGACCTCGAATTGCGTGTTGGCGCACGCATGCTCATGGAGGACGTCACCTTCAGAGTCGAACGCGGCGACAAGATCGGCCTCGTCGGCCGGAACGGCGCGGGAAAGACAACACTGACGAAGGTGCTCGCTGGCGAGGAACTCGCCACCGGAGGCACCATCGATTCGACCGGTGAAATCGGCTACCTTCCCCAGGATCCACGCTCGGGAAATCCGGAGGATCTCGCTCGCACGCGCATCCTCGATGCTCGCGGCCTCGGCCAGCTGGTGATCGGCATGGACAAGACGGCGCTCGAAATGGGGGACTCCGACGAAAAGGTCGCCGCGCGGGCGATGAAGCAATACGGCGAGTTGCAGGACCGTTTCATGGCGCTGGGTGGATATGCGGCGGAGGCCGAAGCCGCGTCCATTGCGAGCAATCTGAGCCTGCCAGACCGCATCCTCGACCAGCCACTCTCGACGCTTTCGGGTGGTCAGCGTCGGCGCATCGAACTCGCACGGATTCTGTTCTCCGGAGCCGACACCATGCTGCTCGATGAGCCCACTAACCACCTGGATGCCGACTCCGTTACCTGGCTTCGGGAATTTTTGAAGAATTTCCAGGGGGGACTCATTGTGATCAGCCATGATGTGGAGCTCGTAGAAGACACCGTCAATCGCGTCTTCTACCTGGATGCGAACCGCCAGGTCATCGACATCTACAACATGAACTGGAAGAACTACCAGCGCCAGCGTGCCGCCGACGAGGAACGTCGCAAGAAAGAGCGCGTCAACGTGGAGAAGAAAGCCGGAGTGCTGCAGATGCAGGCGGCAAAGTTCGGAGCGAAGGCATCGAAGGCGGCCGCTGCCCATCAAATGGTGCGACGTGCCGAGAAGATGTTGTCCGGCCTCGACGAGGTGCGTACCGTCGACCGGGTGGCGAAGTTGCGCTTCCCCGATCCCGCGCCCTGTGGGCGAACACCGCTGATGGCATCCAATCTCTCCAAGAGCTACGGCTCGCTCGAAATCTTCACCGCTGTCGATCTCGCGATCGATCGGGGATCAAAAGTGGTGATCCTGGGATTCAACGGTGCGGGCAAGACCACCCTGCTTCGCATACTTGCGAGCGTCGAC
>JANYIZ010000193.1 GCA_025408445.1 Frigoribacterium sp. | reverse complement strand
GAGATAGCGGGTGTCGAGCCGCTCGAGTGCCGCGTACAGCGGAAGCGTCATAAACGGAATGAAGTTGTAGGTGAGCCCGAAGAAGACAGCGACCGGGGTGCCGGTGACGTGAGCATCCGGAGCGAGCAATGAGAGCGCCTTGAGTCCCGTCACGAAGCCCGATTCGTCCGAGAGCAGCGACTTCCACGCCAGGGTGCGCAACAGGAAGCTGATAAAAAACGGAGCGATCACGAGTACGAGCATGAGGTTCTGCAGGAGCGGCCAGGGGCGCGCCTTCACCCCGATGAAGTAGGCGAGTGGATAGCTGAACAGCAGGGCGAATACTGTCGCAAGCACCGCGTAAAAGAACGACCGCAGAATCTGGCCGCCGTACTGTGTGATGGAGGTGACGTAATTCTGCCAGTCGAAGCCCGTCTGGTATTGGCCAATGTCGCCGAGAGCCGACGGCGACTGCAACGACGTGATTACCAGTGATACAAGCGGCACGAGAAAGAACAACACGAGATAGAGGATGCCCGGAAGCAGCAACAACAGGGCGATGCGGCTCTTGCGCCGCGGGGCCTGTTCTTGCGTGGTGCCCGTGGCGAATGCGGAGAATGCCATGGACTTATGCTCCCCTGAGCTCCGACATGAGCGACCGCTTTTTCTGCACGGCGATCGTCGCGGTGTCCGTGTCCGCATCGAAACGCGGTTCGGCGGGAGCTTCGTCTTCGAGGCCGAACCCGTGCTCGACATTCCAGGAGACCCACGCCTCCGCGCCCTCGGTGACCGACGGGCCCGCCCCGGTGTTCTGCACGAATACAACGACGGATCCGTGGCCGGGAATCGCGATGATGTACTGGGTGCTCACGCCGCTGAACGAGACGTCGATAACCCGCCCCGGTCCGAGGATGTTAGTACCGGCAGCCGACGCCGGCTCGGACAGATGGAGAGTGAGCTTCTCCGGCCGAACCCCGACGGTTACATGACCCGAGTGACGCTGCGCGCGCGACTTCGGTACGACGATCTTGCATCCCTCGATGTCGACGGAGATGCTGTCGGCGGTGGTGCCGGCCACCGGCCCGGTGAAGAGATTCGACTGGCCGAGGAAGTTGGCCACGAAGGCCGTGCGAGGAAGCTCATAAAGCACCTCGGGTGACCCGAGCTGCTCGATTCGACCCTTATTCATCACCGCGACAGTGTCGGCCATGGTCATGGCCTCCTCTTGGTCGTGGGTCACATGCAGGAAGGTGAGGCCGACCTCCTCCTGGATCGACTTGAGTTCGAGCTGCATCTGGCGGCGGAGCTTGAGGTCGAGCGCGCCGAGCGGTTCATCGAGCAGCAGGAGGGCCGGGCGGTTGACGATCGCACGCGCGAGAGCAACGCGCTGCTGCTGCCCACCGGAGAGTTGCGAGGGACGACGTGTGGCGAGGTGGTCGAGCTCGACCAGCCGCAGCGCCTCATGGGCCTTGGTCGAGGCATCCGCAATCTTGCGACGGTGGAGACCGAACGCAACATTGTCGATGATCGACATGTGCGGAAACAGGGCATAGCTCTGGAAGACCGTGTTCACCGGACGCTGGAACGACTTGGTGTCTGTGACGTCCTTACCCCCAATGAGGATGCGACCGGCGGTGGCCTCCTCTAGCCCCGCGACGAGACGGAGAGTGGTGGTCTTACCGCACCCGGATGGCCCGAGGAGGGCGAAGAAGGACCCGGCCGGAATGACCAGATCCATCTCTTCGATCGCGGTGAAACCGGGAAACCGTTTCTGGATGCCGACCAGTTCGAGGTCAGCGCCGGACTCGGCGAACGCACCCGAGGCCATCAAGATCCCAACAGTACGGCCTGGAAAGCGGCGCCGAATTTGCTTTCCTCCGCACCGGTGAGAGTGCGGAAGACTTTCACACTCGCCAGTGTCTTCTCATCGGGGAAGATCAGCTGATTGTCCGCGAGGCCGGGATCGATGGCCTGCATCGCCTCCTTCGCACCGACCACCGGGGTGATGTAGTTGACCCAGGCGGCCACCTGAGCCGCGACTTCCGGCTGGTAGTAGTAGTTGATGAGTTCTTCCGAGTCAGACTTTTTCGGAGAGCCGATCGGGATAACGAAGTTGTCGTTCCACAGGGAACCGCCGGCTTCCGGAATGGCGAACTGCCACTTGTCGACTGCGTCGGCATTCGTGCCGGCGGCTTCGGTATTGAGCGCCGTGATGTCGCCAGACCAGCAGATCGCGGCGAGCGTGTCCTCGCTCTTCAGATCCTCCGTGTAGGCATTGCCCTTGATATTGCGGATTTGCCCGTCGCTGACCTGCTTGCGAAATACGTCGATCGCGTTGTCGAATTTGGCGTCTGCCCATTTGCTCGAGATGTCCACTCCTGCCTGCGCCATGATGAGGCCAATCGTGTCTCGCATCTCCGACAGCACCCCGACGCGTCCCTTGAGGGACTTGTCCCACAGGTCGTTGACCGACTTCAGGCCGCCGGGCACTTTGTCCTTGTTCCAGCAGATACCGGCGAAACCGCCCTGCCAGGGCAATGACTTCTTGCGACCCGGGTCGAAATCGACTTTCTGGAGCGACGGTGTCAGGTTCTTGGCGTTCGGGATCTTCGAGAGATCGAAGTTCTGCACGTAGCCGAGCTTGATGAGCCGGCTGACCATCCAGTCAGTAAGGCAAACCAAGTCTGCCCCGATGTCCTGGCCCAGCGCGAGTTGATCCTTGACCTTGCCGTAATAGGTGTTGTTGTCATCGACCGCGACGTCGTACTTGACCGCAATCCCAGACTGCTTTTCGAAAGCGTCGAGCGTCGGGTGATTCTTGGCGTCCTTTGCCTCGTCGAGGTAGAGCGCCCAGTTGTCCCACTTGATGCTCTTATCAGTACTCGACTTATCGACTGCCGCGCTCGGCCCCGGTGCCGCCCCTCCGGTAGAACAGGCCGCAAGCGAGAGCGCCGCTGCCCCGATTCCCGCGCCGGTGAGCACGTTTCTGCGACTGAGAGAGGCGCTACGCGCCTCACGGATCAAGCGTTGGACCATCGGATCCGTGGGAATTGAGCGGGTCATTGAGATACGACTCCTTCACGACTTGAGCAAACGGGAACATCGGCGAACCGCGTTGGTCGATACTTGCACAGGACACCACCCGAGTGCACCCAAAAAGGGGCAAATCAACCATCTTGAAACATAATCTTCACGAAATCAGTACCTTGACGGATGATTTCGTTGCGGAATCACGCGTCTCGCGCCGCTACGCTGGGGGTGCGCGAACCCTCGATTCGAGGAGCGCGCTCGCCACAGCGCTGTGGCAAAATTGCAGCGCCGATCACCCAGGAGTGTCATGAGAGTCGCCGTTCCGTCCGAGATTAAGAACAACGAGTTCCGGGTGGCGATAACGCCGGCGGGGGTGCATGACCTCGTTGCCAACGGGCATGAGGTGCTCGTGCAAAGCGGTGCAGGACTCGGGTCGTCCATCCCGGACGACGCGTACGTCGATGCGGGCGCGGCAATCAGCTCGGATGCGGCATCCACGTGGGCGGAAGCGGATCTCCTTCTCAAGGTGAAGGAGCCGGTGGAGAGCGAGTATCGCTATTTCCGTGACGATCTCCTTCTTTTCACCTATTTGCACCTCGCTGCGGAACGGAGTCTCACTGACGAACTTCTCACGAGCGGCGTGACCGGCATCGCTTATGAAACCGTGCAGTTGCCCTCGCGCGCGCTCCCCCTTCTCGCGCCGATGAGCGAAGTTGCCGGTCGGCTCGCCCCCATCGTCGGCGCGAATGCGATGCTCAAGCCCAACGGCGGCCCCGGCCTGCTCGTACCGGGAGTTCCCGGCACGCATCCCGCCACAATCGTCGTGCTCGGCGGCGGTGTGGCCGGCACCAATGCACTGTCTGTTGCCGTCGGCCTCGGTGCCGAAGTCACGGTACTCGATACCAACCTCCAGCGTCTTCGCGAGCTCGACGCCCTGTACGCCGGCCGAGTCAAGACCATCGCGTCCAACTCGTTCGAGATCGATCGAGCCTGCGTCTCCGCCGACATGGTTATTGGATCCGTGCTCGTGCCGGGCGCCAAGGCCCCAAAGCTGGTGAGTAATGAACTCGTGTCGCGGATGAAGCCGGGCAGCGTGCTCGTGGACATCGCGGTGGACCAGGGCGGATGCTTCGCCGATTCGCACGCGACCACCCACGCGGACCCCACCTTCACCGTGCACGGCTCACTGTTCTATTGCGTCGCCAATATGCCCGGCGCGGTGCCGAACACCTCCACCTATGCGCTCACGAACGCGACCCTGCCCTACGTACGAGCCATCGCCAACAACGGGTGGGTCGGCGCGTTGCGTGCTGACCCGTCGCTCGCCCTCGGCCTCAACACCCATGCCGGTGAGATCATCAGCGAGCCGGTCGCCGCTGCCCACGGCCTTGGCTTCCGCACTCTCGCGAGCGTGCTGGCCTGAGCACGCTGTGGCGAAAGTCGAGCGTCAGGCGGTTGGTGCCAGCATCCGCCTGACAGAGCCGCCCGGCTCGAGCACCCAGCACTGGTCCGCTCCTGCCCGGATCGGGGGAGGGAGCGTCCTTCGACCGCTGATCGCGCGGAACTCGGCGACGCTGCACCGATCGAACACGATGAGTGCACCGGAACGAAGGGCCCCGAGTGCCGCCCAGTTGGCCTGCCACCCGTCCGGGTCGCCCACAATTACATCGGGCCTGTGGGCATCCACGACTTCAAGCACAGAGGCGCTCATCCGGGATGCCGATACCCCCGGCGCAGGGAGGTTGCGCAGCTCAGCGACCGGCACATCGAACGCACGGAGGCGTCTCGTAAACTCGGCAACCCGGGTGGTCACGACGATCACGGAGTCGTAGGCCGCGAGATCGAACGGGCTGACCGCGGGCGACGCCGAGCCTGCGGAGTCCGGTTGGACAGGCGATCGCAGCGCGACCTGGATTCGCGACCCTCTCCATTCGCCCGCGCCGGGCGGAGCATCCGTGGTGAATCCCGTTGCGCTGCCACCAGCAATGAGATGGTCCTGGCGCGAACCGAGCCGCAGGATGATCCGCTCATCGCACAGTGAGACGAGGGTGTGCAGTGCGGGCGAAATCCGTCGAACGGACAGTCCGAGCTGCAACCCCACCACCGAGCCGTCGCGAGCAAGTTCCACCAGACGATCGATGAAGCTCGGCTGGTATTCCTCGCCAAAGCGCCCGACAAGCGCATCCAGGTCGTCCGCGAGTAGCAACCGTGGACCGACGACTCCCGCACGCACTCGGCCGAGTGCGATCTCGACTGCGTCCCAGGCTTCGTCGGGTGTCGCGGGGAGCCGGTCGACACCGGATGCCGCGGCCAGGGTGGCGAACAACTCACTCTTCCCCGACCCTTGGGCTCCGATAACGAGCAGGCTGCCCCGCTGGGATGGTTCGTAACGGGCCGTCTCCTGGCGCTGTTCCTCCGGCAGATCGACACGGGCGAATGGGATACCGCTGCCCGTACGGTCAAGAGTCGACAGCAGCACCACCGGCGCAAGATCATCGCACCAGGGACGGCGTATTTCTCGCGCCGCCAGCGGGTACCCCTCGATCACGAGACGTACATCGTCGTCGGTCGCGCGCGCCACCCGCAGCAGTCGCGCCGAGTCACCACCGATCGAGATCCAGGCTCGGCCGGGGCGGTCGCCGGAGAGTTCGGCCGCCTGCGCTGTACCGAGCACCGCAACGCTGTCGGCACGATTGTTGACCCGCAGCGACAGCCGAAGAGTCGCATTGGCGAGCACTGCATCCCGGATCGCCCCGGCGGGTCGTTGCGTGCACAGCACCAGGTGGAGTCCGAGCGATCGACCGCGTGCCGCAAGGTCGGCGAAGAGTTCGTGCAGCTGGGGGTAGTCTGCGGCCATCGCGGCGAACTCGTCAACGACGATTACGAGGCGGGGCAGGTCGACACCGGGGTCATCGATTGACCGGGCGCCGGCTACGGCGATGATCCGCTCACGAAAGCGCAGCTCGGCACGTAAGCTGAGCATCGCTCGGTGAGCGGTCCGTTCGTCGAGGTCTGTCACGATCCCGACCACATGCGGCAGGGCGCGGATAGGGCCGAACGAGGCACCGCCTTTAAAGTCCACGAGCAGGAAATTCACCGCCGAGGGAGGGTGTGCGCGCGCCATCGCGAGTACCCAGCTCACGAGCAACTCGCTCTTGCCGCTGCCCGTCGTGCCTCCGACGACAGCGTGAGGCCCCTGCGCCACGATATCGACCGTGACTCCTGTACCGTCGTCATTCGACCGAGCGAAAACGCAAGCGAGCGACCCCGGGATCGCCGACGGCGTCGCCGGTAGGGGCAGAGAGGAGAAATCCTGCTCTCCGACCTCGTCCGAATCGGAGGGCTCCTGCCCGAGAATCGTGGCCGATTTCGCGAGAAACCGTCCGAGTTCCCTGGCCTGCTCGGCAGAGACGAACTCCACCACAATCACTAGTGGGAGCGGTGCAATCCCCGTATCGTCGGGACAACGGATCACCCGTGCGGTGCATCCGGCGCCCACCTCTACGACCACTCGGCACTCGACAGGCAGGTCTTCCAGGCGTGTAGCAACAGCGACGACTCCGGTCTCGCCGTCAGACGTCCAAGTCACCCAAGTGCTTCCGTATCCGGGCGACGACTCCACGAATCGATGCGGGAGGTTCTCCACCCAGCGGTGCGCTGCCTCTCCGCCGAGTCGGAAAGTTGTCGATTGCGGTGACAATCGGCCGCCGAGCTGCATCAGGATGCCGCGGGCGACGGCCTCCGCGAGAGCACCCGGTCCGCAGAGCCCGAGGCCGAGCCGGGCATCCGTCACTATCGGTACACCATCGATCGTCGACGCTGTATCGAGCAGCCGATCCAACTCGCGCCGAACGGGGTCCGCTGTTTCCTCCAGCGCCATAGTGGGAAGGTCACACTGCGCTGTGCTCGCCGTGCGACCGAGTCCCAGCCGTACCGGTACGCCCGCCGCCGCCGAAGTACGCCACCGCTCAGGATCGTGAATCGACCGCGCTGTGAGACCGACAGCTCCCGGCGTGGCGTGAAGAAGACTTTCGCGCTCTCCCGAATGAAATCGTTCGATACTGACCCGTGCCACCGCGACCTCACGGTCGAAGCGAGCGGACTCTCGTCGTGACATTCGCCGGGACTGGATGCGGGCGTCTGCCACGCTGGCGATGGCGACGAGCGGTCCGAGAAGCGCAAAGACGAGCGCGAATGGTGACCGGGTGAGTGCCCAGATCAGCACCGACCCGATAACCGGTGCGAGCACCGCGATAACCGGAAAGCTATGTGGACGGGCGACCTCGGGTACTCGTGGAATTGCTATCGAGTGCGGGCGCCCCGACGGAACCGCTGCGGGCGGTGCGCGCGGGGACGGGGGCGGGAACGGATCGCGGGAGGGTGATTCTGGCATTGCACAAGGAAACCAGTCCGGACGACCTTCATCGATCGCCCCGCACCATCTCTGGACAGTGGGTCACGCACCCCGGCGTCCGAGGAGAGGTGCGACTCAGCTCACAATGAAGAACTGCTCCCCGATGTCGACGCGGGTGCCGCGAGCGAGACGAAACCGCTTCTCGGGCTGGCATCGCACCGGTTCCGACTCGGGTTCGCGCACAATCGTGCCGTTACCGGAAAAGCGATCCATGATCCAGAATCGACCGGCTTCCTGGCCGAATTGGAGGTGCACCTTGGAGACTGATCGGCTCGGATCGAGCACGCGAACGAGCTGATCGAAGTATTCTCCCGGCTCGGATCGTGGATTTCGACCGATGAGCCCACTGCCGTAAACAGTGAAGCTTTCGCCCGTGCTGAATTGCAACACGAATCGTTCGCCTGCATGGCCAGCACGGGAAATGCGTGTGGCCTCCAGATCGGCGGAATCGTCGAACGGTAGGTCAGCACCCGCGGGGGGTTGTGAGGGCAACCCGGTCCTCGGAGGCACCGGCGGCGACACAGGTTCACTCGGCTGGACCGGCACCTCGATGACACCGTGAGCATCCAATTGCTCCGCAGATGGGAAATCAGGCAGCCGATCGACGAGTGGTGCCGGAAGCGGTCGCGCTGCCGGCACGCGCGGAGGACCCAACTCGATGATGGCGGTGTCACGAGAACGGCCAAAGTCCTCGCTTGCAGCGCGGGAGACGAAGCCGCACACTCCGCAGAAAATATCGTCTTCCGACATGGGAGACCCGCACTGCTCACAGACGACGGTCGCGGCGCCATCGGACCTCGGGAGGACGAGCGGCGGAACCGGATAATCCGCCGTCGGCCGTAGCGGAGAGTGCTCGTAGCCGATCGTCTGTCGCTGCTCGATCGACGGAGGAGGCGCAGACGCCAGCCCGAGAGAAATGACTGGCGCACCGGTGACCGCTCGACCGCATTCCCCGCAGAAAAGTGCGCTGGGTGGCAAGACGGTCCCGCAGTACGTGCACGTCATTTCTCGCGGACCCTCCCCCAGTTCAGCCATTCGACTATCGCCTAAACAGTCTCTTGACACTATATCCACCGAGTGATCGGAGCGAGATCGCCGACCGGATGCGCTGCCAACGCGTCCGACCCTCTTTCATCGAGTCGCGGAGGTCGGCAACCGCACGCCACACCTGATCGGCCTCATCATCCCGTGGCTCCTCGGGCGAGAACACCGCTCGATCGGCGACCGCGGCGAGAACGAGCGACGGCACGCCACCGATGGTCGCGGCGACTTCGGTACGCGTTGGTGAGATCGGAGGGTCGAATCCGTGGTCCACGACGGTGTCTTCGAACTCCTGCCAGCCGCCGCTGATCCGCTGAAGGGCCGTCGGTGCGCGGCGCCTGAGCATTCGTCGTCGCACCTTCGCTACTACGATCGCCAGGAATGGCGCGAGCACGATGGCCGCACCGAGTAGGACCCAGCCCAAAACCTGAAGCACGGCGAGAAGCACGAGCAGCAGTGGGTTGTCCGCCGGTGGTGCGTCCTGGGGGCTGTCCTGTGGCAACTGGTTATCGGGTTGAACGCGGTTGTCGGCAGGGGGCTGCACCGGCGACTGCGGTCGGGCAACAGAGGCGGGGTCCTTCGGTAGCTCCGGAGGGATGTTGCGCACTGGGGGTGTCGGATCAATCGTGACCCATCCGTATTGCGCGGTGTCGACCTCGATCCAGGCGGAGATGTCTTTGCCGAGCACCTCGGTGGGGCCCTGGGTGTTCACCTCTGGCACGAACCCAAAGACAACCCGGGACGGAAATCCCAGCTGTCGAGCCATCAGCGAAGCCGTCACGGCGTACTGCTCCTGGTCGCCGATCATGCGCTGGTCGGTCAGGAGCTGGGTAATGCGATCGGCAGCATGGCCCGAACGACTCAGCGGTTGCTCCGGATCCACTCCGTGGCTGATGTATCCGGTCGTCTTCATCGCCGTGATCATTGCCAGAAGGCGGGCTCCAACGGTGGCCTGCGAACGCGTCCATTCGTCGAGGGTGGAGGAAAGCTGATCGGGGAGATTGGCTGGCCGCGGAACTTCCGCGGTGCCCGGCCGAAGCAGTGCAAGTTGATCGGCCGAAGGCTGGCGAGGATCCACAGCCGACAGTGAGTAGTTGTCTCCCGATCGCAGTGGTTTGACCACCGCGGCTGTGCCGCTGGTGTTGTTGTAGAAGAACGAGTCCCGCAGCTCCGAGGCATCCGTGCCCGAGAAGGAGACGCTCTCGAACTTGCCAACGGTCGGAAGCCAGATGCCAGCGTAGTTTCCGACAGTGACGCGCACGGTAATCGGCGAACCCGCGGTACCCGACTGGTCGAAACTGTCGGGAACGCGAGTGAACGATCCCGACTCGCTCGTCACCTGCGAACTACCCACCGAGTAGATGATTCCGTCATAGGTATCGAGAGTGGCAATGCGGATACGTCCGCCGATGGGGAGGCCGGAGACAGTGAGCATTGTCGCGTTGGCGTCGAGCGCCTCTTCGTAGTGCCGGAAACCGCTCAGCGGGCTGGCGTAGACCCGTGGGTCGAAGGGTTTCTCGATCGCGGTGCGCAGCACGTGGCGCTGCGCGGTTGGCGGCAGGTATATCGTTGCGGCGACAGCGGTCCCGGCGGCGAGCACCACGATGAGGCCCGCGCCGATAACAGTGCGGAACCCCGCAAAGTTGTTGTCGCCAACCGTCTCAAGCGGTCGGCCATCCCTATCGAGAGCCTGCGCGGCGAGAAGGCGAACAGACGCGCGTCGCCGATACCAGCGCCGCCAGACCAGCCAACCGAGCACCGTCGCGAGCAGACCGAGCGAGAGCTCGATCGGCCAAGTTGCTGTGGCTGCACCGAATGCGATCGCCGTGATGAAGAGGGCTATGGGGGCGAGTACGCCGAGCTCCCCCCAACGGGCACGGAGTCCCACCGACAGACCGATGACGGTAGTGCCGAGCACCAGGATGAATGCCGGCACAAGAAGCGCCTGGTAGGAGCCGACCGGGAGAGTGATGGTGAGGAGCTGTTTCCAACTGAGGGCAGTTGCGCGAAGGAGATCGAGCTCACCCGATGCTGTGGGAAGCACGCCGAAGAAGGCACGATCCGGGATAGCGATAGGCACGCCAAGGAGCAGATAAACCCCGATCGTGACGAGGGTGAGAGTGAGCGTCGACCAGCGGTAGAGCGCCCCGGAGAACGCGATCGCCGACCCGACGAGGACAGACACACCCACAAGCGCGATCAGTTGAATCGATTGGTAGATCGGCCAGAGTGCGCCCGAAGCCACGAGAGTAGTCGCCCAGAGCATGAGGATGGTCATGGCCGCGAAACCAGCGGGCAGGCGCGCGCGACCGTTCACTCGACGCGTGACCGTTCGGCGTGTCTCGACCCTGGTCCGGCGCTTGCTGTCGATCCGGCGGACGCTGTCGGAACCGGTACTCACCCGGCCGCTGCTCTCGCCAGGGACTTCTGCAGGTCTTCGAGATAGCCGATGGTCAGCACGCTGAGCCCAGCGACACGACGCAGTCCAGGGACCGTCTCTGGGTCGCAGACGATCGCGATCACTTCCACGCCGGGCGGGAATTTTGTCGAGGCCGCTCTCAGCTCGGTGGGAGTTGTGAGAGACCCGCAGACCAGGAAGGCAACGGAAATACCTGTCACCTCATCGGCGGCGACCCGCGCGACATCCATAATGCCGAGCACCGACTCCGCGCTGTCGACGACAGCGAGGTCATCCAGCAATCGCGCGCGGGTGCGCGTATTCAGGTGCCGCACCGCGAGAACTTTGTGCTTGGCGAACTCAGGGGTCTTCTCGCTCACGACGACGGCCACATTCCGGGCATCCCGGATCGCCCGCGCTCCCAGGGACCCGGTGACACTCACCGCCATCTCGAACTCCTCTTCGGTGGCATAGTTCGCTGTGGCGAGGCTCAGGGCGATCACGAGGTGGCTACGACGGGTCTCCTCGAACTGACGCACCATGTAGGTGCCGGTCTTTGCCGTGCTCTTCCAATGGATATAGCGGCGCTCATCGCCCGGAACATACTCTCGGAGCGCATGAAACGACACGTCGCTATTCGACAAGTCTTTCGTAGGGTTTCCTTCGAGGTCGCGCACGAAGCCGGTGCTCGTGGAAGGGATACCGATCGTGCGGGGGTGGATGAATAGCTCTTTCGACTCGGTCCAAACCAGCTCCCGGCGAACGAGTCCCACCGGGTCAGCTCGCACGGAGCGCACTGGTCCGATCGCGAGCACCCCGCGATGGGCCGTCGGCACGAGGAATTCGTGCTGGAAGGAGGCGCCGCGAGAGAGCCCAGGCATCGCGATCTCGGCGAGCCCACGACCGACCGGTACCTCGACCTTCACACCGATGAGACGGCGACGGGTCGGATTCACCACGGTGATAAGGCCGGTCGCCCGTTCCCCCACCACCACCCGGCTGTGCGGCATCGAGAGCGTGATGGTGAAGGCGTTGCGACCAATCAGGTAGATCGCGGCGATGATGATCAGCATCGTCCCGGCGAAGGCAACTGCCACCAGCTCCACCCAGCCGAGACTGTAACCGAGCGTGAAGGCAGCAGGCACCACAAGGAGCATCGACCAGCCGAGCGGAGTGATGACCGAGGAGATGCGCCGAAACCACGCGACGAAGATGCCAGCAATTGCGCGGAAGAATCGCACGAGCGTGATGATCGTGTCGGCGAGGAAGCCGGTGCGATCACCCACGATGCGAGTGCGGGCGTTGGTGAGACCGACGGTGGCTGTGCTGTGGGCAGAATCGAAGTGCGCGGATGTTGACGACCGCGATGGATGACCAGATTGCCCTCTCGCTACCCGCCCGCTCGTCGCGTGCCGCGCCGGCTCCCCCCGGTCGCTCACACGCTTTGCCTGTCACTCGGGGGCGGCGTTTCGATGAGCAACTGACTCACGATACTGGAGGCGGTCACACCGTCGAACTCCGCTTCCGGATCGAGCACGAGCCGATGAGCGAGCACCGGCTCGGCGAGAGCCTTCACATCATCCGGAATCACATAGTGCCGGCCGTTCGCGGCGGCGAGAGTCTTGGATGTGCGGATGAGGGCAAGGGCCCCTCGCACGCTCGCACCAAGGCGCACCTCGGTCGCCGACCGCGTCGCCTCGACGAGTCGCGAGACGTAGTCGTTGATCGTGGGGTCGACGTGCACGGTGCGGGCGAGAGCACCCAGCTCCACTATCACCTCGTCGGTGGCGATCGGCGGCAGTATGGTCTCGTGTGCCTTTACTCCGGCACCCTCGAGAATGCGCACGGTCGAAGCGTGGTCGGGATAGCCGATAGACGCCTTCATGATGAACCGGTCAAGCTGGGCTTCCGGTAGCCGATAGGTTCCGGCCTGCTCGATCGGGTTCTGCGTGGCGATCACCATGAACGGCGCGCCCACATCGTGAGAGATACCGTCGACGGTTACCCGGCCCTCCTCCATCACTTCGAGCAAAGCGGCCTGGGTTTTCGGGCTCGCCCGGTTGATCTCGTCGGCAAGCACGATGTTGGCGAAGATGGGGCCGCGGTGGAACTCGAATTCCCCCGCCCCCTGGTCGTAGATGCTCACACCGGTAATGTCTCCGGGAAGCAGATCCGGGGTGAATTGGATGCGGCTTGCCGAGCCCCGCACACTCTGTGCCATGGCGCGAGCCAAGGAGGTCTTGCCCGTTCCGGGGAAGTCCTCGAGTAGCAGATGGCCCTCGCTGAGAAGCGCCGTGAATGACAGCTTGATGACGAAGGTCTTACCGAGGAGCACCTGGTCGACATTCGCCACGAGGCGATTGAAGATGTCGGAGAACCAGGCAGCCTGCTCGGGTGTCATCGTCATGCGGGTGCCTCTCGGTTCAGCGGGGGTCTCCGCACGTTATCGGACAATGCCGTTTTTGTCGTATTGGATCATGTAGGTGCCTCCGCGATTGGCGGTCACGACGATCGTCAAGACGGGGTCCTGCCCGGGAGGAACGAGCGCGACGCACTGGCCACCCTGCGAGGTGTCAGCGGGGAGAAGCGTATCTCCCGACCCCGTTCCACAGGAATATTGGATGCCCTCGTATGTCGCCGACGTCCAGCTCGGCCAGGTGAAGGTGCCGCTGGTGTCATTCGGGTCGACCGGGTTGATTACCGGCGTGAAAGTGATCGGTCCGATCTGTGGGTCGACCGGAGTACCCACTGGGAAGGATGCCGACCAGTTCTGCTGGCAGACCGCACCGGCATCCGGGAAGTTACGACATGCTCGCAGCTCGACCGAAATCGGTTGCCCATACTGCTTGTTCTCCGCCGTGAGGAGCGCGCCGAAGGGGACCGGACCGTATTGAGTGGCCGGCACCGACCCGCCCTGCAGCCGGTAGTAGAACGTGTAATCGCTTGACAGGGCGCTGCCAATCGACGCGCCGTCGAGCGTGTAGTCGAAAGTAGCACCGCTCTTGGTCGGTCCGCTCGTCGACACAGCCGTGACAATCCCTGGTGTCGTGCGAACGACCGCCGCGGGGCTCGATGTGCACCCGATGCTGTTTGCGGCAAGGACGACGAGCGAGTAGCTCGATTCGTTCGAGAGCCCGGAGAAGGTAGCCGTCGTCGTAAGACCGACAGACTGCGATGTCGAACCGGATGGGGAGGGTGTTGCGCACGTCGGGGTGGCACCGGTGAAAGCGATGGCGGTATAAGAGACGATATCTCGACCGTTGCCGGCGAAGGCGCCGCTCCACGACAGGGAGACGACGCTGTCGGTCGCGGTGGCGGTCGGTGCAGCGAGAGACAGCGGCTTTCCGGCCGGGGTACCGCTCGTGCTCGCAGAATTCCAGATCGCGAGGGTCGCAAGCGCGGAGTTTCGAGCACTCAGTGAGACCGACACATTTTGGCCGTTGGTGAGGCCGAGGACGTCAGTCGCGCACGTATTTGCGCCGCAGGCCGAGGGATCGATATCCGTTGTTATCCCACCGACGGTCAGTCGGAAGTAGTTAACGGGGCTGCCTCCGGAGGGTGTGGTCACGGCATTCCAGGTGACATGCAGACCGCCGTCGAGGGGTGACACGGCAAGGCCGATCGGAGCCGGCGGGATGATGTCTGACCAGACAGTCGTGCCCAGTCCGGCCGAAGCCGAGGTTCCGATCGCGTTGACCGCCACGACCGTGATCCCCACCCCGTTCGCCGGTCCATTACCGGGTGTCGTGACATCACACACTGCCACGGGACACGAGGTCGTCGAGAACACTGCGCCTGTCCCCGAGGTCATGATCACGTTATAGCCTGTGATAGGCGAGTTATTCGACACTCCCGGGCTCCAGCGCAACGTGAGGGTACGGTCTGCGAAGGCAGTGACCTTGAGGGCGGTCACCGGGTCGGGCTTGTCCTGCACCGAGATGGTGATCGAACCCCAGACGTAACGGTCAGGATCGCCCGTGGCATCGGCGACCTCGTATTGCAGGGTGGTGTCGATGGCTTGGGCGGATGACGACGCGGTAACGGTGAGACGTCGGTTGTCTGCGCTCGGCGTGATCGTGAGTCCACTCGGTACCGAACCGCCGTCAAGACCACGGACGGCGAGGACGCTGAGCGGTTTGCCCGGGAACGGGTTGGTGGCCTCGTCGTTGGCGAGCACATCCACTGTTGTGGTCTGGCCGCGCGGTGCGAGCACGGAGTCCGGCGCTGCCTGAGCCAGCGGGCGGCTCGATGCCACAACGTTGAGCGCGATCTGGCCCTGCTGGCCGGCCGCGTTACTGTCTTGCACACCGATCACCACCGCGGTCGACGCCCCCTTCAGTGCTCCCTCATTGGCACGCAGAACCAACTTCTGCCCGGTGAGACTGTAGGTGAAGCCCTCAGGTAATGGACTCCGCACGGAATAGACCAGTCCCGCTTGGTCATTCGGGTGGGGGTAATTGGTGAGTTTCAGCAGGTCGAGCTCTTTCGACATCCCCGGCTCGAAATCGACGACGCCCCCCACGAAGACCGGGGGTTGGTTTTGCCGTGGGGTCACCGTGATCGGTAGCACGAGAGTCGCTTTTCGGCCGTTCGGATCGGTAGCGGAAGTGCCATCGGTCACCTCGAACGAGATCGAGGCTGGACCGAAATACTTGTCGGCAGAGGTAAAGCGGAGCGTGTGATCGTTGGAAACGAGGTCAGCGTCATTCGAGTGGGTGGCCTGGACACTTGTCGAACTGGTGATCCGCACCCTCTTGCCACCGACCGCGAGCACGTAATTATTGAGGTCGATCGTGAGGGTCGATTCGCTCACCACCGTGAGCGCCGACACCTTCCTATTCAACTGTGGGAGTGCATCGTTGAGTCCGGGAACCCAGACGAAGGCATAGGAGACGATGCTCGAGTCATCGGGATTGGCGACGGCAAAGGGAATAATTTGCCTTTTATTCTGCACGGTCACGTGAAGGCGCTTGGTCGCCGTCACCCGCGCGTCAGTCGAGTACCCGGACAGCACCGAAACCGCGAGTGTCGAGACGTTACCGTCGGCGAAGAACACGTTCTTCAGGACGTTCACGTCCAGCGAATCTCGCCCAAGCACATCGGAGAGCGTCAGCACAGTGTCATGCACCACCGGGAATGTATGCGGGGCATCCGTGCTCACGGTGACAGCGATGAAAGCGGAACTCTCCCCACCGAACGAATTTTTGATCGTGTACCTGAGCCCGTAGATACCTGGCTTCGTCGGTGGGGTCACTCTCACGATGTCGCCCTCGATCTTCGCGACGATATCTTTCGAATTAGGTATGACTTTCGAAATGGTGAGGGTGCCGCCATCCGGATCAGAGTCGTTCGCGAGCACCTGCACCGATACCGTGCCGCCCGGGCGGATACGTACCTCATCAGACACGGCAATGGGATTGCGCGCACCCTCGAGTTTCGGACTGATTCCCACCCGCACGATTCCCGTCGCTCGCGCACCGAGGGCATCGATCACGGTATAGGTGAAGGTGTCGGTGCCCGCCGAATAGTCACCAGACCGATAGTCGAATGAGTCGGCGCCGACTGCAGACACGGAGCCTTTGGTCGGGCTGGTGGCCTGGCCGAGCAGTTGCACGGAGTCGCCGTCCGGGTCGATACCGGTGAGCGGGATCGTAATCCGAACGGTCTTACCGGCGAGAACACGAGCTGTCACGGTCTGGGGCACCGGCGGATTATTCGTCGCTAACACCGCTTCCCGCACCGAGATCTTCACCTGGGCCTGCGCGACCTGTCCGAAGGGATCAGCGATCTCGTAGACGGCGGAAAAGTCGCCGGGTCTTTGGGGCGCCAAGTAGCGCAGCACGTTGCCCGAGGCGAACAGGAGTCCGGAATTACCCCCGAGCGCCTTCGAGAGCACCGGCTTGAGGGTCAGTGCTGCGCCATCCGGTTGCACGTCGTTGGTGAGCACCGGGATGTCGATGGCGTCACCGACCCGCACGGTGATGTGATCGTCGTTGGCGATCGGTGGCTGGCGACGAGTCGGCACGGGGATCTCCACGACGTTCACCACACCCTCGGCAGTGGCGAGCCCATTGCTGATGCGGTAGTTGAACGTCACTGTGCCGAATTGGAGCGGCGCGGTGAGCGTGACACGAATCGCCCGTTGCTCGATCACGTCGGCGGTCACCCCGGAATTGGGTGCCACGTTGTAGACCCCGGTCACGAGCAGCACCCCGCCGGCCGGGTCTCGGTCGGTCGACGCAACATCAATGGTCTGCGTGCTCAGTGACTGCACGAAAATGTTCTTCGGGATAGTGATCGGTTTGGTGTTGGGGTCGGGAGGTGCAGCCACATCGATGCGCACGATCCCGTTGGCGGTCTGGTCGCCGTCGTTGACGACGTAGTCGATATAGTGAGTGCCAACCTGGTCGCTCACGAACCGGAAGGTGCCCGCTTCCAGGCTCGGGGTGATCGTCACTCCGCTCTTGGCCGGCACACTCGCGAGCCGCAGGGTTCCTGTGCCCCCCCGCACGTGCTCAAGCGGCGAGAGCGTGACCTCCTGGCCTGCGTAGGCCTGTTTGAAATAGGGGTCAGGGATGATCGGCACCGATCCTGGCGCCTTGACCGTCACAGCGAGGGCTCCCGCACCGCTCGCTTTACCATCCGAGACGACGAGCGCGACCGATCTCACGCCTGTCGTCGCTCCTCCATCGGTGAAGACGACCGTCCCTTCCGGTTTGAAGCTCACAGTGTCCGGTGCAGCGGTCGCGGCGGAGGTGAGGTAAAAAGGGTCGCCGTCCGGATCTACCCAGTCGCCGAGGGCCGTCGTCGTGACCCGGCCTCCCGAGGCGACGAGTGCCCTGGTCTGGCGGACCTGGTATGGCGGGGAATTCTCCGACGGCAAGCGCACGATCACCGTGACCTTAGCGCTCGCAGTGCCGCCCCGACCATCGCTGATCGAGTACCCGAACGACACCGTCCCTCTCGCCGAAGCGGTGAGTGTGATCTGCGCCTGTTGGCCGTCGTTGATGATGTCGAGCCGACCGACCGACGCATCGATGGCCGTCAACTCGCTGATCACGAGCACATCACCGTTCGGATCGTAGTCGTTGAGGAGCAGGGGGAGCGCGCTCGTGCGCCCTGGTCTCGCGCCGAACGATTCGTCGACGGCCACCGGCGGCAACTGTGTCCTTTCGGGCACCGGCGGGGTGTCCTCTGACCTGAGCTCGACCTGGTGTTGGCTCTTGCGGGCTGCGATCAGATCGGACCAGTTGTCAATGAATTCACCTTTCTGCTGCACCGCCCACACCCCCCCACCCCGCGGATCGCTCAGCACGAGTCGATCGGCGTTCGAGACGAACGTCAGTAAAGCTGCTGCCGGCACCGAATTGAGGGACAGCGAGACGGCCGCTCCCGAGCCACACTTCCGCCACACCGAGCCAGTTGACCAGGCCGCAAAAATACACGCGCCCATAACGCGGGGCGGTGCGGGGATGCCCCCCTTGACCTCCACGAGACGCGACTCGGGACCACCACCGAGAGGCACGCTCAGGAGACCTGCCGCGGAAGCGATCAGCACCGCATCGCCCTCTGTAGCCGCCTCCTGCAGCACGGGGTTGCTCCCTTGAGGGATCCGCTTGGATAGGTCGACCGTTCCGTTCGCCGAAAGCATCGTGCGACTCACCGAGTCGAAGAGTACCCAACGACCGCCGACGGAGCTCACCGAGACATTTCGTCGCGCGCCGCCGAAAAGCGCCTTGGCAGTTTCGGCCACAGTGTTGGAGTGCGCGGCATCAACTCGGTAGACCCGGCGAGAATCGGCGGAGTAGGCGAACAGCATGCCATCCGGAGTCACACTCGTCACGGCGTTTGCTCCGAGGTTGAGGGTCGCCTGCGACTGGGCATTAAACGTCGGCAGCTGAGCGAGAGGAACAATCCAGACCTGTCCGGTGAGACCGGCCGCGATCACGACATTGTCACCTGCGAGAGAAAGCTGGGGGTTCTGGGGGGGCAGCGGCACGCTGTTGAGCACCTTCGAGGTGGCGGGATCGACTATGTCGACTTTGCTGTCAGTGCGATCGAACAGCAGGACGGTCGCACCGCGCTGGATCGTCTGGATGTCCGCTCCGCTGGAGGTGACGACGGTGTTGAGGGCGAGCACCTGCGTGTTGGCCCGGCCGATCACCTGCGATGCACCGTTTGCCACCCAGACCGAGCCATCGTTCAGATCAAGGCGCTGCGCCGTATACCCGGTCGACACGATCGCGACAGCGGCGACGAGCGCCGCGATCACTGATCCACTCGTCGCGGTGGCGACGAGTGAGCGGTGGCGGGAAAGCCATTGCCTCACACTCATCTGCGTGTCGTCACCCCCCCGAGGTCGACGCACTTCTCCGCGCTCGGGGGTCCGGTCTTGCCCTGGCGATTGACCGCGACGGTGATGCAGACCCGATCTCCGGCCTTGGCATCTTGTGCGAAGTAGTCCGACGAGGTCTGCAGGGCCGATCGACCATCCCCGGTGGTCACCTGATAGGAGTCATCGGCGGTCAGCCCAGGATCTGCCCAACTGAACTTGATCGAGCCTGAGCCTTCCGTGGCGACGATGTTCGTCACGAGCGGGATCCTGTCCGAATTGGCACGGATAAGCACGAAAGTAGCGGTCGCCCCCAGTGCGATCACGAGCACCGCACTCACGATGAGACCCCACGCGAGTGCGCGCATCCCTCGCCCGCGCTTGATTGGGCTCGTTCCACTGCTCTGGCCCCCCTGACGGCTGTTCTGCCCACCGGCGGTCTGCCGCATGAGGGTGCCGACTGGCGCATAGGTCACACTGGCCGAACGGCGGCGCCGGCGGCCCCGGGAAGTGGGGACTGCTCCTCCAATCCCGCGGATTCGCGTGCGATCCTCGAGGTCCGAGATCGTTGCGAGCGCCCAGTCGTCCATTGCGACCTCGATTGGCGTCTGCGGCATTCCGAGCTCGGTCTCGATCGACTGCAGTTCGCGCACCAGCTCGAGCACACTCGCCGGTCGGTTTTCCCGCTTGCGGGACATCGCCTGTGCGAGCACTCGTTCGAGACTCGGCGGAACGTCGGAGCGCCCGATCGGTTGGGGTCGGGCACGGTTGATGCGCGAGATGAGGTCGGCGGACTTGTTCGACTCCCCGGGGACCTCGAAGGGCGATCGGCCGGCGAGGAGCGAATACACGGTGGCAGCGAAGGACCAGACTTCAGATGCGATGCTGCCGGGTGTCTCATCCATCAACACCTCCGGAGCTGACCACGGAATTGACAGGCCTACCGACTCGTGGGAGTCCGCCTCGCTCAGCGTGGATGCAATACCAAAGTCGGACAGCACCGGATGTCCGTAGGCGGTCAGCAGGATGTTCGAGGGCTTGATGTCGCGGTGCAGCACGCCCGCGCGATGCGCGGTTTCGATCGCGCTGCCGATTTTTACGGCGATACGGAGTACTTCCGGAACAGGGATACGCTCGCGCCGGTACCGCTCGCTCAGCGACGACGAGCAGAGCTCCATCACCAGATAGGGACGACCGTCGGACGACACGCTCGCCTGGTACACCGTGAGGATCGACGGATGCGAGCTCAGCTGGGCCATGAGGTTGGCCTCGGCCTGGAACATCTGACGCACCTGATCATTGACGACCTCGCTCAACATCACCTTGACAGCGACCTGGCGACGCGGCATGTTTTGTTCATAGAGGAAGACGTCGGCGAAACCGCCTGAACCGAGCACGTGGATCGTCGAGAATCCGGGCAGCACGGGAGGTTGGGAGGGCAATCGTCGTGCCATCTCTCCTCCTTCGACGACACCGGCTGGAGGCCGATCGGTCAGTGGCCCGGGCAAATCCCGGTGTCTTATTGTAGACACTCCTTGTTCAGGGCCAGTTGGACAAATCTGCTGGTCACAGGCCTGTTTTTGGCCCCCCTTTGGGGGGCAGGCCTACGGCGTCGGAGTGGGCGAGGTGCGGGGAATGGTGTTCTCGAACTCGCCGAGACCGGAAGTCTCGAGCACATCGATGACGATGGTGGTGATGTTGTCACGCCCGCCGCCTTCGAGCGCAGCCTCCACAAGAGCGACGGCAGTCTCTTCGGCGCTGAGACCGGCGGCGAGATGCAGGCGGATGGCCTCAGCATCCAGTTCTTTGGTGAGGCCGTCGGAACACACCAGCAGCCGAAGCCCTGCCCGCACGGGCACGACCCAATAGTCGGGCACGGCCTCGACATTGAACCCAACGGCCCGGGTGATCACGTTGCTGTCGGGATGCGATTCGGCGTCTTCCGCGCGAATCACCCCGGCATCCACTAATTCCTGCACCACCGAATGGTCTACGGTCACCTGCACGAGTCTCTCGCGCTCGAAGAGGTAGACCCGTGAATCACCGACGTTGAATACCGTCCAGAATGGCTCGTCGCCCTGCAGCGAAAGCGCGGCTCCGGTGACAGTGGTGCCGACCCCCAGTTCCTTCTCGTCGGCCGCCAAGCCGATGTCGATAGTGGCCGCTTGAAGCCCGCGCTCGATCGTGTCGGCGTCGGTGAACGACTCGGTCACCGCCTCAGCCAGCCGGGTAACAACTGCCGCACTGGCAACATCTCCAGCGGAATGCCCCCCCATGCCGTCTGCGACGGCGAAGATCGGCGCCCGTGCCAGAAAACTATCCTCATTGTGAGCACGGCGATGTCCCGTGTCGGTGACTGCTCCCCACGCAAGCACGAGCCGGGCATCCGGAAAGTCAGGGATGTCCACGCGGAAGCTCGCATCACTCGTGCCGATCTCGGTCACGGAAGCCTTTCGCGAGTCATTGGGGAGGTCGGCTCGTCAGACCAGGCGCTCGATGGGGAGGATCTCAACAGTATTGCCGTCACCAATATCCACCACAGTGCCCGCCGAGACGACGAGCGACTCGCCCTGGCGAAGTTTTTGTGAGGAGGACCCGGGAATCGAGACAATGGTGCCGTTGGTGGATCGAAGGTCGGTGACGATGACGGATGCCCCCTGTTGCCGCAATTCGATGTGCGTGCTCGATACCTCGCGACCCGGCGACGGCACCCGCACCAGACGCGGCACCCCTCCGATCGCGATGCGCGGGGAGACGGGCTGACGGCCGATCAGCGCGGGAACATCCAGAGGGATAGGTTCGTGCCGATTGACCCGGATGCGATACCAGGGCACCGTCAGCCCATCGGGATCGATCGGAAGCCCGACTCGCGGAGTGATCGGTCGTTCGACCACGACCGGATGACTGCGCGGCGGCTCCACGAGGGCGGGCGGCTCCACGACGGCGGGCGGCTCCACGAGGGCTGGCGGCTCCCGACGAGCCGCGGGCACAGTGGGATCGCCACGCCCGGGCACCGACAGGCCCGTAGGTGACGGGACGAACGTATCCGCTTCGAGATCCTCCGGTTCCGCCGGTTCGATCTTCGGACGCGGCCGAACGACGGTGTGGTCCGCGTCGTCCGGGTGCATACCTACCATTCTGTCGTCCGATGGGGCGTAGCGCGAAGTCGGCCCGAGACCTTAGTTGCCGATATAGCTCATGACGTGCTTGATACGGGTGTAGTCCTCGAATCCATAGCTGGAGAGGTCTTTGCCATAGCCAGAGTGCTTGAAGCCGCCGTGAGGCATCTCCGCCACAATCGGAATGTGGGTATTGATCCACACGCAGCCGAAATCGAGGTGCTTGGCGAAGCGCATCGCCCTGCCGTGATTCTGCGTCCAGACACTCGATGCCAGGCCATAGCGCACGCCGTTCGCCCACTCGAGAGCCTGGGTCTCATCGCTGAACTTCTGCACGGTGATGACCGGACCGAAGATCTCGTTCTGCACCGCGTCATCCGTCTGCTTCAGGCCCGAGATAATCGTGGCTTCGTGGAAGTACCCGGTGGTGCCCTGGCGGTGCCCACCGAGCTCGATGTTCGCGTTATCGGGCAGGCGGTCAATGAAGCCCTCGACCTGCGCGAGCTGATTGGCATTGTTCACCGGTCCGAAGAAGATGCTCGTATCGCCCGGCACACCGGTGCGGGCATTCTCGCGGGCATAGGCGGCGAGCGCCGCGACAAACTCGTCGTGAATGCCGGCCTGCACGAGCACGCGCGTCGCCGCGGTGCAGTCCTGGCCGGCGTTGAAGTATCCGGCGCTCGCGATGCCTTCGACTGCAGATTCGATATCGGCATCGTCGAAGACAATCACCGGCGCCTTCCCGCCGAGTTCCAGATGGACCCGTTTGAGATCTACCGCAGCCGCCTTCGCGACCTCCATGCCCGCGCGCACCGACCCGGTGATCGACACCATCTGGGGAGTCGGGTGGGCGATCATGGCCCCCCCGGTCGTGCGGTCGCCGGTAATCACGTTGAGCACGCCCTTCGGCAAAAACTCCGCGGCGATCTCGGCGAGGAACAGGGTGGCCGACGGTGTGGTGTCCGAGGGCTTAAGCACTGTGGTGTTGCCGGCGGCGAGGGCTGGCGCGAACTTCCAGACCGCCATGTTGAGCGGGTAGTTCCACGGCGTCACCTGCCCGATGACGCCGATCGGCTCCCGCCGGATCTGCGAGGTATGGTCTTTGAGATACTCGCCGGAGGCCATACCGCTCAGGTGTCGCGCTTCACCGGCGAAGAAGCGAATCTGGTCGACCGAAAGCATGATCTCATCCGTCACGAGCGTTGCCCGCGGCTTGCCAGTGTCTTGTGACTCGAGGTCGGCGAACTTCTCCGCGTTGGCCTCCATCGCGTCGGCGATCCGAAACAGCGCGAGCTGGCGCTCACTCGGGGTGGTGTCGCCCCACTCCTCAAATGCCGCTGCCGCCGCGCGGTAGGCGGCGTCGACATCCGCACTGCTCGATACGGGAGACGACCCGTAGACCTCCTCAGTGGCCGGATCGATGAGGTCAAACGCCGATTCTGCCGTGGCCTGCACATAATCGCCATTGATGAAGTTGTGGAGTTGGGGGGTACTCATGCTCCCAACATAGCGAGCAGCCACCGGCGGCGCCACGGTCGCAGACTACCGATTCCGCAGCAAAACACGCCCGAGGATGCGGATTCACTTGTAACAAGACCGCTGCACTGACAGAATCAGGGCATGAGTCTGAATGTCAAGCCGGTACACCTCGATGAGGTGTCGAAGGCGATCATCGAGCAGCTACAGGCTGACGGCCGACGCAGCTATGCCGAGATCGGCAAGGCGGTCGGGCTCAGTGAGGCGGCCGTACGGCAGCGCGTGCAGAAGCTCACCGACTCCGGCGTCATGCAGGTTGTGGCCGTCACCGATCCAATGCAGCTGGGCTTCTACCGCCAGGCGATGATCGGAATCCGGGTCACCGGCGACACCACGACGGTAGCCGAGACCCTTGGCCGAATCACAGCCGTGGATTACGTCGTGCTCACCGCCGGTAGTTTCGACATCCTTGCCGAGGTTGTCTGCGAGAACGACGAAGACCTGATCGAACTGCTCAATAAGGAGATCCGCGGGATCCCCGGCGTGCAGTCAACCGAGACGTTCGTGTATTTGAGACTGCAGAAGCAGTTCTACAACTGGGGAACGAGATAAGAAAAATGACAACCGACAACATGACCGACACCACTACCCACACCACGACCCATTCAGCGACCCATACCGCGACCCATTCCGTCAATGCAGCGAAGACGGTCGGCTCCTCGAAATTCACCGAGGCCGAGCTGCAGCAGAAGGCGAAGGATCATCTCTGGATGCACTTCTCGCGCCAGTCCGTCATGGAAGACGGACCAGGGGTGCCGATCATCGTGAAGGGTGAAGGCCACCACATCTGGGATTCCTCCGGAAAGAAGTACTTCGATGGCCTGAGTGGCCTCTTCGTCGTCAACGCCGGCCACGGGCGTCGTCGCCTTGCCGAGGTCGCGGCCAAGCAGGCGGAGGAGCTCGCCTTCTTCCCGCTCTGGTCCTACGCGCATCCGAGTGCCATCGAGCTCGCCGATCGCCTGGCAAACTATGCTCCCGGTGACCTCAACCGCGTGTTCTTCTCCACCGGTGGCGGCGAGGCCGTCGAGACGGCCTTCAAACTCGCCAAGTACTACTGGAAGCTGCAGGGTCGCCCCACCAAGCACAAGGTGATCTCGCGAAACGTTGCCTACCACGGGACCCCGCAGGGAGCACTGGCGATCACCGGCATCCCGGCCATGAAGGAAATGTTCGAGCCGGTGACCCCCGGCGGCTTCCGCGTGCCGAACACCAATTTCTACCGCGCCGCCGAGATGGGGGCCCCTACCGAAGACCTCGAAACCTTTGGGCTATGGGCCGCAAACCGCATCGAGGAGATGATCCAGTTCGAAGGGCCCGAGACCGTGGCCGCCGTCTTCCTCGAGCCGGTGCAAAACTCCGGCGGATGCTTCCCGCCACCCCCCGGCTACTTCAAGCGGGTACGCGAGATCTGCGACAAGTACGACGTGCTGCTCGTGAGCGACGAGGTTATCTGCGCCTTCGGACGCATCGGGGAGTTCTTCGCCTGCGACGCCTACGACTACGTGCCCGACATGATCACCTGCGCGAAGGGTATGACGAGCGGATACTCGCCGATCGGCGCCACCATCGTGAGCGATCGCATTTACGAGCCCTTCAAGCACGGCAACACGTCGTTCTATCACGGCTACACCTTCGGGGGCCATCCCGTCTCGTCCGCGGTCGCACTGGCCAACCTCGACATCTTCGAAGAGGAAAAACTCAACGAGAACGTGCGGCTCAATTCGCCCGCCTTCCGCGCCACTCTGGAAAAGCTGAACGACCTGCCCATCGTTGGAGATGTGCGCGGAGCCGGTTACTTCTTCGGCATCGAGCTTGTGAAGGACAAGGTCACCAAGGAGACCTTCGACGACGACGAGTCGGAGCGCCTGCTGCGCGGATTCCTGTCCAAGGCCCTGTACGACGCCGGACTGTACTGTCGGGCCGACGACCGCGGAGATCCCGTCATCCAGCTCGCTCCTCCGCTCACCATCGGCCAGCCCGAATTCGACGAGATCGAGCAGATCCTGCGGGGCGTGCTCACCGAGGCCTGGACACGGCTGTAATACCAATCGCGGGCCAGCGCATCGCGCCGGCTGCATCCGGTCCGCTGCGGCTGGGCCGCTGCGGCTGGGCCGCTGCGGCTGGTTGCGTCATCCAGCTCGCCTCATCCGGTCGCGTCATCCGGTTGCGTCATCCAGCTCGCGTCATCCGGTCGCGTCATCCAGCCGCGTCATCCAGTTCGCTGTTCGAAATGCAGGATCCAGCTGGGCAGGAGTTCGCTTCCGGTGAGCTTCTGCCCCACCAGTCACACCCGGTCCTGCATTTCGGACACCCCGGGTCAGCAGCACCCCCGGTCAACAGCACCCCCGGTCAACAGCACCCCCGGCCAGCAGCACCCCCGGGCCAGCAGCACCCCGTGCCAGCAGTGCCGGGCTGGGGCCAGCCAGGCGGTGCGCCGGTGAATGAGAGACAGGAAGAGGAATGATGTCCGACTATCGTGCACTGAGCTACTGGTTCGACTCCCTCCCGGCGGCCGGCACCGGCGATGCGGGGGCGGATGATCTCCTCCCCCGTCCATCGCTGGCCGGGCCCATCGAGGTGGATGTCGCCATCGTCGGAGGCGGACTCACCGGTCTCTGGACGGCCTACTACCTTGCTTCGGCGCAGCCAAGCCTGCGTATCGCAGTTCTCGAGAAACACATCGCGGGATTCGGAGCCTCCGGACGAAATGGAGGATGGTGCTCCGCCCTGTTTCCCGCATCGACGGCCGCACTCGCCCGTCGTCACGGCCGGGATGCCGCTGTGGCGATGCGCGAGGCGATGATCGAAACCGTCCAGGAGGTAGGTCGTGTCACTGCGGCAGAAGGAATCGACTGCGATTTCGTGCGGGGTGGCACGATAAGCCTCGCGCGCGGCCCGGCTCAGTGGGCCGCGGCCCGCGCGGAAGTCACCGAAGCAGGGCGCTGGGGCGTGGACGATCTTGCCCTGAGGGATGCCGCCCACAGCCCTCGGGGTGCAGCCGGAGCGCTGGGCTCCACCTTCGATCCGGCCTGCGCCCGGCTACACCCGGCGAAGCTCGTGCGCGGACTCGCCCGCGTGGTGGAGCAACTCGGGGTGACGATTTACGAAGAGACCGAGGTGCTCTCATGGCGCGCGCGCGAGGTTCTCACCGAGCACGCTGCGGTACGCGCCGAGACGATTGTGATCGCTCTCGAAGGCTATGGAGCGTCCCTGCCGCAGACCCACCGCCGCGTGTTACCGCTCTACTCGCTCATGATCGCGACCGAGCCGCTCAGTGACGCGACCTGGGATGAGATCGGAATCGAGCACGGGCAGACCTTTGCTGACTTTCGGCACCTGCTCGTCTATGGCCAGCGAACGGCAGACAATCGCTTCGCCTTCGGAGGCCGGGGCGCCAGATATCACTGGGGCAGCAGCATCCGCCCAGAATATGATCGCGTACCGGGGGTGTTCGACCACTTGGCGCGCACGCTCGCAAGCATCTTCCCCGCCGCCCACGACGTGGCGATCACGCATCGCTGGGGTGGTCCACTCGGGGTGCCGCGCGACTGGCACGCGAGCACGGCCTTCGACGCAGCCACCGGTATCGCAACGGCGGGCGGATATGTCGGTGACGGACTGAGCACCACCAATCTCGCCGGGCGCACCCTCACCGACCTGATCCTGCATCGGGATACCGAGATCTCGCGGCTACCGTGGGTGAACCACCGTTCGCCGCTGTGGGAGCCAGAGCCGCTGCGATTCATCGGGGCGAACCTCGGCACAACGGCGATGACGATCGCGGATGCCGAAGAGCGACTGACCGGTCGCGCATCTGTCGCCGCCCGGCTGATGGCGCCCCTCACCGGACACTAGAAGCTCCCGTCCCCCGTGACCGGACGCTGACCTCGGCGAAAAGCGCTGATACTATTTCGCTAAAGCGGGGCGTCGTGCCAAGCGGGCGATCGGGGGATCATGACGCTGTTTGAGCGGGACGCCTACGTCGTGCCGTCGATCCCTCGCCGCCGCTCACGACTCGCCCGGGTGCTTCCCACTGTGCTCGCGCTGGTGCTCGTCGCCGCAGGAGTGCTCGCCTTCCTCGGCTTCCAACGCCTCGTCGACCAGTACACAGTCTGGACTTTTCGACCCTCCGAGTCGGTGTCGTCCCTCATCGGGTCGTCCCAGTTGACCGAAGAAGGCCGTTTCATCTTTTTGGCAAGCAAACCGGTGATCGAATCGTCAATCATTTTCGCGTCGAGTTGCGCGAGCAACCAGGAGGGTAGTGGGATCCTCGGCTGTTACCTGCCACGGAACCGGTCGATCCACCTCTTTGCGGTAACCGAACCCCGACTTGCCGGCCTGACTGATGTCGTCGCCGCACACGAGATGCTGCATGCCGCCTGGGATCGCTTCTCCGTTTCCGAACAGCAACAGCTCGTTCCCCTGCTCGAGCGCGAGGCGGCGAAACTCGGAGGAGACCCCGCGTTCCAAGCGCGCCTCGACTACTACGCGAAAAACGAACCGGGCCAACGCGATAACGAACTGCACTCGATTATTGGCACCGAGATCGCATCGATCTCGCCCGAGCTCGAGGCTCACTATGCGAAATGGCTCGGTAACCGCCAGGCCCTTGTGCAGCTGCAGGGGAAGACCAATGCCGTCTTCACCGACCTCGAAAAGCGCTCCGCCGACCTGTCGACATCGATGGATGCCCTTCAGGCAGCGATCAACGACGAGTACGCCTCGTACACGAGCGGCTATGCCCAGCTGAACACAGACATCCGTCGGTTCAATTCCCGCACCGACTTCACGACGAAGCGCCAGGTCGACGTGGCCCAGGGCGCCCTGGAGACACGACGCATCTCCCTCGACGCTCGTTATGCCGATATCCTGACGAAAACAGCCGAGTACAACAGGGACCTCGCCAAGATGAAGGCCCTCTCGGAGCAGACTGCCGGACTCAACAGCGCTCTCAATCACGGCCCGGCCGTCGCCACCATCCCGACGCCGGCCCCCGCGACGGGCGTCGGTGGGTAGCGGGACTCGCCAGCCAGCGGCTCCACCGCGGCACGTTCTTCCACGGTCACTACCGTCTGCGTCCGGCACCCCACCAGGGAGAGCACGAGCGCCACTGTGGGGGTCAACGGTTCGGTAACGGTCATCGCCCAGATGTTCCCGGGGTGCTCGAATGACGGGTTCGCTGGCACCACGATCGGGATAAACAACACCTTCTCTGCGAGGGACAGGGACCTGGCCGACATCCTTGCGAACCGAACTGATAAACGAACGACTGCTCGCACGCGCGACTCGAGCATCCGCCGGGTTCTCACGCAGCACCCCGTTAATCGCGTCGATCCGCTGAGGTATTGGGCTCAACTCGGCGACCATGTGTGAGATCACCAGGCCGATCACACTGCCCAGCATGGGGATGCTCACCGCCACAAACCGGGACAGCTGCGGGCCCGCCGAAACGCGAGCACTGTGCCGCGATGGCGAGGAGGGATGCCGCGCACGATGGCCCCTGTTACCAGCACTGTGGCTGCTACTGCCCAACCAAATCCAAACATCCGAATTCGAGCAGCAACAGGACGACCACATCCACGATCATCTCGAGGCGGGCGCTCAGCAAGCGCGGCCCCGCGCGAGGGACGCGAGGAGCGTCATCCGCTCACCATAATGGCGTGAATGCTCACGCACAAGATCGATCATAGACTCGGGCCATGTCGCGAATCGTGCAGTACAACCGCTACGGTGGCCCGGAAGTGCTCGATATCGTGGAGGTCGATGAACCCCATGCCAGCGTGGGTATGGTGCGTGTAGCAGTGCGGGCCGCTGGCCTGAACAACTTCGACGCCAAGGCTCGCCGATCCCCCTCAGTACTGCCGAATCGCACGCTCCCGAGCGGCCAGGGTGCCGAGTTCGCGGGTGTGATCGACGAGGTGGGCGAGGGAGTCACGACTGCGATGCTGGGCGACGAGGTGCTCGGGTGGAGCAATTTCAGCGCTCAGGCCGATTTCGTGGTCGTGCCGGCCAGTCAAGTCACGACCAAGCCCCCCGGCCTCGACTGGGTGACAGCCGGTGGCCTCGGTCTCGTCGGCAACACGGCAGAGCGGTCCACGCGAGCGGTGGCGCCGCAACCCGGTGAGACTGTGCTCGTGAGTGCAGCGGCGGGTGGCGTCGGACTGTTCGCCGCCCAGCTTGCCCTCGCCGACGGGGCGACGGTGATTGGAACCGCCAGTGAACAGAATCATACCTACCTGAGCAGCCTCGGTCTCATCCCAGTTGCCTATGGACCTGGCCTGGTCGATCGACTGCGGGTTGCTGCCCCGGAAGGAATTGACGCCGTGATCGATAATGCTGGAGCGGAGACGGTAGACGCGGCGATTGAACTCGGTGTCGATCCGACGCGCATCAACTCGATCGTGTATTTCGCCGGGGTCGCGAAATACGGCATCTCGACCGTCGGAGGGGGCGGTAAGACCGCCGAAAATCTTGGCGACCTCGCGCGACTCGTCGCGGCCGGCACCGTCGTCATGCCCATCGCCGCAACCTTCCCGCTCTCGGAAGTGCGAGCGGCCTACGAGTTGCTCGAGACGCGCCACCTCCGCGGCAAGGTGGTTCTCACTCTCCCCTGAGCCCCTCTCCGGCTTCGTCCCTAGGTCGGATCGGTGAACATAGCCGAGATCTCGGTGATCTCCTCGGTCGTCGGTGCCCACTCGGTGGCGGCCTCGGCGTTTTGGTGAATTTGTTCGGGCTTCGTCGCGCCCGCGATCACACTGCTGAGACCCGGCTGGGCCAATAGCCAGGCGAGAGTCGCGGCGAGCATCGTGATGTCCCGCTCGCGGCAGAAGGCCTCATACTTCTCGATCGTGTCCCAGGGTGCGCTCTCAAGCAGGTGGGGCCGCAGGTTCACGATCCGACTGTCAGCCGGGCCTCCCGACCGGCTGAACTTACCAGTGAACAGGCCGTTATAGAGCGGAAAGAAGGGCAGGAAACCGAGTCCGTAATGATTCGCAGCGGGTAAGACCTCCGCCTCGACGCCTCGCACGAGCAACGAATACTCGTTTTGAGCCGAGATGAATTTGGGGTGACCGCCGAGGATTGCGCGGTATTCGGCATCCGCGATCTGCCAGCCGGTGAGGTTGGAGTGCCCGATGTAGCGCACTTTTCCCTCGGTGATGAGGTCGTCGAGTACGGACAGGGTCTCCTCAATCGGGGTGAGCGGATCGGGCACATGCAGCTGATAGAGGTCGATCCAGTCCGTCTGCAATCGGCGGAGGGATGCTTCTACCGCGAGTCGCACATACCGCCGCGACCCCCGCGCTCCCCAGTCCGGTCCGTTGGTGCCGGCCATATCCATGCCGAATTTCGTCGCGAGTACAATCTCGTGACGGCGGCCCTTGAGCGAATGTCCCATACGTGTCTCGCTCAACCCGCGCTCCGAGCCGTAGATGTCTGCGGTGTCGAACAGGGTGACCCCAGCCTCGATTGCCGCGTCGATCACAGCGTCTGTGCCTTCTTGACTTTCGCTGGCGGTGTTCGCGCGACCGAAGTTGTTGCAGCCGAGGCCGATAGTGGAGACGATGAGACCGGAGTCGCCGAGTGGGCGATAGTCGATAGCAGCCATATGTTCAGCCTAAGTGGGACTTCTCCTTCACAATTCCGCGCCCCTGACACGGATAACCGATGTCTGAAAACCGCGAGTGGTCGGTCGGATACCGCAGCTACAGTCGAATCATGACTGCTACTGCTACTGCTACTGCCACTGCCACTCACCCGACAGTGACATTGGCTCCGCCTCTTCGCCGAGTCGACAGTCCGATCGGGCGCATCGAGTTGATCGGCAACGGTTCGGCGGTCGTTTCGCTCACCATCGAGCGTGACGGCACCCTCCCGCACGACGGAGACGACGAGCGCAGCGACGCCGTACTCGACCGTGCTGCGGCACAACTCTCCGAGTACTTCTCCGGCACCCGGACCACGTTCGATGTGCCGGTCACCCTGTGTGGAACCGAGTTCCAAAGGGAGGTCTGGGCCCGGCTCGGAGAACTGCGGTTCGGCGAGGTCACGTCCTATGGCGAACTCGGCCTTTCGACCGGCCGCGCGACAGCGGGTCGGGCAGTGGGCGGAGCGGTCGGAGCCAATCCGGTGCCTATTCTTGTTCCCTGCCATCGGGTGCTTGCGTCGAACAACCGCATTACCGGCTACAGCGGCGGCAACGGCATCCCCACCAAGGTCTGGCTGCTCAATCATGAGGGAATCGGACACACGGAGTGAGCCAGCCGCGACCGGTCGTGGTGCTCGGCGACGACGGAATCAGCCGCTGCGCCTGGAGCGCTGGCGACGAGGAGTATCGGCGATACCACGATGAGGAGTGGGGGGTGGAACTCCGGGGGGATCGGCCGCTGTTCGAGAAGGTGAGCCTCGAAGGATTCCAGGCGGGGCTTTCCTGGATCACCATCCTGCGCCGCCGAGACACGTTTCGGGCAGCCTTCCACGACTTTGACATCGACCTCGTCGCCGCGCTCACCGAGCCGGATGTCGACCGCCTCATGCTCGACGGAGGCATTATCCGCAATCGCGCCAAGATCGAGGCGACGATCGCGAATGCGGGCATAGTGCGCCAACTGGTGCAGGACGATCCGGGCGCCTTCGACCGGCTGCTCTGGGGCTTTGCCACACCCCGCGGCTCACGACCCCGACCGGTGAATTTCGGCGACATCCCGGCCGTGACTGCAGAGTCCACGGCACTGAGTAGAGAGTTGCGCGCGATCGGGCTGCGATTTGTCGGCCCCACCACCATGTATGCCCTCATGCAGTCTTCGGGCATGGTCGACGATCACGTCGAAGGATGCTGGCGGGCGGCCTGAGACTCGGCCCCTCGCCTGAGTCGCGGATTGCGGCACCCGGCTCACCTGTTCCCACGCCCGAGTCGAGGTGGCGGGTCGGCACCCATTCCTTCTCCGACTTGACGCCGCACCCAAGCGGCCATCACCACTCACCGCATTCAGACGATGAGGTTGAGCTCGCCCTCTGCCTTGCGCTCAAGCCGAAGGCCAGCGCCCACGGACCACTCGAGCACCGAATCGATGCTCTGGTGGTCGATCCCCGCTTCACACAGTGCACGCACGAACTGGCCCTTACCCTTCTTGTTGAAGTGATTGAGAGCTCGGCGAGGTCCGTCAGCGGAGTCGGAAACAACGCGCAAGAACGCTGTTTTGGGCCCCGCCGGGGCGGGTCCAAGCTCGACGTAGGCCTCCGAGCGAAGATCGAGAACGACGCCGTCCGAGGCCGCGAGCACGGCGGAGATATGCTCGCGCCAGAGCTTTCTCAGCGGCAGGGCCGGCAGCCTCGAATCGTGAGAGAGGCGATACGCGGGAATCGGATCATCCGCTCCCAGCAGACCGAACAGGGCCGAGTGTATGAGCACGTGGTCGCGGGCAAACTCTCGCGCAGAGACATTCAGTGTTCCCACGTCAAGCGCGTCGTAGAGCACACCGGTATAGCGCTCAAGAGCGGCAATAGTTGGCGATGAACGAAGCTCGCGATTACGGGTGATCTCGAACTGCTGGCTCACGCCGAGCTTCAAGGCGGCCGACATGGTAGCCCGATTGCGAGAGAGCGCTCTAGTTGCCGCCAGCACCGAGCGCCGAGGCACCGTGAGCGCGGGATAACTCAATCGGGCCAGATCGAGCGGCATGTCGACAGCACCCCCGTCCCGCTTGGTCTCGGACGGGGGAAGGAGCAGCAACACTAGGTTGTGATGAACGCGAGCGCAGCATCCACATTCACGCCGAGCGGTCGCGCGGAATCGAGCGTGATCCTCGGCACCGCTGCGCTTGCCCCAGCCCAGGGCAAGTACTCGTCGAGACTCTGCTCGACGGCATGCCAGCTCAACTCATTCAGGTGCGGAAGTCGGCGTCCGCGTGCCTCGAGACGCTCGCGATGCACCTCAGGATCTGAGCAGATGACCTCGATGAATCGCAGGGTCTCGCCGCGCGACTTCGCGAGCCCCACCCACTGCTCACGGGCCGGATCGACACCGTTCACGGCATCCACGATCACGTCATGTCCGGACTCGAGCACCAGCCCGGCAATGGTCTCGGCCACGAGATAGGCAGCCAGCCCAGTGGGCTGGTCGCTGTCGATTCCGGCTTCAAGGATCGCCGATTCGATCGGATCGACAGACACAACCGAAGCGGAGAGACGTGCGCCGAGAATGTCGGCGAGTGTGCTCTTGCCGGCGGCCGGCAGTCCTGCCATCGCAATCAGCATGAGAGTCGGTCAGCCCTGGACCAGTGCAGCGTTGCGAGCGACGACTGTAACAGTGTCGTGCTCCACCGAGAGGAAGCCGTCCTCGGCATTCGCACGCACTGAAGCAGATCCCGACCCGGTGGTAATCCGCACCTCACCGGCACTCAGGATTGCCAGCAGCGGCTCGTGGCCCGGAAGGATACCGATCTCGCCCTCTGTGGTTTTCGCAACCACCATCGAGGCCGTGCCGGTCCAGACCTCGTGGTCGGCTGACACGACACTCACCTGAAGTTCATGAGCACCAGACTCGGCCATTCTTAGCCGTTCTCCTTCTGGATCTTTGCCCACTGTTCTTCGACGTCGTTGATGCCGCCGACGTTGAAGAATGCCTGGGTGGCGACGTGGTCGAAGTCACCCTTGACGATCGCGTCGAACGACTCGATCGTGTCCTTGAGAGGAACTGTCGAACCCTCGACGCCGGTGAACTTCTTCGCCATGTAGGTGTTCTGTGAGAGGAACTGCTGGATACGACGGGCGCGGGAGACGGTGATCTTGTCTTCCTCCGACAGTTCGTCGACACCCAGGATCGCGATGATCTCCTGGAGTTCTTTGTTCTTCTGCAGGATCGCCTTGACGTTGGTCGCCACGCGGTAGTGGTCGGCGCCCAGGTAACGGGGGTCGAGGATGCGGCTGGTCGAGGTGAGCGGGTCGACGGCCGGGTACAGGCCCTGCGACGCGATCTCGCGGCTCAGCTCGGTCGTCGCGTCGAGGTGCGCGAAGGTGGTTGCCGGTGCCGGGTCGGTGTAGTCGTCAGCGGGCACGTAGATCGCCTGCAGTGAGGTGATCGAGTGTCCACGGGTCGACGTGATTCGCTCCTGGAGGATGCCCATCTCGTCGGCGAGGGTCGGCTGGTACCCCACCGCGGACGGCATGCGCCCGAGCAGCGTGGAGACCTCGGAACCGGCCTGCGTGAACCGGAAGATGTTGTCGATGAAGAGCAGCACATCCTGGTTTTGCACATCGCGGAAGTACTCCGCCATCGTGAGGGCCGAGAGTGCGACGCGAAGACGCGTCCCCGGCGGCTCATCCATCTGGCCGAATACGAGGGCCGTCTTGTCGAAGACGCCCGCCTCTTCCATCTCGGCGATGAGGTCGTTACCCTCACGGGTGCGCTCCCCCACTCCGGCGAACACGGACACTCCTCCGTGATCCTGCGCGACGCGCTGGATCATCTCCTGGATGAGCACGGTCTTGCCGACCCCGGCACCTCCGAAGAGGCCGATCTTTCCACCGAGAACGTAGGGCGTGAGCAGGTCGATGACCTTGATGCCGGTCTCGAAGAGCTCGGTCTTGGACTCGAGCTGGTCGAAGGGCGGGGGCTCGCGGTGGATCGACCAGCGGTCGGCCCACTCGTAAGTTGCGCCGGGCTCACCATTGAGCACCTCGCCGATGACGTTGAATACCTTGCCCTTGGTGGCGTCTCCGACGGGGACCGTGATCGGTCCACCGGTGTCGCGCACCTCCTGGCCGCGCACGAGACCGTCGGTGGGCTTCAGGGCGATCGCGCGAACGAGGTCGTCACCGAGGTGCTGGGCTACCTCGAGCGTGATCTCGTTGGAGTCCTCGCCGATGGTGACCGTGGTCTTCAGGGCGTTGTAGATACCGGGAATGGCGTCGTGTGGAAACTCGATGTCGACGACGGGGCCGGTGACCCGGGCGATGCGTCCGATTCCGGCTGGCTGAACCGTGGCTTGGTCAGCAGGGGCTGTGATAGTCATGTGCTTCTCGATTCTCCTTGGCTTCTTCTGAGCGCTACAGCGCTTACTTCTTGACCGCGAGTGCGTCGGCGCCGCCGACGATCTCGGAAATCTGCTGGGTGATCTCTGACTGGCGGGCGTTGTTGGCCAGCCGGGTGAATGTGGTGATCAGCTTGTCGGCGTTGTCGCTGGCCGACTTCATCGCTCGCTGTCGGGCCGCATGTTCGGATGCCGCGGACTGGAGCATCGCGTTGAAGATGCGGCTCTCGATGTAGACCGGCAGCAGTGCATCCAGAACGTCGCCAACCTCGGGCTCGAACTCGTAGAGCGGAAGCACCTCGTTGTCACCGGGAGCCTCTACTCCCTCCACGACCTCGAGCGGCAGCAACCGAACGACTTCCGGCACCTGGGTCACGACGCTCACGAAACGGTTGTAGACGATATGAATCTCGTCGACCCCACCCTCGTTTGCCGGCTGGATGAACTTCGCGACGAGGGTTTCCCCGATCGTCTGTGCCGTCTCGAACTCGGGCTTCTCGGTGCCTCCGGTCCAGATCTGTTCCGCGGCACGCTTGCGAAAGGCGAAGTACGCCGCCGCCTTACGACCGACGAGGTAATAGACGACCTCTTTG
>JANYIZ010000192.1 GCA_025408445.1 Frigoribacterium sp. | reverse complement strand
GGGTTTCAGCAGGCCGTCCCGCTCCGCAGCATCGATGATGCGCGTCGCGATGCGGTCTTTAGACGACCCGCCGGGGTTCAGGTACTCCACCTTCACGAGAACGGTGGCGGCGATGCCATCCGTCACCCGGTTGAGCTTCACGAGGGGAGTATTGCCGACAAGGTCGATCACGCTATTGGCGAACTTCATAGTGCCCCCAACTTACCAGCGAGCCCTGCGGGCCCCTGCGGGTTAATCAGCGCTGCGCCACCTGCTGCTGGTACAGGCGGGCGTACACACCATCGGCGGCGGTGAGCTCTGCGTGAGTGCCCTGCTCCACGATCCGCCCACCATCGACCACGAAGATCACATCGGCCGAGACGATCGTGGACAGTCGGTGTGCGATGGCAATCGTGGTTCGACCGGCCGAGGCCGTATCAAGGGCCTCCTGCACTGTTCGCTCAGAAATCGAGTCGAGGGCGCTGGTGGCCTCGTCGAGAATCAGCACTCGTGGATCTTTGAGCAGAACACGGGCGATAGCGATGCGCTGCTTCTCGCCGCCGCTCAGCCGGTAACCCCGCTCGCCCACCACGGTGTCGTAGGCCAGCGGGAACGAGGCGATGGTCTGGTGGATGTTAGCCGCCCGCGCCGCCCGCTCGAGCTCGGCGTCCGTGGCCGTCGGTTTTGCGTAACGCAGATTCTCCGCGATCGTGGCGTGAAAGAGGTAGGTCTCTTGGCTCACGATGCCGATGTTCGCCACCAGAGAGTCCTGCTCGAGCTCACGCACGTCAGTGCCGGCAAACAGAATTCGGCCGCCGGTGACGTCGTGGAAACGCGGGATGAGGTAGGACACCGTGGTTTTTCCGGCTCCCGATGGCCCGACGAAGGCCGCAAACTGGCCGGGCTCGATCGAGAACGAGACGCCCTTGAGGGTGGGCGGGGTGTCATCCCCCGAGTCCGGATAGGAGAAGACGACGTTCTCAAACTGCACACGCCCCAGCTTGGCGCTATCGACCGGATGCGCGTTCGGCGCATCCGAGATCGCGGGATGCAGGTCGAGATATTCGAAAATACGGGAGAACAACGCCTGCGAAGTCTGCAGGTCGAGGGCCACGCGCATGAGTCCGAGCAGCGGCCACATGAGCCGTGCCTGCACGGTGGTGAAGGCGACAATCGTGCCGGCCGTGACCGCGACATTGTGAAAAAGCAGCCAGGCAGTGCAGAGGTAGATCACAGCAGGAATGATGGCGAGGAAGATCTGTACCATCGCGAAGAACCACTGGCCACTCATCTGCTCGCGCACCTGCAGCCGGATCTGGTTATCGTTTTCGTCGCTGTAGCGGGCGACCTCCGTCGCCTGCTGGTTGAAGCTCTTGGCCAACAGGATGCCGGATACCGACAGGGTCTCCTGCGTAATCGCGGTCATGTCGCTGAGTGACTCCTGCGTTTTGGTGGCGATCTTCGCGCGCACCCGCCCTACCCGGCGTTGGGCGATCACGAGGATCGGCATGAGGATCACCGCCACGATCGTGAGCTGCCATGACAACACCAGCATGCTCACGAAGGCAGCCGCGACCGTCACCGTGTTTCCGAGCACGCTCGCCACCGTATTGGTCAGCACGCTCGCGACACCGCCAACGTCATTCTGCAGCCGGGACTGGATGATGCCGGTCTTGGTCCGCGTGAAGAACGCGAGTTCCATCTTCTGGAGGTGCCCGAACAGCCGCACCCGCAGCGCGCCCATCACCCGGTTGCCGACCGTGGCGGTGAGGAAGGTCTGCCAGACTCCGAGGCCCGCGGATGCGACGTAGATCACGATCATCAGACCGACAATCTCAAGGAGCACCGGGAAGTTCGGTCGGCCTGAGGGCGGGAACAGGCCGACGTCGAAGGCCTGCCGGGTGAGCAGCGGGGGCACCACGGTGAGTCCGGCGCTGATGATCACCAGCACCGCCGTGACTCCGAGCGCCCGACGGTGAGGCTGGAACAGTTGGGCGATGCGGGCGAGCAGGTCGGGGATGCGCGGGGCATCCGCATTCTCGGCCTTCTGGGCATCAGCATCGGAGCCGCTGATGCGGGTGCGCTGCTTGCCCATTCGCCCCACCGGGGTGCTTCCGCCGTGCATTCCGCTCACTCGATCACTTTACGCACGCACGCTGATACTCCCGTGCGGATTCGCCCTCGGCGAAACTCGCTCGCGGTGGGAGCCCGGACCCTCACGCCGATGCCACAGCGGCGCGCGAGCGGATGTGTCAACCCTTGGTGCTACCCGCGAGCAGGCCGCGCACGAAGAACCGCTGGAGCGCGAAAAACACGATCAATGGAACGAGGATCGAGATGAATGCTCCCGAGGTCAGGAGTTGCCAGTCCTGGCCGCGCCCACCGGTGATCTCCGCGAGCAACTTCGTCATCGGTGCAACCTGACCGTCAGCGAAGACCAGTGCCACCAGCAGGTCGTTCCAGACCCAGAGGAACTGGAAGATCGCAATCGACGCAATCGCCGGCATGGTGAGCGGGAGCACAATCCGGAAGAAGATCTGCCCGTGCCCTGCCCCATCCACGCGCGCTGCCTCGATCAGCTCTGCGGGTAACTCCGCAATGAAGTTATGGAGCAGGAAAATGACGAGAGGGAGCCCGAAGATCGTGTGAGCGATCCAGACCTGGGTATAAGAGCCACTCGCGTTCAACCCGGAGAACAACTGCACATCGCCGATGCTCAAGCCTCGGGAGAAGAGGCTCAAGAGGGGCACGAGAGCCATCTGCAGTGGCACGATCTGAAGCGCGAACACCCCGATGAACATCCAGTTCTTGCCACGGAAGTTCATCCAGGCGAACCCGTAGGCCGCA
>JANYIZ010000191.1 GCA_025408445.1 Frigoribacterium sp. | reverse complement strand
AGCGACGCAGACACCGTGCCCGGAAGCTCGAACGAGTGGACCAAAACTCGCGGCCGGTCACGGATCACAGCGTCACCGGTCACCCCACCCCATCCGCCTAACAGCATCCACCCATCAGGACAACCCGACGATCTCGCCGTTGTCGTCGATGTCGATGTGTTCGGCCGCCGGAGCAGACGAGAGACCGGGCATGGTGCGCATGTCGCCACAGATGGGATAGATGAACCCGGCTCCGATCGACGCACGGACCTCGCGGACCGGCAGTCGCCACCCGGTGGGTGCTCCCTTGATGTTGGGGTCGGCCGACAGGGACAGGTGGGTCTTGGCGATGCACACCGGCAGGCTGCCGTAGCCCGCCCGCTCGTACTTGTCGAGTTGCCGAGCGGCCAGCGGCGAGATGTCCACACCATCCGCGCCGTACATCTCGCGCGCAATCAGATCGATCTTGTCCACTAGGGGGAGTTCGTCGGGATAGAGCCGGTGATAGCTCGACGGCTCAGTGCATGCCTCCGTGACTGCCTCGGCGAGTTCGACCGCACCCCTGCCGCCCTCGGTGAAGTGATGGCTGATTGCCACCCGCACACCTTCCTCTGCCGCGATGTCCATGATCGCCCGATGTTCACTGTCATAGTCGGTCGGAAATGCATTCACCGCAATGACCGGCGTAACTCCGTGCCGTCGGATGTTGGCGATCTGCTGGCGTAAATTCACCGCCCCGGCGAGGACGTCGTCGGGATTCTCGGCCAGCATCTCCGGTGGCAGCGGCCGGCCGGCGACGACCCGGTACTTGCTCGAGTGAGTTTTCAGGTCACGCACGGTCGCGACAATGACGGCAGCATCCGGCGTCAGGCCAGAGGCACGGCACTTGATGTTGAAGAACTTTTCCGCGCCGATGTCTGCTCCGAAGCCCGCCTCGGTGATGAGGTAGTCGCCAGAATGGATACCGATCAGATCGGCGACGACCGAGGAGTTGCCGGTGGCGATGTTCCCGAATGGGCCCGTGTGAACGAGGACTGGCGTCTGCTCCACGGTCTGCATCAGGTTCGGCTTGATGGCATCCTTGAGCATCACCGTCATGGCGCCGGCCACCTTGAGCATCTCCGCCGTCACCGGATCGCCATCGCCGTTGTAGCCGACGACGATTCTTCCCATCCGCTCACGGAGATCCCGCAACGAAGTGCATAGCGACAACAACGCCATCACCTCGCTCGCTGCAGAGATGTCGAAACCGGTCTGCAGCGGATTGCCGTTGTCAGGACTGCCGAGCCCGGTGATGATGTTGCGCAGCTCGCGGTCGTTGACGTCGAGGACGCGCCGCCAGGTGATCTCGTGGGGATCGAACCCGAGACGGTTTCCCTTGTGGATATGGTTGCCGATCATCGCCGACAAGAGATTGTGGGCCGCGGTAACAGCGTGCATGTCGCCGGTCAGGTGCAGGTTGAGTGCCTCCATCGGCACCACCTGGGCGTAGCCGCCACCAGCGGCTCCGCCCTTGATACCGAACACCGGCCCCATCGACGGCTGACGGATGGCGACGATCCCGAGCTTGTCGATGTGCCGGAAGCCCTGACCGAGCCCGATCGCGGTGGTCGTCTTGCCCGACCCAAGTGGAGTCGGCGTGATTGCGCTGACGACGACATACTTGGCCCGCGGACGGTCACGGAGCTCATCGATCGCATCGAGGGAGATCTTTGACGCTGCGCTTCCGTATGGCTCGAGCAGGTGTGGTCCGATGCCCATGTCGGCTGCAACTTCTTCGAGTGGACGACGGGCCACAGCGCGCGAAATAGCGAGATCCGACGGCATGGCCGCGCCGCTTGGTCGAGATGGCTTAGAAATGGTGCCTCTTCAATGGGGTCTGTCCCGAGCTCAATTGACTCGGTGGGTTAGTGACTTCACGCGGCGTTGACGGCCATACTCATTGTCTCAAACTCGATCGGGACACGACAACGCAGCAGACTGCGCGAACGTGATGGCCCGCCCTCATCAGAGTTGAATCTCGCGTCCAAGCACAGTGGTTCTGTCCCGAGGCAGCTCGATAATGTCGAGCGGATCTGGCCCCAGTCGGTCGATCGCAAGGAACAGAAGCTGTGACCAGCGGAACGGTCTGCTGCACGGTTAGGTAACATTTTGGCTTGCCCGGGAGGGTGGCCTTCAAGGAGAACATCGTGGTTAAGCCCTATCCGAGTAAGTTCCGTGACGACGTCGTGCTCGTCGCGAGGAACCGTGAATCTGGTGTGGCGATGGAGCGAATCACGCAAGACCTCAGCGTTCATCCGATGACGTTGCAGACGCAGTTGCAGCGTGCTGCGGGCCGTGATCGACAGACTTGGCAGCTATCTCACGATGAGCAAGCTCGAGCTGCCCAATGCGTTTGTTCGCTTTCGCCAGCTCGATGCTCTCTGGCGTCGTGATCCCGGGGCGTTCGCCCCGGTCGATCTGGACCTGCCGGAGCCGGTTATGGATCGCGGCAGTGGTGATGCCGAGTTCAACGACGTCAGTAGTGATGTGCTTGCCGGCACGGGCGAGCGCGACGGCTCAGCTTCGGAACTCGACCGGGAAGGGTCGCGGGATGGGTGAAGCCCCTCAGGAGAAGCCCGATCCTCAGGCCGTTGCGGCCGACCAAACCATGGGGCACGGTACTCGGTCAATCAAACCGACAGCAGGCCCGATCGAGGGCAGGATCTCCTCGAGAGCGAGAAGATCGGTCAGCCGAATCGACGCGTATTGGCCGGTCGAATACGGCTTGCGACCCGGCATCGCTGTGATGGATCAGCTCGCCGGTGACGGCGGGGTGGCCCTCTCGACCTCGTTCCCACAACGCCATCCGGCCCAGGCTCACACGTAGGTGAAATCGGTCACCCAAACCCGGTTTGGGGCCGGCGCGGTGAAGTCACGGTCGAGCAGATCGCCAGCACGTTTGCCATCGTTCGCCGGGATCGTGGTCCGGATGCTCTTATCGCGGCGGCCACTCGACAGCAGTCCCGGATCCGTAGTCCAGTGCAGCAAAGCGGTCATTTTCCGCCGACCATAAAGTCCTTCGGGAGTCATCTTCCGCCGGCCGTGGGCATCAGTCGTCCACACGGCGGATCGGACCGCATCTCTGACGTGAGCGTCGGTGATCGTCCTAGCTGCCGGACCTTGCCGTCGCCAGGCTCGGTAGGTTCGTGCGGCGACCAGGCAGCCCTGCTCACGCAGAACCCGACAGATCGACTCGAGACGCGTAATCCTCAGGCCTCATCGTCTCGATGAAATCCAGCCATCAACGGTTGCGGGGGTCGAGTTCCCCCACGAAGAAAGTCGTCGCCGCGCGCAGGATATCGACGTCCTCACGGAGCCGCCGGTTCTCGGCCTTGAGTTTTCTGATCTCAGCCAGCTCCTCGGTCGTGGCACCACCACGCAGGCCACCATCGACCTGGGATTGCAACACCCACCGGCGGAGGGTTTCATGGCCGACACCAACTTGCTTGGCGACCGCAGCTGACGCCGCGGTCAACGACGGGTACTCGCCGAGGTGA
>JANYIZ010000190.1 GCA_025408445.1 Frigoribacterium sp. | reverse complement strand
AACCCCAGCCTGGAAATTCACTTTCATCGACTTCGGGATGATGGGCGAAGTGCCGAAAGCCCTGCGCCAGGGCCTTCGCAAGCTGGTCATCGCGGCCGCATCCCGCGACGGCAAGGGAATGGTGGATGGCATCCGCGAGGTAGGTGTGCTGCTGCCGTCCGCCGACACCGCAGAACTCGAGCGAGCGATGACGAAGCTGTTCGCCCGTTTCGGCGGGATGGGCTTCGCCGAATTGCAGGAGGTCGACCCGCGCGAGTTCCGCGCGTTCGCCGTAGAGTTCGGTGATCTGGTGCGCTCGCTGCCGTTCCAGCTTCCGGAAAACTTCCTTCTCATCGTGCGCGCGATGTCGCTGACCTCTGGGATGTGCAGTTCGCTCGACCCCACTTTCAATATCTGGGATGCTGTCGAGCCGTACTCCACCAAGCTGATCCGGGCGGAAGGTGGCAACCTGCTCCAGCAGGTCGGGAAGCAGGTCGTGTCGGTCGGCGGCCTCATCGCCCGGCTACCCCAGCGACTCGACAACCTGACGACGCGCATCGAGGCGGGCGAAATCTCGGTGCAATCCCCGCGGCTCGAGCGCCGGATGAGCGGACTCGCGCGAACGGGGCGGCAACTCATCTCGTCCATCCTGTTCGCTGCGCTGCTGATTGGCGGCATCCTGCTTCGTGCCGAGGATGTTGTGTTTGGAACCGTCCTGATGGCTGTGTCTGCGCTGCCCCTGCTACACGCCCTCTTCGCGGGGGCATTCGCGCGGCGCGGCCCCCTGCCCTGAGCGCTCGGTGGGATGCCTATGGCGGCCTGTCGATTCGGAATCGGAAGTCATCGCGGTTGAACAGCTGCGCGACCGGCAGAAGTACGCGATGTCGATTCGGCTATGGATTGTCAGCTGAAGATGTGCACTGTCGATATTTTTGAGTGTGACTTATGAAGCAAATTTCGCTGCGTACACCATTGCTGCCGCAATCCTCGTCGTCGTCGTGACCCAGTGTGCCGCGTCGGGAAAGATCCGCCGCATTGGCTTCGTTGTTGTCGCGATCTCTGCGGGGGTAGCCCAGTTCACGCCGGGAGCCACGACCGCGAGCATCGTGCTCTTATTTCTGTTCCTGGGGTGGTCCGCCGTCGCTGCGTGGCGAGGAGCGAGGGCGGCAACGAGCTGAATCGAATTGTAATCTCCCGGTGTTCGACACAACGGTCTAAATTGTCGCCCGCTGATGGTCCGGTCCGCAGGCGGGCGCGAAGATCATTGTCGCTGGCGTGCAGAACTTACGCCGGATGTGCCCTCCCTGGGAAGAACAATTAGGCACTGTGCCGCCAGGACATCATGTGACGACCTCAGTGCGTTTCACGATGCATATTCGATAGACATCAAATAACTGTCGTGCTGTGAGCGTGCCCAAAGCTCTCCCCGTGCCGGATGATGTCTCGTCCGACTGCCGCGCGCCGCTGTCGCAATCCAGCTGGACCCCCCTGCCAATCTCCCACTCCAATCAGGTTCTGCCTGACCGAGAAGGAGAACACCATGCCCACGATCCGCATTTAGGAACCTGCTCCTGTTGCGAGACCGGTTGCTGTGGCGGCTCTGGTTGCTGTTGAGACGGCTATGAAGTTTCTCCAAGATCCGCCCGGAATCACGGAGAGCCTGTCCGGATCGTGAGGACCTGGGCTCAAACCGGCCGGCGAACCTGCGCGGCACCGTCTCAGAGCAGGTTCGTCAGCACCGCATCCATCTGAGAGCGACCAGTATTCTGCTCACACACGAACAGAACCTCGGGCACAGAGTGGTCGATGGAACCCTTCGATTGCGCAAGCGAAGCCAGTCGATCCGTCGCGAAACGGGTCGGCTTGCTGGCGAGATGGGCGTGACCGCCGAGTGCTCGCAGTTCGCTGAAGTCAGTCGCGGCGAGGCCGATCAGATCGTGGCGGGCAGCAGTTCGGCCAGGAGTGCCTGAACACGCGCCTTGATGTCGTCGCGGATAAGGCGGACCTCGTCGATCGACTTGCCCTTCGGGTCAGTCAGCTCCCAGTCCTCATAGCGCTTTCCGGGGAAGATCGGGCACACGTCACCGCAACCCATCGTGATGACCACGTCTGAGTCCTCGACTCGCTCGGTCGTCATGAGCTGGGGCACCGCCTGCGAGATGTCGATGCCCTCCTCGGCCATCGCCTGGATCGCTATCGGGTTGATCTGATCCCCCGGCTCGGACCCACCGGAGCGCACCTCGACGGCGCCTCGAGAGAGTTCCTGCAAATAGCCAGCGGCCATTTGCGAGCGACCCGCGTTATGGATACACACGAACAGGACAGTGTGCTTCTCACTCATTTGACTCCTCACCCTGACGATGTCGCAAGCATAGATTGTCATCTCTGGGTTGTCGGGACGATCGAACGCGAATCCAGATGACGTTCACCGTGAGTGACCCAACGAGAGCTCACACCCGCGATTCGATGTCATTCCGACCGCTCCGGACGGTGCCCTCACGGGTCGCTCCGGAGTTCTTCGGGCTGCACAATCAACCCCCGACGCTGAAGCTCAATCCACAGAGTGTCTCGAGGAGCGGGAGCCCACACCCAGGCCTCTTGCTAACCCGTCGGCAACTGCGCGAGTCTGCCGAAGCTTATTTTATTGCCTCCGAAGCACGACATGACTGATCCTGTCGCCCGAGATAAATTTTCCGGGTTTACAAGCCCTGCTGACGCAGCAGTTCAGGAATACGCTCACGGAACGGGAAGAACCCGCGCGCGGCGTGTGGCCAAGCGAGTGTGTCCCAGCGCCGCCTGACGGTCGTGGGCGTCACTCCCTCGGAGGCAAGAACGGCTCCGAGCGTCAGCATCCGTTCCTGCACCGGGCCAACCGGAGCGTAAGGCACAACCACCGCATCGAGACGCTCAGATTCGGCCCACTGCAGAACCGTAGAGGAAAGTGCGTCGGGCAGCACTCTCGCCGGCCGCCCGAGAGAGTCCAACGCCCGAATGGCGGCGTCATCCAGGGCTGATGCCGTGAATCGACGGACTGCATCCGAGGCGCCGGAGGGCGAGCGCTCGTCGGGATCGGCGGATCCGGCGATAGCGACGAGTCGGCTGTTCGAATCGAACCAGGAATACTCGGCGCGCAGGCTTGCCGCGTCCAGATCCTCTTCGTGCAGCAGCAGCCCCACTCGGGCGCCCAATGGGGTGGACTCGGCGGGAGCAATCGGCGCCCGCGACGGCAGTGGCTCCTCGACGAGCGCTCGTGCCGACGTGGCGAGTCCCGATGGCGAGAACCGGCCCTCGGTGTAACGGGAAATGTTCGATGCCGTCGCCAGATAGGTCTTTCCGGCGGTCTGGAGCCCGGCAACCCACCGCCAGGAAAGCGTGTTGGAGGCGGCATCCCCATCAAGAAGGTGGCGGTAGAAAAAGTCCGCGCCGAGTTGCCAGGGCAGGCCGAGCGTGAAGATCCAGATGCTCGCAAACCACATGCGGGTGTGGTTGTGCAGGTAGCCGGTATCCACAAGCTCGTGTACCCACGCATCCATCGCATCAATGCCGGTGCGCCCAGCGATGGCTTCGCGGTAGTCACCGGACTGTGTGCCGCCGGCGAGCCCAATTTCTACCACGTCACGGCGATACCGCCGCCACACCTCGGGATTCTGCTCCAGCCACCCCTTCCAGTAGGTACGCCAGAAGACTTCCTGCACGAATTTCTCGCAGGCGCCGAACCGATGCTGCTCGAGCACAGCCGAGACCACTTCCCGCTCGGTCAGGAGCCTGTGGCGGAGGTACGGGGAGAGACCGGAGACGTTGTCACGGGAGGGTCCAGTGTCATGGTTGCGGTCTCGCGTGTAATCCGTCCCTGCATGAGGGACAAACAGGGCGAGGGTTTCAAGGCCGGCAGTTCGGGTGGGAGTAAACATCTCCCTCATCATGCATCATCTGGTTTTGAGTAGGGCCCGGCCGACCGCGGAGAACCATGGGCGGCTCATGGCCGGCGAGTAGCCGCACAGCGTCGCTGGAATTACGACTCTCGACCGGTTCGCTCCCGCTCGGCAAAATGACGGTTACCGATCAGGGTCACCGAGGATCGACTGCAGGGCCGGTGCGAGCAGATGGATGAGCGCCTCAGCACTCCCGTTGGCGAGAGCGGGAACACGCACGATGCGACGCCCGACCGTGACACCAACGAGCATCGACGACGCGAGTGCGATTCGAAGGGCGGACTCCCCCTTGTCGTCGCGTCGCGCAGCCGGCAACTCGGTGATTCGAGCCTCAAGGAACTCGCGCAGTTGAGTCGCGGCCTGCTCGTTGCCCATGGCGCCGCGCAGCATTGCGAGTAGCGGCTCGGAGTCCGCAGGATCACCCTCCCAAATGCCGAGGAAGGCGCGAGCTACTCGTTCACCGACACCGGCTTCGGGGCCGTCGAAGGCTTCAGCGAAGCGGGACAGCGCGTGTGGAGTGATCAACATGACGGCCCCGAACAGATCTTCTTTGGACCCGAAGAACTGCATAACGAGCGACGAGTCGACTCCGGCGTCCGAGGCAATTCCTCGGATGGTGGTTCCGGCGTAACCGTCCTCGGAGAAGCGGCCGCGGGCAGCATTCAGGATGAGCTGGCGAGTCTGGTTAGAGCCCGGTCGTCGTCCCGGCCGTTTCGGAGCGGACAGGGAAATTGTGTCCTTGGCCATGAGTCGATTCTACCGAGCAGAACTTATATCAACAAGCGTTGAGTTTCACGTGCAATCGGCGTACCATCGCACTGCGTTCCAAGAGTTGGCTCCTCAGCCACGGAGAGAAGGAGCTCATCATGAGCGAAGGCCTGAAGATCTACACCGCATCACAGCCCCTGCCGCCCGGCCGGTCCGGAATGCTGACGGCATTCGGGCCGGGAACCCAAACTCTTGAGGCCGGCTTCCAGATCGCGCCACAGTTTCTGCCGCTGCCCGTCGACATCGTCTTCGAGAAGGATGTCGCCGTCACCCTCCGAGACGGAGTGACGATCTACGTCGACGTATTCCGTCCCGCCGGCACCAAGAAGGTACCGGTCATCGTGGCATGGAGCCCGTACGGCAAGGGCCAGGGGACCTCGATGAGCGTGATGGGTGTTTTCGGCCTGGTCGGCCTGAGCAACGCAGCGGTCTCCGGCCTCGAGAAGTTCGAGGCACCCGACCCCGCCTACTGGTGCGCTCAGGGGTATGCGATCTGCAACCCCGACATCCGCGGTGTCATCGATTCCGACGGCAACAGTGTGTTGTGGGACCGGCAGGAAGGCCGGGACTGCTACGACGTGGTCGAATGGCTGGCCGAGCAGGAATGGTGCAGCGGCAAGGTCGGCATGAGCGGAACTTCCTACCTTGCAGTGTCGCAGTGGTTCACCGCCGCTGAGCAGCCCCCGCACCTCGCAGCGATCAACCCGTGGGAGGGCGTCAGCGACGTGTACCGCGATCTCGTGATGCGCGGGGGAATGCCTGACACGGGGTTCGCCAAGCAGCTTCAGGACGGCAGCTTCTTCGGCAAGAACGAGAAGGAGGACATCCTCGCCGAGGTGGAGCGCTACCCCCAGATCAATAAACTGTGGGAGAACAAGATCCCGGAGTTCGAGAAGATCACCGTGCCGGCGTACGTCGTGGCCAGCTACTCAAACACCCTCCACACCGCGGGCACCTTCCGTGCCTGGCGCCGGATCGCATCCGAGAGCAAGTGGCTGCGTATCCACAACGGCCAGGAATGGCCCGACTACTACGACGAAGTGAATGTCGAGGACCTGCGCCGATTCTTCGACCACTACCTCAAAAATGAGGAGAACGGCTGGGAGGAGACGCCGTGCGTGCGGTACTCGGTTCTCGATCTGCAGGGCGGCGATCAAGTCGGGCTGGCCGCTGACTCCTTCCCGCCGAAGGACGTAACGTCCACGAAGTACTACCTCGACGGCCCCACCCGCACGCTTGCCACCGAGGTGCCCGGCGCACAGTTGTCTACCGCCTACGATGTGGCGTCGAATCCCAACGCCGTGTCCTTCATCACGCGGTTCGACAAGGAGACCGTGATGGTCGGCTACCCGAAAGCGAACCTCTGGGTTGAAGCGCGTGGGTCCGACGATATGGACCTCTTCGTACTCGTGCAGAAGCTCGACGCCTGGGGGACGCCACTGCAAGCCTTCACCGTCCCCAACCAGAGCGCCATTGCGCACGATCTCACGGATCACGGGGCCACAATCCTGCGGTACAAGGGCTCGGACGGTCGGCTGCGAGTGTCTGCCCGCAACCTGGACGAGGCCCTGTCAACCGAGGATGTGCCCGCCCACACTTTCGATCGCGTCGAGAAGCTCGCCCCGGAACAGATCGTGAACGTCGAGATCGAACTGTTGCCGATCGGCCTCGCGTTCCATGCCGGGGAGCAGCTGCGCTTCATCATCAGCTCCGCAAATCTCCTCGGAACGTTGATGCCTGGCATCCGCGAGTACGTCGGCGCCAATGCTGGCCAGCACGTGATTCACACGGGAGGCGAGCACGCGTCGTACCTGCAGCTCCCGATTCAGAACGTGTAACTGGCGCCAAGGGGTGCCGGATTCAATGGGCATACGAGAAATCTCCTACGCGGAGGGCGTGACCAATCGGATTTATCCCGTGACCTACTGCTCAGAGGTCAATTGGTCAGTTCCGCCGGATGAACCGAAACCCAGACAAACACTGGGCTCACCTATCCGGCAAGCGCCAAATATCGGACGAAATTCAACCCAATACGCTGTGAAGTGTGGGCAGGATGTGGGCAGAAAGCACAACAGGCCCGACCGCATTTCAAAAGAAACGCTGGTCAGGCCCGTTATTTTTGGTGCGCCCGGAGGGATTTGAACCCCCGACCTATTGATCCGTAGTCAATTGCTCTATCCGCTGAGCTACGGGCGCATGCGTCGGGTTGAACCCAACTTGACGACTATACCAGCCGAGCCCCTCACGGCGAATCGAGTGCCGTGAGCCTGCGGCCGAATGCTTGAAGGCCGAAAAATGAAGTGTCGCCGAGTATGGAAATGCGTGTCTCCGGCGAGTCGAAGGCGATGCGCAGGTAGCGGATCCCCCGGAAGACGGTCGGAAAGAATACGGGCCCGGGAGGCGCCCGCCCAATCCGCGTTCGGTTGAGCAGTAATCATAGAGAACCGAGCGGTGCACGATGACGTGCTCGTGAAGGTTCCCTTGCTGGCCCCCAATACAGGCCGACCCCAGGCTGCCAGCGGTGTCGCCGGCGGCCACGGGCAGCGGCTGCACGACACGCTCTGGGCGAGCGAGCTGGCGGGAGCGACGGCGAGCAAGTGCTCCAAAGCCAGCAAAGTGGCCCGCGACCTCGTCAAGATCGAACACATTCAACGGCGCGGTGCCGCGGCGAACGGCGCGAAAGACCTGAGGCACTGGCATCCGATGCTCCACGTAGGCCGAGGCAGGAAGGACACGGGATCCGGATGCCCCGAAGAGAAGCCGGAGCGCGCGACTCCACCGCCAAAGCCAGGGAACCTGCTCCCGTCGCACGCAGCGATCTGGCTACCCGTCCTGCCACCGGGCTTCACCCGCCCGGCACGCCTGCGCCTTGCGCCGATCGGAAGCGGCGCATTGGCAGTGACAGATTCAGCCGCTGAGGGGCACCGCCCATAATTTACGATTAATTTACGATATGATAAATTTATGAATTCATTGATTACGAGGAGCTCTTCGCGGGAAGCCGGGCGGCTAAATGATGTTGTCAGCCCGGGGAGTCGTGGACCCCTGTCTGAATACTCCGATGTGCATCGTCCGCTCTACGAGGTAAAGGCCAACCTGTTCAAGGGCCTGGCCCACCCGGTGCGTGTTCGAGTGCTAGAGGTTCTCGCCGGGGCGGGTGACGTGTCCGTGACAGATTTGCTTTCCGACACGGGCCTGGAAGCCTCCCACCTCTCGCAGCACCTCTCGGTCCTTCGCCGCCATAACCTCGTCGTTGCGGAACGGCGTGCGAGCCAGGTCTTCTACCGGCTCGCCTACCCCAAGGTCGCCGACTTGCTCTCTATCTCTCGCGCCTTGCTGGTCGAGATTCTCCAAACAACCCAGCAGCAGCTGGCGTCGACGGTGAGCATGGCCGACGTCGCACCACACGCCGAACTCCAAGACCCGCCCTCGAGCACAGCATGAGGATCGCGGGATACGTCCGATCCCTCCTCCCCAGCTGGGCGGACTATCGCTCAGTCACCCGCACCTGGCGCGGCGACATCATTGCTGGGATCACCGTTGGCATTGTTGCATTGCCGTTGGCTCTCGCGTTCGGTGTCAGCTCCGGCGCGGGCGCAGAAGCTGGCTTGATCACCGCGATCGTCGCCGGAATTGTCGCCGCCGTCTTTGGCGGTTCGAACATTCAGGTCTCCGGGCCGACCGGAGCAATGGTGGTCGTTCTCGGACCGATTGTCGCCTCCCACGGAGTCGGGGCGGTTGCCACAGTCAGCCTGATAGCCGGCATCGTTGTTCTCGGGGCCGGTGCCGCGAAACTCGGCCGTATCGTCTCCTACATTCCCTGGCCGGTAATCGAAGGATTCACACTCGGAATTGCTGTGATTATCTTCCTCCAGCAAGTTCCCGCGGCCGTGGGCTCTCACCCAGGGTCGAGCAGCAACGCGCTAATTTCGGCTGTCCAATCGTTGACTCACGTGAATGTCGCTACCGTGGCCTGGCCACTAGCCTCGGTCGCGCTCGTCGCGCTGATCATGGTCTTCGCCCCACGCATTCACAAGAAGCTTCCCGGTTCGATCATCGCCATAATCGTCGTGTCCGTGATCGCTGCAGTCACCGCCCTTCCCCTTGCGAAAATCGGCCTGCTTCCGAGTTCCCTCCCCACCCCCCAGCTCCCCTTGTTCGACCCTGGCGCCCTGCAAGCACTGGTCGGACCCGCATTGGCGGTAGCGGCTTTGGCTTCTATCGAATCACTTCTCTCCGCACGGGTGGCCGCCTCGATATCCGACACTGGCCCCTATGACGCTGATCGTGAGCTCGTCGGCCAGGGCCTGGCATCGATCGCGTCAGGATTTTTCGGCGGCATGCCGGCCACCGGTGCAATAGCTCGAACCGCCGTGAACCTGCGCTCCGGAGGACGCACCCGACTCGCTGCAATCGTTCACGCCATCGTGCTCCTCGGAGTCGTCTACCTCGCTACCGGAGTCGTGTCCCAGATCCCGCTCGCCGCCCTCTCCGGAGTGCTGATGGTGACCGCAACGCGAATGGTCTCGGTCTCTACAGTGCGCAGCGTCATCGGATCAACCCGTTCAGATACCGTCGTGTTCATCGTCACCGCGATCATCACCGTCTCCGTCGACCTCATCGTCGCTGTCGGAATCGGCATCGCCGTCGCCGCATTTTTCGCGTTGCGAAACCTGGCAAGGTCCGGAGGGGTTCATCGGGAGGAACTGCCCACTCCGACTCAACCCGAGGACGAGCACATCGCCCTATTCCGCCTCGACGGTGCACTCTTCTTCGGAGCGGCAGACCGCATGCTCGAACGGGTTACGAGAATCGACAATGTCTCCGTCGTCATCATCCGCATGTCCGAACTCCAAGTGCTCGACGCGACCGGTGCGCGTGTCATCACCGAAATGATTCACGGGCTGGAACGTCGCGGCATCACCGTCCTCATCAAAGGCATTCAAGCCAAACACCTGAGAGTGGCCACGCGGGTGGGCGTGATCACCTCCCTCCGACACCAGAACCACCTCTTCACTGATCTCGACAAGGCCGTCAGTCACGCTCGCAGCCACGTCTCCCGCATCTCAGCGGCGTACAGCTCCGAGGCCAGGACCGAAAACAATTCACGATAGGAGCCCACCAGTGCAACTTCAATTGTTCATAGACCGAATCATCGACCAAGCGATCGAGCTCGATCCGTCGGGTTCCTACAGCATCCTCATCGGCAATGCCCCCGCAACCGAAACGGACTGGGCGACGGGCAAAAAGGTGTACCGGTGGTGCCCGGTCGTTCAGACTCGCCTGGTGCCGAACTACAGCGTCGTCCTGGCCCCCTCGCCGGACAATCTGCGCACGAGCAACCTAATCGAGTACCACGGCCGGATCCTCAACGGTGATGTCACGCGTTACACGATCCGCCAGAGCACTTTTTCTTCGGATGATGACGGCCCGAAGCTGTAGGCCCCCTGGGTATTCCTCACCGATCAGAATCCCATACGCGATCTCATCGACGCGATGATGGACCGCGCTCATGATGACAACGACCTCGATGGGTAAGTTATTGACGTCGGTCGCGCCTCCTCACGAGCAGGGCACACGACGATCTGGCCTCGCTGCACGGCCGTAAAACCTATCGACGAGTGCCGGTCGCTCACAGCAGCGCGCTACCGAGGGAAGCCATGCTCCTCTCACCTGCAGCCAAATACTGAGCAGGTGCTCGTCGACTCCGACGCATGGGCCCTTCAGTATCAGGACCTTCTGCCCTGTGCGTGCGCGTGCCCCCCGACAAGGCTGTAGGAACGGGTACAGCCAACACGATTAGGCCAATTCAGGAATGAGGCAAAACGATGATGTGGGGAAATTACGGAATGAGCGGTTGGTCATGGGGTTTCGGCGTCCTGGTCGTCATCGGCGTGGTGATCCTCATCATCGTTCTCGTGCGTAGGCAGACCCCTCCTCGAACCGACACGCCATTGACTCCCTTTGCTCCTGCGGGCAGTGCGCCGTCACCAAAGCAGATGCTGGACGAGCGCTACGCCCGGGGGGAACTCACCACTGAGGAGTATCGAGAGCGTATGACGGCTCTCGGACTTGACTCCTGATGGAGCCGATGAGTCGGCGGTCTGCCCTCACCCTTGGCGGAGTCGGAGCCGCGTTCGTGGTCGCCGGATGCGCGGGGCTGGCCTGGGAATGGACGACGAACGCTGGATCGATCGCCCGTTCTTCGAACGGCGCAGAGCTCCTGCAACCGAAGCTGCTCCACAGCGCGAACGGCCGTCTCGAAGTAAATCTCGCCGCGAGCCAATCACCGGTGAAAATCGGCGACACGACGGTCAATGCCCTCACTTACAACGGCTCCCTTCCGGGGCCGACCCTCTGGGTGCGCCCGGGAGACACAGTGACGGTGTCGCTCGCCAACCGGCTGAATGATCCAACGAACCTCCACACCCACGGGCTTCACGTGTCCCCAAGGGGCTCGGGCGACAACGTGTTTCGCCGAATCGATTCGGGAACAACCGCGGAGTACCGTTACGAGATCCCGAAGGACCACCCTCCCGGGGTCTTCTGGTACCACCCGCACCACCATGGACTGGCTGCTCAGCAGGTGTTCGGGGGCCTCTATGGTGCGATCATCGTTGACGACCTCACGCCGATCCCCGCGACAGTCGAGAGAGTCATGATCATCTCGGACCTGTCGTTCGATGCGTTCGGGAATATCGCGGCGACATCGCAGATGGATCGGATGCGTGGGCGGGAAGGTTCTACCGTGCTGGTGAACGGCCAGCTCGACGCGACCATGACGGCGCACCCGGGAGATCGGGAACGCTGGCGGATTGTCAACGCCTGCACGTCGCGTTATCTCGATCTCCGGCTTGACGGGCAATCCTTGCAGCTGCTCGGCAACGACTCCGGCCGGTTCGGGATGCCCCGCCCGGTGAATGCCCTCGCGCTGGCGCCCGGAAACCGAGCCGATGTTCTCGTCACCATGGTGGCGGGTTCCTCGGTACTCCAGGCGCTGCCCGTGGATCGCGGTTCCCCTGCAGGCACGATGGGCGGAACCTCACAGTCGAGCGAGACAATCAGACTTGCCACGCTTCGCGTCTCCGGGACCGCGGCATCTCCGTTGCCAAGCCCGCCGGTCTCCACTCCCCGGGACCTCCGGTCGGACGAGATAGCCCGGAAGAGAACCCTCATCCTCGCCATGGGCGGAGCCGGGATGGGCGGGGATGGGATGGGCTCCGGAATGATGCGATTCACCATCGACGGTAGGGGCTTCGATGCAGCCCGCGTCGACCAGTCCGTGGCGGCCAGCGCGATTGAGGAGTGGACCATCGTCAACACGAGCCCGATGGATCACCCCTTCCATCTGCATGTCTGGCCCATGCAAGTGATCGAGATCGGCGGTCACTCTGTGGAGACGCCGACCTGGCAGGACGTCGTGAACGTGCCGGCCCACAGCCAATCGCGGATGCGCATCGCTTTCGAGGACTTCACGGGTACCGCCGTCTACCACTGCCACATCCTCGACCACGAGGACAATGGGATGATGGGGGTCATTTGCGTTCGATGATGCCGGTTGCGAGCCCTCCGGGATTCAATGCCAGGCTGGCTTACATCGTTCAAGCGGAGGCGAGGGGAGCGTGACGAGCCCAGCGCGCTAAACGGCGACTACAAGAGGTGATCGGCGGGGTACCGCGGAGTGTGACTGGCAAGTTTCCCTAACAGTCCGGCCTGCCGGTTACGGTTGACCGGCCGCCGCAACTGTGGCGGCCTGGATGGCCGGGATGAGAGCTTCCTTGACCGCAGCTGCCAACACTTGTTGCCCGGCAGCCGTCGGGTGAACGTCGTCGCCCTGCATGAGCTCGGGGTGACCACTCAGCGGTTGCCCGAGATCGACGTATGTTCCGCCGACCTGCGTCATTGCCTGCTGCACTTGCGAATTGATCTCAGCGATCTCATCCGGCACGGTCGTGTCACCCCATACTGCGCTCAGCCCCACGATCTTCGCCCGAGGAAACTTCGCTTGCAAATCGGATACTGCGCTTACGGTCGATTCGAGGAGCGCGGAATTCGACATTCCAAAATCGTTACTGCTGCCCTCGATAATTACAAGATCCGGTTGCAGCGCACTCGCCCCCTTCACGATCGACGAGAAATTACTATCGCAATCGTCAGCGGCACCGATCGCGAGAAAGCCAGCTCCGTTACAGGCGAGGGCGCTGAGAGACCATCCATCCTGTTGCGAAATCAACTCGGGCCACGCTTGGCCGGGCTTCAATCCAAAGCCCTTCATTATCGAGTCACCAATGGTCAGCACGCGCAAGGGGACGGCCGGTAAAACGCTCGGGGCAATCGCTGCCGGCGTTGCACTGACTCCCGAGGTCCCCGTGACGCTTGGTTTGGTTTGGGCCTCGTGGATGTCACGGGGGGTGGATGTCGCCGGTCCTGGGACTGCCCGTCGCAATGCCGTGGATGATCCCGCCGCCGCGGAGAGTTGGCTCGAAATCGGGAAGTTGTAGGCCACAATAGACGCGCCGATCACTCCGATAGCGATGACCGACAGGGCAGCGGTCAGTCGTCCCCGACTTGGCCGCAGGCTGATGGAGCCGGCGTCCGCGGCGGGCCCTCGATCGCCGGTGCGGGCACTCCGGTGGCGGGGCTTGGACCTGAAGTGCTTCATTCGACGAATCACTGAACGGTAATTTCTTCGACTCGCGAATTCTCGCGCCGGATTTCGTTAAGAACTTCCATACGATTCAGAATCATATATGACGGTACGCACAACGTCAGAAGAAAGTTCGGGGGAGGTAAATTCGCTGCCGCCGCAGAGACAACTTTCGGTGACGGTAATTTTCATGGCTGCATCGTATGATTTGCACGGCTAAATTTGTCCGCTCACTGGGAGACCGTTGCACTATGGGTTCGTTGCTTTCGCTCAATATCGTAGACGGGACAATCGTTGCCATTTTCGGTGTCGCGAGTCTCGCGATGTTGGTCTACCTTGCATCGCACCGTGTACCCGCGCGACGAGCGGACGACGGATTGCCGAGCACCTGGGTCCGGAGACGCCGATGGATCATGGTGATCGCATTCTCAGCGCTCGGGGGCGCAGCAGCTGGTGTCCTGGTCATCGTCATCTGCGAAGTCTTCCTCAATCTGTTCGGTACGCCGCTGGAACTCGACACTCACGCGTGGGTCGTGGGCTCCTTTGCTGCGGTCGGCGTCGCAGTCGCGAACATCTGGACCTCCCGGTGGTGGCGTAAGGCGATCGCGAGTTCAGCCGTTATTCTGTTCCTCGCCACGGCAACCCTGGGCATCAACGCCAGCTACGGACTCAATTCGACCCCGGCGTCGTTGATGGGCATAAATATCGCGGATCCGCTGTCAATTCCCCGGGCAGACCCCACCCCGAAGGCGACCCCGTCACCGACCGCTGCGCCCATTCCGCCGAAACCACTCTGGCAAAGGTGGAGTCCACCAGCGGGAATGCCCGCGACGGGGCAGTACGGAACTGTCGCCATCCCCAGTACTGCGTCCGGGTTCGTGGCCAGACTGGCTTACCTGTATCTTCCGCCTGCGGCTCTTGTCGCCGATCCTCCACCATTGCCTATCTTGATAATGATGATGGGACAGCCCGGCGGGCCAGACAGCAGCGGCAAGTTCCTCGCAACCCTCAACTCGCTGGCCGCAGCCAACCGGGGTCTTGGTCCGATTGTGCTCACAATCGACCAGATAGGGAGCCCAACACAGAACCCGCTGTGCATCGACTCGCCTCGTGGGAACGTGCACACTTACGTGATGACCGATGTGGTCAATTATGTTCGGCAGCACCTTCATGTGGCGGATGGTCGACTGAACTGGGCAATCGGCGGGTACTCGAACGGAGGGGAATGCGCCCTCTCGTTCGGGGCGAAACATCCCGAGGTTTTTGGTTCGATCCTCGACGTCTCTGGTGAGATAAGCCCCTCGCTTGGCTCGATAGATTCGACCGTAAATCTTGGATTTGGAGGAAACCGGAGCCAGTATGACGCCGAGCTTCCGCTCACAATCATGGGGAACACCCGATACGCGGATATGCTCGCGATTTTCACCAGCGGATCGAATGACCACTACTACGGTGCTGAGGCCGACGCCGCAGAAGCTGCTGCACAAGCATCCGGGATGACAACACACCGGATCATCGGACAGGGAGTTGGTCATCGCTCGGACGCGATCGTCTTCGGCGTTCCCGCAGGGCTCCCCATACTTTACCCGCGATGGGAGCTGTCAGCGCCGATCCAGTAGAATGAAGTGCCCGCGTGTCATTGGTATGACACCTACCGGGGGGATGCGCCTATCGGGGCGCCTTGTCAAGTTCGATTTCTTGAATCCTCCACTTTCTCCGTCCGGATGTCATGCGCTCATCCTCAGCGGTGCGGTCGCGATCGGTCCTGGCACACAGGCTGAAGTTCCCGATTCGAGGGGTGTGCCCTATCGGATGCTGCCCGGTTGCGCGCATCCCGAGAGCGGTCGTTTTCGCACCGTTCGGGACCCTTGTAGCAAAAACTCGGCTTCGAGCACGCGGACCGCGACGAGCGTGCCCTCGTTGTGGCGCAAGCGCACCACGCTGGACTTCTCCTCGGCAACGGGCAGCTGGGACCTGAAGTCGCGCGGTCACGAGCGCACCATAATCGGGTGCACTGACCAGCCCACCTGAGGGTTCGCTAAATTGCGCTGAATAGTGATTCACCCGCTGGTGCGGTGCATCGTTGTCAATGAATTGACCCGGCGGTGGAAATCCTGGAATCTGGCTCGCCGTGACCACTCGCATCGAACTGGATGGACCGCGGCACTGGCCTCCGATCCTGGCCACGGATGAGATCACTCCTGAGATTCGTCTCGGCGAGTATCGCGGATTGGCCATCACTGCGGGCACCGCCTACCGCTGCTCTCTCGGCTCACGAAGGCTGGAGTGATCACCTCTACGCGGAAGGACAGGAAAGATGCGATGGACAACCTCCTGGAAAGCGAGTCCAGCAATGACCAACCGTGAGAATCTTCCCGGCGAAATGGGGTGATCCGCGATGAACGGTTTCACCGTATTCGCCCGCGAAGAGGCGCACGAGATCCTGCAAAGCTGGCGGATCTCGGTGCTACCGGGAATCCTGCATCCGCCCCCAGGATCACTTCTGGATACACACCGAGGCACGACATGGCTGGTTGCTCGAGAACTGCCCAACAACCCACACGCTGAGTGCAGTAACAGCTGCACTGCCGAGCACAGTAGCTATCTTCTGACGACTTATCCCTCCAGGGACCCGCACGTTATCAACTGTCCGAGCGGCCATCCGACCGCGTCGTGGCTAAGAATCGATACTGCCTCAGCGAAGTGGGACCTGCTGGGTGTCGCGGGAGTCGACTGCCTGGAGTTTGTCTTAGCCCTCGATCACTCGTCTGGCGATGGCTACTACCGGGGTTGTCCAACGTCTCGCCTGCGTCGCGACCTGGCGTCGTCAACGCCGCGAAGCACACCTGACACCCAGATCATTCGGACGAATGGTGCGACTACGATCCCCCAGATGATGGAGGCGATGACATCGCTCGGGAAGTGGACCCCATCGATGACTAGCGCTGTACTCGCTCCGAGGATGAAAAGCCCACCGATGATTCCGGCCAACCAGCGGCTGCGACCCGCGCCAAGCCCGAGCACAATCGTGACCACGAGAGCAGTTATAAAGGCCGCGTGACCGCTCGGGTAGGAAGCGTCGATTTGCGCCGGCTTGAACGGGAACGGTAGGAGAGAGGCATCCGGACGGAGTCGGTGCACGACCAGCTTCACGACTGCCAGAGAAAGCCAGGTTGCGGCAATAGTGGCAGCGAAGGTAGACGCCACCCGGAGATTTCGCGTCAGCGCAAGGATGATGCCAGTGAGCACCACTGTTCCGACGATGGCCGATACCGGTTCGAAGATTATGTAGACGGCGTTTGTCAGTGAGCCGACCGCTCCGTTGTGGAAGCCGTTGAAAAACTTCACGACAGCAAAGTCAAAATGGCCGGTTCGAATAACCAGCCCGACGACGAGGATGATGACAATGCCAACCCCCGCGGTCCAAATGATCCGTGCCCGATGAGTTGTCGGAGCGAGAAGTGCTCCCAACAACTCTCGCCCGGCACTCAATCGCGATTCCTCCGATGGGTTTGGTGCAAAGCTCACGCCGTGTCTCCCGTCGTGGTTGGGTCAGAGGCTAGACGCATGGCGTCGCGGACAAGGCCGCCAGCCAGCGAGAGGACACTATCACCAAGATCTGGTTGGGGGATCACGGCGGTGACCCCGGGTCTGTCGGCGAGAGGGACCAAGCAAGTTGCGTGCTTGTCGTCCTCTATTAGTGCAATCTCGTCAATGGTGGTGTTGGTCATAGAGTGAATTTTAACGGGTCGTCCTCGTCCCGCCAGTGTCGCAGGTAAGAACCCGGTAATCAGCACACGATCTGCCCGAGGTAGTCGGACTTGTATTGCCTTTCGCCACATCGTGGCAGTGTATTAGATGGACCTTTCCGCTCAACGAACGCACCACCCGTCCGGCGACCTCAAACGGTCGTTGCAACACCGGGATCATGAAGCATCGCCGGCCGAAGCCCGGAATTAAATATGTCGGCTCCGGCAGGTCTCGATAACGTCGACCGAAGCCGGTTTGAGTGTCACCGATGTCCTGCCGGTCAATCGCCAGCATCCACTCAAATGTCGTTTCTCCGACCTCAAGGCTCGCACGTCCGAACTGACGTGCGGCTCCCCGGTCGGGAAAGACAATATTCAACTCCGAGAAGCCCTCCTAACTTTCGAATACCGTCGCCAAAACGCCATTGTTATCGGGCTCGAAAGTTCTCCCAATCATCAATAGTGCTGGGAAGTTTGCGTTTATCAAAGTGGTGGGGCTCCCGCCGATGCGCCATATTTGCAACTACCGTTCACGTAGAGACCGACCACCACGTTCCACCATTGCCCCAGTAGCGGGCATGTCACCAATTCAGACGTGTAGATGTAAGTGCTACCGGTTCTGTAACCGTAATTGCCCCATCATCCGGCGTTGTTTACGCGGTGAGTGCATTGCCGTTCATTCCTCGGCTCTCTCGTTCCTCACGGTATTCCAAGCCCATGGCCCCCAGCTGCGCCCACACGAAGCGGTCCATCCAGACGCATAGCCGGCAACTCGCTCAGTGGCATAGGCGATCACTCTTGCTGGTGAGCGAATCGATGAGCATTCCTACTTCGCTTAAGGGGGCAGCAATTTCACGCTCATGCAGGCCATGGACCCTGCGGGAAACACTCTTGCAAGCCGAATGCCCAGTGGGACGGGATGCGAGAATGCTGGGATGCTTTCCCCACAATCACTGAGCGAAGCTGACCGCCGCCTCGTCGCAATGTGGGCGGCGGACTGCGCTGAGCGAGTCCTGGTCTTGTTCGAGACCGAGGCTCCGACAGACCATCGACCACGTGATGCCATCGCTCGCGCTCGGGCGTTTGCCCAGGGTGAACGTGATGCCGCCGGTGAAATTCGTCAGCGCTTCGTTGCTGGTCGAGCCGCGCACGCAGTGAGCTCTCCCGCGGCAGTGGCAGCCGCCCGGGCTGCTGGACAAGCTTCCGAAGTCGCTCACATGGGTGCGCACGCTCTCGGCGCAGCCGCCTACGCCGCGAAAGCGGCCGAGCTGGCCGCCTCGGACCAACCCACGGCCGCTTCCGACGAGATCTCCTGGCAACTCGAGCATATGAATGCTCAAGTCCGGGCAACGCTTCAGCAGTTGCCACTACTTGGAGCGAACTCAGCGGCCCCGCTCGGTTCCGGTCTTCTCTCGTCAGGCATCCTTGGGTCGAATATTCGGACGATTCAGGCCGCGATAGGCACTATCTCGCCAGAGGAGGGCGTCCGGTAAGCGGAACGTCCTGCGCAACAGCGCGGAGGCCGAATTTTTTAGCTTCCGAGCATGCTGATGCTGCACCGCGTTGCAACACTATGGAGGGTTGTTCGTGGCCTGCCCACCCACCGCCCAGTGCTTCCGAGGGGCAAAGCGTAGCTCGCACCGTTTAGGGTGCGGAGTGCGCTTGTGGTCTTGACGACGGGCATGTTGCACCCGGCCAATCAACCTTGGTGTTATCAACCACGCTCTGGCATCGGCCGCGAGGTGATCCATATTGAGATCAGGGCGGTGCCGAGTCCGATCATTAGGGCGGCGGCGTTGACAGAGCCGGAGATGATACCGATAGTCGCAGGATAGGTGACGAGGCGCACCAGCCCGACGACGATGAGGATCGCGCCGGCTGCCATGAGGAGCACGGGCAACCGCAGCGCACAGCCGAGCGCGGCGAGGGCACCGAGTACGACCAGGACGAGTGTTTGCACCAGGTTGACCGATACGAACTGTAGCGGCGTGTAGTGAAGCAGCGAGAACAGCGAGCAGAGCGCGGTGAAACCTGCGACTATCAGGCCCCGGGTGCGCCAGACCGCTGATGGGGAACCTGTACTACCGGTAGGTGTGGTGGCGCTCATGAGAGAACCATCGCAATCCGAGCCGGCCGACCTGAGCCGAGCGACCACCGGGGTCTCAGCACTCCATCGACACCGGCGATCCGCCCGGCGGCGGTTCCCAGAATGACGAATTGCGCTGCGAACATCAGGTAGTAGCTCCACTGCCACTCTCCGGGGGTGTTCAGCACCGAGAGGGTGATGGCGATGGTCTGGAGGATGCCGATGGTCGCCCAGAAGCGTGTCAGGAATCCGACGAGCAGGAACGCGCCGAGGCAGAATTCCGCTATCAGCACACCCCAGCCGAAGAGAACGAAATTGGGGAAGATGACATTCTGTACCAGCCAGCTAAAAGCTCCGAGCACCGGATGTTTCACCGCGTCAGCGGTGTACTGGTATAGGCCGTTGTGCGCGGCTTGCCCGAAGTCGGGCGGTCGTTTCCAGTTCACATTCTGCAGCCACATCAACCCTACAGCGATCCGCACGGCGGCGAGCACGGCGCGAGTGGGACGCCCGGTCTCGATCTCGTTGATGACTGACGCTCTGGTTGTTCGGGTGGTTGTGGTCATGGCGTTCCCGTTTCGTTTCAGGCACAGGCGAACATCGAGGTGGTGGCCGTTACTGACGACCACTGTTGGGTGAAAAGTTCGCTGACCCGGTCGAGCGCGGGGGCAAGGGGCAGTATCTGGCGACTCACGAGCGCGTTCTCGTCAAGCGCGGCGACGGGATGCCAGTAGATACCGTCCGCCGTCACGGTTACCTCGGGGATCAGCGATTCCCGCGTAAAAGCCACCCCTTCCTCCGCGACCCCCTGGTGCGCGATGGGGCGGATAACCTGGTCGGCTCGCGGGATCCCGAGCCCGTCGAATAGCGCGTGTAGCTCATCGAGGGCCGGGTCGTCGTGGGCTGAGATGGTCGCGGCGACGCGCACGGTGAATCCTTCGTCGAGTGCGACCCTGATGCCGGTAAGTGCCCGTTTCCAGCTCCCAGCGCCGCGGTGCGAGTCGTGTACCTCGGGGGTTGGCGAGTCAACACTGATTTGCAGCGCGAAGCCTTGGCGTGGCATCGCCTGAAGTTTGCGAAGCCCCTGGCCGCGGAACAGCATGCCGTTGGTCAGCAGTGTGGTCGGCAACCGGTCGACGCAGGCCCGCACGATGACGTCGATGTCGGGGAGCAGGAACGGCTCGCCGCCGGTGAGATACAGCTCGCGCACGCCCCAGTCGGCGGCTTCGGTGACGAGTGCCTGAATGTTGTCGATGCCGAGCAGACGCGGGTCGGTCTTCGGCGATGAGGCAACGCAGCAATAGTCGCACGCCAGATTGCAGTGGACGTTGGTGTAAAGCCAGAGCCTCGCCCCGGGCATCCGATCGGCGGGGATCATGCTGCCGGGGTTGCGCGGTCGTCCGCGGCCCACGGTCACCTGCCCGGTGTCCTGTTCGACCATCAGAGTGCTTACGAGGGTGTTTCCCGTTTTTTCACACCAGCGGCGTACGAGGTCCAGTTCGCTTGCCGACGCCACCGCAAACTCGGCCGTATCGCCCTCGGCCATCTGTTCTACGGTGCGCATCAGCGCCATGACTACCATCGGGAGTCGACGCCCTGTTCCGCAATCGCCGTAAACAGTCCGTTGTAGCCCTCGAGGTGGGGTTCGACCCATTGGGTGAGTCCCTCCAGTTCGAGGATGCGGCGGTGCGCTGGGACCTCCCAGTCCATGGCGAGTAGCTTCGCCACCCACGGTGCATAGACCGCTTCGGGCAGGGTGTCGAGTGCCGTGAACATCCAATGCGAGTATATCTCGGTCTGCCAGACCGGCTCGAGCATCCCGGGCATCAGGTCACCGCGGCCAATGTTCTCCCGCACTGTGATGCCGATCGCGGCAACATCAGCATCTCCGGCGAGCACCGCGTCGATCGCGTCCAGCTCGCTGCGACCGGTGTCACCGTGTTTACCGATGTCACTGTTGAAGCGTTGAATTTGCATGTGATCGACATCCACCCCGGCTTCGCGCAGATAATGCAACGACAGGATCGCGGCATGCGCTGAGTCCGCCGACCCGAGTGCCAGGCGCCGGGTCGCGATGTCGCCAGGCCCGGACCAGCCGCTTCCCGCGGCCGCCACGAACACCGTCGAAAAGGTGGCGTCCGTGTCGCGCATGGCCAGCGCCCGCACGTGCCCATCGGTCTGCAGCACTGAACGCGCATACGCGAGGTTCGCATTCCAGGCGATATCGATCATCTCCGCCTGCAGTGCGTCGACCAAGCGGCCATAGTTCGAGAACAACACGAAATCCGTTGCCGTCGCGGGTTCGTCGAAGTACTCGCGGATACCTTCCCAGATGGGAACGACGTTCGGCGTGTAGGCGACCGCTCCGATGAGCAGGGGTGCTCCGACGAGCTTCGACATCCGAAACTCAGAACAGCGGAAGGCCGGTGAGGGCCTTGCCGTAGAAGTCGTAAAGCACATCTGCGGTCGGTGCCATGACCGAGCCAGCGCGCGCATCCCGGAAAGCCCGCTCGATGGGCAGGTGTTTCGAGAACGCCGCCCCGCCACACACCCGCATCGCCGATTCGGTGATCGTCAGCGCGGCGTCATTAGCGGAGGCCTTCACTCCCAGCACGAACAGTGGAGTGTCGTCAGCTGGGCTCGCCACTTTCGCGGCTGCTTGGGCGAGGTACGACTCCTGCGCCATCAACGCGATGCTCATCTCCGCAATTTGTGCCCGGATCGTCGGTAACGCGGACAGCGCCTGGTCCAGATGCTCCAGCCGGGCGCCGGCCACGTGTGCGACAGCGCCATCAACGGCTGCGGTGGAGAGCCCGAGCGACACTGCGGAGTTGCCCAGGTTGAACCAGGGAAGCACGGTGGCCATCATCGTGCCGAACCCGCTGCCCGGCTCACCGAGGCGATAGCTGGACGGAATAGTTACCGCTACTGTCATCGGGCTCGACGCGTTGCCGCGCAGCCCCAGTCCGCTCCACGGACCGGCGATGTCCAAACCTGGCGTTGAAGCCGAGATCGCATACAGGTCGACGGTCTCCGGGTCGACCGCGCTTTGCGACGACATCACGTACACGTCGGCGTAGCCGGCCGAGGTCACCCAGCTTTTGTATGCGGTGAAGCGGAGATCGTCCCCGTCGGCGACAGATTCAGACACGGGAGCCCAGAAGTGTGAGCGCGACCCTTTCTCGCTGAACGCCAGAGTGCCGAGGACCTCGCCCGATGCCATTCGCGAAAGGAGGTCCGGCATCGCGGCCGGCGGGGCGGATGCGACCGTCACCGCGGCCGCGACATGCATCAGATAGATCATCGCGGTCGAGCCGCACGCCGCCGCGATTGCGCCCAGCACCTCCGTGAACTCGACTGGACCGGCCCCCATGCCGCCGACATCCTCGCTGATCACCAGGCCGAGCAGCCCGCTCGACCTGAGGGCCGCGACTGAATCAACGGGGTAGGTTCCATCGGTATCGACCTGTTGGGCGTGAGCGGCAGCTACGGTCGTTACCTGCGCCACAGCTTCTTCGAGAGTCGACTGCATCATGGTCATCCGGTCTCCTGGCATCGTTGCTCAAGTTTCTCGACACCGCTGTCGCGGGAGTCCAGTATCCCCCTCAGGGATGCCAGCGCAATAGGGGATTTCGTTACAGGTCTCTAACTCCGCTGTGGGCGCATCGCTGACTGAAATCGCATTGGCGGCCGGGCGATTCCAGCGGGATCGCGGTATGTCCTTAGTCACGTCCCGCTGAGTGGTGGAGTTTCTCAACACCGTGCGGATTAAACTCAGGCGGAGACGAGTTGGGGAGGATGTTCACCTCCTCGGTCATCTCGCCCCCTCAGTACTCGTGTTGCAAGCATTCCGAGGGTAAGCCCCCAGAGCATGCGACCCATCAGGCAGGCAAGGCTGGTCGCACTGACGCTGAACGGTGGCATTTCGAAAATCATCGGGATGGTTAGCAGAAGTCCGAGGATCCAGCGGATAACGCCGTAGACGATTTCCACAACCGCTCCTCTGAGGTAGCCGGTCAGCAGGCGGTTGCCGAAAGGAACGGTAAGTCCCATGCCAATCACTACGGACATCGTCATCTGGATGGCGAAGCCCACCTACAGAGCATTCGAACCGACCATGCTGGCGATCATGGCCAACATTCCCATGACCCCCATCAGCATTCCGAAGATCAGGCCTCGGGCGATACCGCTGATCGGTCCTGCTTCGGCGCACACTGACCTCATGGACATTTCAGTACTTCACATTGAGGACTGCCCGAACTGGGCAGAGACAGGCTCCCGGATTCGCACCGCGCTAAAAGACCTCGGCGTATCCAACACGGAGGTGAGCTTCGTGGAATTGCGCACACCAGAAGATGCCTCACAGGTACCGTTCGCTGGCTCGCCGACGATTTTGGTGGACGGAACCGACCTGTTCCCGAGTGACGGCCGCACAACGGACCTTGCTTGCCGGATCTATCGAGCCGGCGCTCATTTTGCGGGCATTCCATTACAGGGTGATATTGAGGACGCTCTCCGGCGACGCCTCTAAGACCAGTGAATCTAATGCGCCGATCGACCGATAATTGATCGCCCGCATGCGAGCCATGCTTCACCGCAACGACGATCCGTGACTGTTGCCAAGACCACCGCAGGGCTCGCGAGTTTTGCGCCTGTTGGCGTGAGCGGGGTCGGGATCGTCACACTGCCCCGATCGCGCCGACCCGGTGAAGCGGGGCAAGCGTGTCCCCCTGGGCGAAGCGATGATCCCATTTGGAAGGCAGAGGACGCATGATCAGGCCGAGCCGCGGGCGGGATAGTCGTGATCGTTGGCGTAGACGATTCCGGCGATGATGTCGTCGAGGGGCGGGCGCCCGAACGGCATGCTCGCTACGTTGCTCCAATACACGGTGCCATCGGAATCAAGGATGAACATTCCCGGTTCGCTAAACACGGACGGCTCCCCCTCCTTGATCGCAGTGGAGATGAACAGCCCCCACTCCCGCGCTTGTTGTTCCGTGAGCCCCCACGCCACTGGCAACGAGCTCAGCCCCCAGCGAGCGACGACCTGTTCACTTCGCTCCTCAGACTCCATGCTCACGGCAACGACTCGACCGACTCCGACCGCTCGAAGCTCGGCCAGCCGTTCGTCCAGTTCCTTCAGCTGTCGTCGGCAGACCGGGCAATGCAGCCCGCGATAGAAGACCACAAGCGTGAAACGGCCGCCCTCGCCCGTACCCAGATAGAGGTCGTCCGTCGAGCCTGCTCCGGTCAGAGAAAGTGACAATTGAGGCGGAAGCTTTCCCGGTTTAGTTCCCATAAGACCAGCAACCTTCGGGAATGCACGAACATTCCGGACCAGGCAGGAGGCCGACCCGGTCACCCGGCCGCGCTCCCGGCGACTCTGTGCGTATCTATGCGCACGCCCCACCACGGCGGGGACCTCATCGCCGCCCACGCGGTCTTCGGCGTGTACTCGACCGTGTCAAGCGTGACCTCGATCCGCTCTTGTGGCCATATTTTGCGTCAGGTATATGAGGGGATCCGCGCTGCGCGTTCCGGCCAACTTGCAGCACGTGCCCGCAAGCCGGACCTCCAACGTGACAGATGTGCGGCCACACGACCCAACCACCGACCGTACCGATGCTGTGTCACCGGGGAACGTCGAACGATCCTTCTCGGACCTATACGAAGAGAAGGACCCGAAATCCTGGCGCGGCACCGGCTCCATCCCGCTGTCCCCTCGCGCGCAGTCGATCTTCCGACCGCACGCGCTCGGGAAAACCCCCGACGACTACCTATTCACCAACCGCTATGGCGGCCAGCTCGCAGTCGGGGTCGTCTGCAAGTTCCTGCTCGGGTTCCACCGCCTCGCTTTGCGGCGCTACGCCGCTTCCACGTGGCTGCGTCTCGGGGCCGCCGTGCACGAAGTCGCGCAGTACCTCGGCGACGAGGCCCGCACCGTCCTCACGGTCTACGCGCAGGTCCTCGGTGAGGGCCAGCGACGCGACTTCGTCCAGTGCCTCGGAGCCACGGAGCCACGGAGCCTCAAAAACCATCGTGAACGTATCCGGATATTTCGCGGACGCCAGGCCGAAAATCCAGCCCCGAAGCCACCCAAAGAGTAACCAGAAGATTCCCGGAATCGTCTTCTGACCAAGATTTTTGCGGAGCCGGTGGGATTTGAACCCACGGAGGGCTTACGCCCCCTCCACCTTAGCAGGGTGGTGCACTAGGCCGAACTATGCGACAGCTCCAAGTTGTCGTCTGTAATCATAGCGGCACTCATCGCGAGCGCCCATTCACCCCCCTGTATTGGGGAAGGCCCCCCCGGACTGGGGAGCCGAATTGCCCGAACGGTGCCCGACTGCCGATTTAGAGTGAAGTCCAGCACATCGGCCAGGGTCACTAGATTGCGAGCATCCCCTGTCGCTGCCGAACCGCGCTCCGAGCTTCCGAGGGGGATCATCCTGTTTCCCTCATCTATCGCCGCAGCCGGCCCGGCCATCGGCTTCCTGATCGTCACTCTCGGCGTCGTGCTGCTTATCGTCGCCGTGCTCTTCTTGCTGTACGTCAATCGCGGTCCGAAATAGTCGGCTACCTATTCACTTTAGAGCAGGTGTAGTCGGCCGCAGTCTGCCCGAGCACTCCGGTGACCGCACCGGCAGGCGGCGGAGTGGTTGCGGCAGCTGCTGAGCCGGACGGCGCCGGAGCAGCGGATGCCGAGGGCGCGGGTGATGCCGGCGCGGTCGGGTTGGCCACGGAGCCGCGCCCTGTGCCGGAGTCGAGAGTGAACGGCTCATCTGCCTTGATTTTTGCGAAGAGCGCGTTCGCGACGCTTGTGAGGGGTGCCACCTTGCCCGGGTACACTCCGCCGGCCCCCGTTGTGCCCGGGTATTGCACAAAACTGATGCGGTTCAGGGGAATACCCTTCAGCACGAGCGCGAGAGACGCCATCGTGTTGATGTTCTTCAGGCTGTTGGAGAGGGTCATGTTTTGGCTCGCCGCGGTGGCGATCCCGTAGAGCTTCGTGAAGTTGGTGAGAGTGTCATTGCTTTTCACCGTGCGCACGAGTGAAGAGAGGAAAACCTGTTGCGAACTAATGCGGCCCAGGTCACTGCCATCGCCGACACCGTGTCGACTGCGAAGGAAGGCAAGAGCATCCGCTCCCGCCAGAGTGTAAGTGCCGGCCGCCGGGAGGTCGATGCCGCTGTACCTATCGACCAAGGGGCCGTTGATGCAGACCGGAACCCCGCCGACAGCGGTCGACATCTGGATGACACCCTGGAAGGTGATGAGCGCCGCGAACGGAATCTTGAGCCCGGTGAGAGCCTCAACCGTGAGCACGGTGCAGGCGAGCCCACCGTAGGCGAGCGTGTTGTTGATGGGCTGGGCCGACATCGCGTTGTAATTGCCCTTGCCGTCCTCCTTGGGGCAGGCGGGGATCGGCACGACCATGTCGCGCGGGATGCTCACTGCCACCGCGTTGGACTGGTCTTTCGATACGTGCACGAGCATCGTAACGTCGTTGAGAACTCCGTCGTCCTTACCGAACTGGGCCCCCTGGTTGGCACGCGTGTCGCTACCGACGATGAGCACGTTGAAGCCACCCTCAAACGATCCGAGGCCGGGAGGTGGACCCTGTTTTTCGCCGGGCAGGGCGACGGTCTTGATGTTGTTAGTGATCTGGCTGACTGCGATTCCCGCGATGGATACCCCGCTCACGAGTGCAACGGCGAGCGCTGCCGCCACGAATTTGAGGACGGTGGTGACGGGGAAAGATGCACGCAGTTGGCCGTGCCGAGCGATACCAGCGATCGAGCGAGAACGAGGACGCAGGTCACTCATTGCAAATCCTTTCGGCAGGCGGGTCGGGCGAAGCGAGCCGGAAGGAGTTTACACGGGCGCGATTTGCGCGCGATCTGACGGGCGGGCGGCACCTGTCGTCGCGGGGCTCGTCAGCGCGCCAGGCTAACCCGAGGACTGGCCAATTCCTCTCTCCAGTTCGTCGCTCAACGCCGCGCCTCGGGTCTTCAATGCCTGGAAGATGGATGCCCACTCCCGCTCGTACTGCGCAGGCGTCAGGTCCTCATCCCGAGCGCGGATGTCGAGCGATTCAAACGCCGAGCGTGCCATGCTCATGCTCTGGACGTTTCCGTAGGAGGATGCTCCTCCACTGACCGCCACCGTAATGACGACCAATCTCACGGACTCTCTCCGCACCCGATGTGTTGCTCTGGCGCTCAGCAGGATGCCGACACCGTAGAGCGCGAAAGCCACCAGGAACGCCGCGAATGCGGGCAGCACAAGACCGAATCCGATCATTGCGAAAAGCGCCACGACCGCGCCGACTACAGGCCAGTTGCGATGGAGGACCACCGCGCGACACTCCGCCGCGGTCGTACCGGGAGGAAATACCGTCAAACGCTCGCGCATCCATAATCCCCGGCTTAGCGGGGCTACCTCGAAGTAGCCCCACGCATTCTCACCCTCGAGCCTTCGCTTAATCGGCTCGGGAAGGCGATCGAACAATCGCACGGCGGGCTCAGTTGAGACGACATCTGCATGTTTCACAAACTTGGTCTACTCCGAATGTCGTGGCCAACGGAGCTTGCTTACGACATCCACACGGCCACGACGCGGACCCTAACGACTTGCTCGCACTCTGCGGTGACAACTGGTCACCGGCCGCGAGATCCGCGGGGTGCTCACGGGTTTCCCCCGGGAGACGCACCGGTCCCTGGGCTTTTTGCAGAGCCAGCGAGTGAATTAGTCGGATAGTTCGTCCGGAACAAACCGATATCCCATGCCGAGCACGGTCACGAAGTATCGCGGGCGAGACGGCACCGGCTCGAGTTTCTTGCGAAGTTGCGCGAAATACAATCTCAGATATCCGGTGTCTCTGGTGTGGTGGGGCCCCCACACCTGGGTGAGGATGCTTTCCCGCGTGATGAGCTTTTCCGGGTTCTGCACCAGCAGCTCGAGGATGCGCCACTCCGTCGGAGTGAGCCGGATCGACTCGGGATGCTTAGCGTCGCCTCGGGTGACCTGCTTGGCCGAGAAGTCCACCCTGACATCGCCGAAGATCGTGACAGGCTCGTCGTCGCCCGCCGGCACACGCCGGGTGAGCGCCCTGACTCTCGCGAGCAACTCCTCTGCGGAAAACGGCTTAGTCACATAGTCGTCGGCGCCGGCGTCAAGGGCGGCGACTTTGTCGGCCGCATCCGTTCGTCCCGACACGACCAGTATGGGAACCTGAGTCCATCCGCGCAGGCCCTCGATGACCTCTATCCCGTTCAACGCGGGCATGCCGAGATCGAGCATCACGAGGTCGGGGTGATGGCTGATTGCCTGGTTTAGTGCCTCCACGCCGTTGCTGGCTGTCACGATGTCATACCCGCGCGCGCCGAGCGTCACTCTGAGGGCACGGATTATTTGTGGGTCGTCATCAGCGATGAGGATTTTCATGTCAAGACCCTGTCTTTAATCACGGGCAGAGAAATGACCATCGTCAGCCCCCCACCGGGGGTGTCGTCCGCCTGCAGCGTTCCCCCCATCCCCTCCACGAATCCCTTCGATAGCGCCAGGCCAAGGCCGAGCCCCGTGGAATTGTCGGTGTCACCCAGCCGCTGGAACGGCACGAAGATATCTTCGCGTCTGTCTTGCGGCACACCGGGCCCGGTGTCGGTCACCCGCACTTCCACCGAACCTGCGAAGGTACTGGCCGAAATTCGAACCGGCTCGCCCGGCTCTGAATATCTGCGAGCATTCTCCAGCAGGTTAACCAGCACGCGCTGTAGCAACCCGTGGTCCGCGAGCACTTCGGGCAGATCCTCCGCTATCCCCAACTCCACATCCGCGGGGCCAAGACCGAGTTCGTCGATGGCTTCCAGAATCACATCCTCGACGAGGAGGGGTGCAGTTGTCACCGCCAGAGCACCAGCCTGAACCCTGCTGACGTCGAGAAGATTGGTCACCAGGTCGGCGAGGGTCTCCAAACTCTCCTGGGCGGTTGCGAGCAACTCATCGCGATCAGACACCGACCACGTGACATCGGTGCTCCTCAGGCCGGTGACTGCTGCAGTAGCTGCGGTGAGGGGTCTTCGCAGGTCGTGCCCCACCGCGGCGAGCAGGGCGCTGCGCATACGGTCGGCTTGGGCAAGCGGCTCTATTTCGCCAGCGGTCTTCACCAGTGCGTTGTGTTCAAGCGCTGCATCGATTTGAGCAGCGATTACAGAAAGGAGCCGTCGCTCGGATGCGGGCAAATTAGGGCCGCGCAATTCCAGGGTGCCGCGCTCTCCCACCGGAAGCACGGTGAGGCGATCGTCGTCCTTGACTATTCCTGACTCGAAGAGGACGTCGTCCGCTCCGACGACTCGAACACTGTTTAATTTGAAGGATTCTCTTGTGCGGGTAATGAGTGCCTCGAGGGCATCCTGGCCACGGAGCACGCTGCCTGCGATCGTGGCAAGCAATTCCGATTCGGCGGCTGCCCGCACCGCGACCCGGGATCGTCGGGCCGCTTGGTCTACGACATAACTGACGAGCACGGCGTTCAGGATGTACAGCGCCAGTGCGAGGATGTGGGCCGGCTTCGCAATTGTCACCGTATAGACAGGCTCAACGAAGAAAAAATCGAGGGTTAGCCCGGAGAGTAATGCTGCGAACAGGGCGGGCCAAATACCGCCGATCAACGCAACCACCACCACCAGCAACTGGAAAGCGAGAACGTCGCTCGTGATCGTGTCGTTCGTGCGGAATGACACCAACAGCCAGGTGATGAGTGGACCGGCGGCCAGCGCCACGATGAACCCGATGATCCGCCGTCTGAGAGTGAGGGCGCCGGAAATTCGGGGAAGGGCAAATCTGCCGCCCGCGGCGGCATGGGTGACGATGTGCACATCGATGGGGCCAGACTCCCGCACAACCGTCGCACCGATGCCCGGCCCGGTCAGCGCTGCGACAAGGCGGCTGCGGCGGCTGACCCCGATGACGAGCTGGGTGGCGTTCGATGCCTTCGCGAACTCGACGAGTGACCGTGGGATGTCGTTGCCGATGACCTGATGGTAGGTGCCACCGAGTTTTTCGGCCAGCGCACGCTGCGCGGAGAGGGCACCGGGGTGGGTGTCGGCAAGACCGTCCTGGCTCGTGACGTGCACGACGATGAGATCTCCCCCTGCCGAACGGGCCGCGATGCGCGCTCCGCGTTTGATCAGGGTCTCCCCTTCCGGGCCGCCGGTGAGCGCTACCACCACACTCTCTCGCGCCTCCCACTTGCTATCGATACCGTGCTCATTGCGATAGCTCTTGAGGGCACTATCGACCTCATCGGCCAACCAGAGGAGTGTCAGCTCTCGCAGCGCGGTGAGATTGCCGAGTCGGAAATAGTTAGAGAGGGCCGCATCAATGCGCACGGCCGGATAAACGTTGCCCTCGGCGAGTCTGTCGCGAAGCGCCTGGGGGGCGAGGTCCACTACTTCGATCTGATCCGCAGCACGCAGTATCGTGTCGGGCACGGTTTCTCGCTGCGGCGCCCCCGTGATCTGCTCGACGACGTCGCTCAACGATTCGATGTGTTGAACATTGACGGTGGACATGACGTTGATACCCGCGTCAAGAAGGGCTTCCACATCCTGCCAGCGCTTGTCATTCTGCGAGCCAGGGGCATTCGTGTGTGCCAACTCATCCACCAGGGCCACATCGGGTCGCCTAGCGATCACCGCGTCCAGATCCATCTCGGCGAGAGAGATACCGCGATGCTCTGTCTCTTTACGCGGAATGATCTCTAGATCCTTGAGCACCGCAGCGGTCGCTTTGCGCTCGTGGGTTTCCACCACGGCAACGACCACGTCACGTCCCTCGTCGCGAAGACGTGCTCCTTCTTCCAGCATCGTGTAGGTCTTACCGACGCCGGGAGCGGCGCCGAGCAGCACTCGGAGCCGCCCTCTCTTCATGGGTATCAGCCCTTCATCTTCGCGAGGGCCACATTCAGCTCGAGCACATTGACTCTCGACTGGCCGAGGTATCCGAGGTCGGGTGCCTGGATCTGATCCTCGACGAGCTTCGTGACCGATGCGACGGACAGGGTGCGCACCCGGGCGATTCGTTCCACCTGAAGCAGGGCGTATTCCGGAGAAATGTGCGGGTCGAGCCCCGAGCTGGATGCCGTGAGCGCGTCGGCGGGAATGCTCGAGCTCATTACGCCGTCGAGCTGCGCAATGGCCGCCTTCCGTTCTTTCACGGCCGTGATGAGGTCGGAATTTTCGGGGCCGTAGTTACTCCCGCTCGAAGCCGAGGCGTCGTATCCGCTCCCTGCCGCTGATGGGCGGGACTGGAACCATTGCGGCAACGCCTTGCCCTTCTTGTCGGTGAACCCCTGGCCGATGAGCGCCGAGCCGACTGTGGCATCCCCGACCGTGATCGCGGATCCGTTGGCTTGGTAGGGCAGGGCGAGTTGGCCGATGCCGGTGATAACGGCTGTGTAGCCGACACCGAGCACGACGGTGAATATCAACATCGCACGGATGGCCACCCAGTATTGGCGGACCGCCGTTCTTGGTGAACTCATGATTGTTGTCTACTTTCCAGTTCGGGGCGTATCAGAAGCCGGGGATGAGGGTGACGAGCAGGTCGATCAGCTTGATGCCGATGAACGGCGCGACGATGCCGCCGACGCCATAGACCAGCAGGTTACGGCTGAGGATGCGGGACGCGGATGTCGCCCGGTAGCTCACCCCTCGCAGCGCCAGGGGGATCAGGATCACGATGATGATCGCGTTGAAGATCACCGCGGACAGGATCGCCGAAGCCGGAGAATGCAGCTGCATGATGTTGAGCACTGCGAGCCCCGGGAACACTCCAGCAAACATGGCCGGGATGATCGCGAAGTACTTGGCCACGTTGTTCGCGATCGAGAAGGTCGTCAGTGATCCGCGGGTGATCAGCAGTTGCTTGCCGATTCTCACGATGTCGATGAGTTTCGTCGGGTCGGAGTCGAGGTCGACCATGTTGCCCGCCTCTTTTGCGGCCGAGGTCCCCGTATTCATTGCCACGCCGACATCCGCCTGCGCAAGCGCGGGAGCATCGTTGGTACCGTCACCGGTCATCGCAACGAGGTTGCCACCCTCCTGCTCCCTGCGGATCAGGGCGAGCTTGTCTTCCGGTGTCGCCTCGGCAAGATAGTCGTCAACCCCTGCTTCAGCGGCTATCGCCTTGGCGGTGAGCGGGTTGTCGCCGGTGATCATCACCGTGCGAATTCCCATCAGGCGCAACTCCGCGAACCTTTCGGAAAGGCCAGCCTTGACGATGTCCTTCAGGTACACGACACCCAGAATTCGCGCCTCACCCGTCGCCGATTTCGTCGCAACGACCAGCGGTGTACCTCCGGCGTTGGCGATGCGGTCGACATGTTCTGCGAGCTCGGAAAGCTCACTGCTGGCCGCCCTCGTGGACTCTTCGACCCAGGCGATGACCGCGGAACCTGCACCTTTTCGAATCTGGGATCCGTCAGCCAGGTCGAGGCCGCTCATTCTCGTTTGGGCCGTAAACGGCACAATCTCGCCCGCTGCCTTCGTGCCCGTGCTGAATCCGGTCGTTTCCGCAAGGTCGACGATCGACTTCCCTTCCGGGGTCGGGTCACTCAGCGAGGAGAGAGCGGCAGCAGTGATCAAGTCCGTGCGCTCAACACCGCTCAGTGCCGTGAACTCGGCTGCCTGGCGGTTGCCGTAGGTGATCGTCCCGGTCTTGTCGAGGAGCAGGGTCGTCACGTCCCCAGCGGCTTCCACCGCGCGGCCGGACATGGCGAGCACATTGCGCTGAACGAGCCGGTCCATTCCGGCGATTCCGATTGCAGACAACAGGGCACCGATGGTGGTCGGGATGAGACAGACCAGCAGGGCGATGAGCACGGGAACACTCACCTCGGAGCCGACATAGGCGGCCACCGGGTTCAGCGTCAGCGTCACGATGACAAAGACGATCGTCAAGCTCGCGAGCAGGATGTTCAGCGCGATCTCGTTCGGAGTTTTTTGACGCGATGCGCCCTCGACCAGCTTGATCATCCGGTCGACGAAGGTTTCGCCCGGCTTGCTGGTGATTCGCACAACGACCCGGTCG
>JANYIZ010000189.1 GCA_025408445.1 Frigoribacterium sp. | reverse complement strand
CACAAGCTGGTCGAATTTACCGCTCGGATGCCGCGCGAGATGAAACTCCGCGCGGGTACAACAAAATGGATACTCCGCGAGGCGATGAAGGGAATTTTGCCGACGGAAATTCTCGACCGTCCAAAGATGGGCTTTCCTGTGCCGGTTGGGAATTGGTTCCGCGGCAAATTTAAACATATCGTCGATGAATATGTTCTCGGTGGCCGTGCGATCGATCGCGGTATTTTCGATGTTGATTTTGTCCGCTCGCTCGTCGCCGAACATAATGCGGGCGAAGTGCTCGAGGGTACCGCGCAGGTGTGCCATGGTGAGGCCCCGGTCGATGGCGATGCCCTCGACCTGGTGGAACACCGGGGTGTGAGTGGCGTCAAGCTCGTCGGTGCGGAAGACCTTGCCGGGCGAGATGACGTAGACGGGCAGCTCACGGGTGAGCAGCGAGCGGATCTGCACCGGGCTGGTCTGAGTGCGCAGCACCAGGTGCTCCTCGACCGGTTCGACGAAGAAGGTGTCCTGCATGGCGCGGGCCGGATGATCCTCGTCGAAGTTGAGCGCGTCGAAGTTGAACCACTCGTTCTCGAGCTCCGGCCCCTCGGCCACCTCCCAGCCCATTCCGACGAAGACATCGGCGATGTACTCCTGCAACAGGTTGAGCGGATGCCGCGCGCCCGGAGTCCAGCGAGATGACAGTGCCGTGACATCCAGCGCCTCTGCGGCGAGGCGTCCGGTTTCCTCTGCCGCGAAGAGTTCGGCCTCGCGTGCGGCGAAGGCCTGGTTGGCGCGGCCGCGCGCCTGGCCGACGAGCTTGCCGAAGGCGGCCTTATCGGCCGGAGCGACATCCCGCAGGGTCGCATTCAGCTTCGCCAGGGGAGACGCCTCACCGAGGTGCTGAGTCTTGACCAGCCTGAGGGCGGCGACATCCGCGGCCATAGTGATTGCGGCGAGAGCCGCGTCGACCGCGGCTCCGACGCTGGCTTCGGAGATCGACGGGGGCGGCGGCGTGGAGGGGTCTGACACGGGTCCCAAGCTTAATGCCCTCGAGCGTCGAGACCGGGACCGGGAATATTCGCGATTGCCGTCTTAGGGAACCGAACTCAACGCTCCCACGAACGAGACGGCAACCAAAGGAATAATTTCCGACCCGTGACCGATCTTTCCAGGATGGCGAAACCGGGCGAAATGCAGCGCGAACGCTGAAGACGACGATTTTTGGTCGTGCCGGGGCCTCGATATGGACGCGCTGCGTGTCACTCCATCAGTACTTACTCGATCAGTGTTCGCTGCGCGAAAGCGCTCTCGTACAGGCAAACGGATGCAGCTGTCGCGAGATTCATGGACTCGGCATGGCCGTAGATCGGCACCATGATCGCGCGATCCGCAAGCGCAAAATGCTCGTCAGAGAGCCCACGGGCCTCGTTACCGAACAGCCAGGCCGTTGGCTGTGCGAGAAGCCCCTCGACCCGCGCCGAGAGCAGATCGTCTCCCTTGATGTCTGCCGCGAGAACGGTGAGGCCGGCCGCATGCACCTTCTGCAGCACGGCTTCCAGCTCCACCCCGACGGCGACCGGCAGGTGGAAGATGGAGCCGGTAGAGGCGCGGACGACCTTGGGATTGTAGAGATCGACGCTGCGGCCGGTGAGGATTACAGCGTCGGCACCCGCGGCATCCGCGGCCCGGATGATTGTGCCGGCATTGCCCGGGTCACGCACCTCTTCGAGGATGGCAATCAGCCGTGGTTCGGAGGCGAGAATGTCTTTCAGCGAGGTGGGAAACTGGCGACACACCGCGATGATTCCCTGGGGAGTCACGGTGTCCGCCATCGCGTCAAGCACATGTTCGCTGACGAATTCGACCTCGATACCCGCCTCTTCCGCGTCGTGCGCGATGTCCGTGTAACGGTCGAGGGCCGTCGGCGTTGCGAAGAGCTCGACGACGAGTTCGGGGCGGAAGGCGAGGGCTTCGGCGACTGCCTGCGGACCCTCGAGAAGAAACTGGCCGCTCGAGACGCGCCCTTCGCGTTTTGCGAGTTTGGCAACGCCACGGACGCGCGGCGAACGGGGGTTATCTAGCACGGCTCAAGTCTATTGTCGCGAGGAGGCTTCGCGGTGGAGGTCGAATTCCCCGGCGCGTATATGACTGACGTTCGACTCTGCGCACCCTCACGGGTACGGGCCGCCGTCACAAAAGGCCCGACAACCCACAGGCGGCCGGGCCCTTCGATGAAGAGACTGCGATCTACGAGAGCACCCTCGGGGCCGAGGTGTCGGCCGGGAGAGCGGCCTTCGCGGTGGCGACAAGAGCAGCGAACGTCGCTGGCTCGGTGACGGCGAGGTCGGCAAGGATACGACGGTCGACGCCCACTCCGGCCAGGTTCAACCCCTGGATGAGCCGGTTGTACGTGAGGCCATTGGCTCGCGACGCGGCGTTGATGCGCTGGATCCACAGGCGACGGAAGTCACCCTTGCGGGCACGACGATCACGGTAGGCATAGACAAGGGAGTGGGTGACCTGCTCCTTGGCCTTGCGGTACAGACGCGAACGCTGGCCGCGGTAACCCTTGGCGCGCTCGAGGATGACCCGACGCTTCTTGTGGGCGTTGACGGCCCTCTTTACTCTTGCCATTTCCGTTTTCCTTTAGTTCTGG
>JANYIZ010000188.1 GCA_025408445.1 Frigoribacterium sp. | reverse complement strand
TCTTTGCGATGTCAACGCCCGCGTTGCGAGTTTCCCCAGGGCAACCTAAGCAGCTCACGGAAAAATAGCGACCAGTTCACGCTGGTCGCTATTTTTATGTTCCGACTTCAAAGAAGTCTCGAATAGTGAGAGACGACCGGGGAACGCCGTGATCACGATCTTCAGTGTCGATGTGGTCTTGAGTTAAGCACCAAGTCTCGAAATGGTTGAGAACTCACAGCAGCACCCGCGGACTGGCGAAGAGCCGACGCACCTCGTCGGCGTCGTTCTCTTGGCTGAGAAACGTCGTCCAGGTCATGAACCAGGCCCACTGGCGCTGGCTCTCGAGAATCTCCGGGGTGGGCAAAACGCCGACCTCACCCAGGGCGATTGGCCGGCCATCGGCGAGCTCGACGAGCTCATCGTGGTGCGACTGGCGATAGTCGTTCGCATAGACGTCCGCGGCCAGGATGTCGACGACATCGTGCCCGGGATAAAAACCCGCGTAGGCGGCGGCATCAGCGCGGGGAGCGTTTGTGTTCCACACCCAGATGAGATTGTCCAGGTGGTGCACCGACACGAACCGCTCATACAACTGCCGGTAGAGCGCCGCGTACCCCCGGGCACCCTCTCTACCGCCCCACCAGAACCAATTTCCATTCATCTCGTGATACGGGCGCCACAGCACCGGGATGTCGGCATCGCGCAACTGCGTCAGCAGCGCGGCGATTACATCGACCTGACGAATCCAGCGGGCGTGGATTTCGGTGCCCTCGGTAAGGAGGTCGTCCCACTCGGCCTGCGGAAGCATCCCAATGCAGATGCTGTCGAGGAAGGTCACCGGTTCGTCCTCGGTTGGGCGCACCGCATGCCACATGAGCGTGATTTTCGAGCCGGCAGCGTGCTGCTTCATCGCTTCATCGATGACGTCCTGGCGGAAGTTAATCCCATCCATGTCGCCATTTTCAGAGAATCCGAAATCCTGCCCCCAGAGCGCCGGGTAGGAGTCGGTGATCCGCGCGGCCTCATCGCTGTACAACGAGAGTTCCCGTGGCGTGTTGTGTTGGCCGGACAGGATGTGCTCACCCGAGACCGTAGAGACGAGGTCCAGGAGCGCACGCGCTTCGCCCGTTGCGTGTGAATTCACCGCGGGGTGCGTGCTCAGGAGAGTACCTGTCGTCCGCGCGTGAGGCCGGTCGCGGCCGATCCCCAACCGGCGAGACGCGTCGCGATCGCGGGGTGGCGCTCGCCGCGAACCGCCTCGGCGTAGGCCTCCTCGAGGAGAGCGTCGATCACAACGCGCTGACCGGTTTCGGCCGAACGGACAGCGCTCGCGACCATGGCCAGACTGAGGATGTTCGAGTGCACTTCACCGGAGGGGACTTGGCCGGTGCGCAGAGCGGCGATGAACTCGGCCAGGCTTCCGGCGATGGTCTCCCCGGCACTGGATTCTGTGTCGCGTTCGTTCCCGTCGAGGATCGGAGCGCCTTCGCCGCTGTCGATCCGTGGCCTCGATTCGCCGTCCCAGAGGGCCGTCCCGGCGGAACCGCTGACTCGCCACGAGCCATTCCACGAGGTCTCGAATCCCGGGCTGCACCAGCTGCCAACGTAGCTGTAGCGAATGCCACCTTCGAACTCGAAGATCGCGGTCGCGGCGGAGTCTCCCCGATACCAACTCCAGCTCGGATTGAAGCTGTCGCAGTAGACGGAGACCGGATCGGTATCCAAAAGGTAGCGCGCGACATCAAACGCGTGGATTGACATGTCCAGCAGGAGGGGGCTGTCCATCTCGTCACGGAATCCGCCGAACCGGGGAGCCATGGAATACTCCGTCGCCGCCATTCCGATCGTTCCGATCGACCCGAGTTGCTGCTTCAACTCGGCGAGCACCGGGTAGTAGCGGCGGGACTGGCTCGTCATCAAGAGCTGGCCGGATACCTCGGATGCGGCGGCGAGCGAGAGCGCCTGGCTCAGCGTCGGCGCGATCGGCTTCTCGCACAGCACCGGCAGCCCCGCGAACAGCGCTTCGATATTCACCGGATGGTGGGCGGCGGGAACGGTCACGTTGATGACCGCTTCGGCTCCGGTCGAGACGGCGATCTCGTTCAGGCTGGCCGCCACCGCGACATCCGATAGTCCTAATTCCTCCAGGGCGCCGCGTGCGGCTTCGACATCGAGATCGACGAGGCCGACGAGTTGCACGGTGGAGCTGTCGGCGAGCAATTGCAACCAGACCCGACCCATGCCTCCGGCCCCCACCTGGATCACGCGCACCGGCGAGGCGGAATCGGCGAGCAGCGCGAACGCGCTCATCTGGCGACCGTCCCCTTGATCGCATTGCCGCCGGAATCGAACTCGGGGAAGAATTCCCCCAAATAGACCCGGCTGAGCTGCGGCGAAGTGCGCTCCGGCCGACTGGTAACAGCCCACTCGACCGCATTTGCGATCACTCGACGGATTGTGGGCTGGAAATAGACCGGGTACTCCTGGTCTCCCGGGCTGAAGAAGAAGATGCGTCCGTGACCGCGCTTCCAGGTGCACCCGCTGCGAAACACCTCTCCGCCGCCGAACGAGCTGATGAAGACCAGTTCATCGGGTGCCGGGATATCGAAGAATTCGCCGTACATCTCCTGGCTGTCGATGATGAGGGGATGCGGAATTCCCTGGCTGATCGGATGCGTGGGATCGATCGTCCAGATCAGTTCGCGATCGGTCTCACCGCGCCAGCGCAGCGAACATGAAGTGCCCATGAGCTTCTTGAAGATCTTGGAGAAGTGCCCGGAATGCAGCACGATCAGACCGAGCCCGGCGAGCACATGCCGGTGTACCCGCTCGACCACCTCATCGTCGACCTCTTCGTGCGCGGCATGCCCCCACCAGAGAAGCACATCGGTCGCCGCGAGCAACTCCTCGGCCAGCCCGTGCTCCGGGTCATCGAGCGTGACGGTAGAGACGGATGCCCCGGCACCGAGGTACTCCTCGATCCCCTGCTTGATCGCCCCGTGCATGCCATCGGGGTATCGCGCGGCGATACTCGAATCGGTCTGCTCGTGGCGGTTCTCTCCCCAGACGACCACGTTGATGGTCTTTCGGACGGCGGTTTGCGGCACGGAATTTCCCCTGTGGCTCGGCGAATCAGTTCAGTTAGGCTGAAGCGGGATGGGCTATCTCACCCGAGCCACGCCGGATCAATCGAGTGGGAATTTCGATTTGCCGTGGCGGCGTGAGCGGGTCGTCCAGGCGTTCCACAACCAGGCGGGCCGCCTGTCTGCCGAGTTCGGCCGGGTCGTAGGCGACGACCGTGATACCCGCTGCATCAGCGAGTTCAAAATCGTCGAAACCGATGAAGGCGACGGCGTCGAACCGGTTTCCGAGGGCCCGGACCACGCCAGAGCTCGCCCGGTTATTTCCCGCGACGATCGCCGTAGGTGGCTGGGGCAGGGAAAGCAGATCACGAACGGAGTCCTCGGCACTCGGGCCATCGACCTCTTCGAGCCGTTCCCATTGCGCGGCGTCGGTGATTCCTGCCTCGCGCAACGCATGACGATATCCACGCAGGCGTTCCTGGTGGGTATACAGCGAGGCCGGACTGCAGACGAAGGCGATACGGCGATGGCCGGCGCTGATCAACTGCCGCACGGCGTTCGCGGTACCTTCGAAATTGGCCAACACGACGGCATCGGCGATGAGGTTATTCGCGGGCCGGTCGATGCACACCACCGGGGTTCCGAGTTGCCGCTCTCCCTCGAGATATCCCTGGTCGCTGGCGATCGGGGTCATCAGCAGGGCTCGAACCCGCTGCTTGAGCAGCGTTTCGACCACCCGCTCCTCGGTCGCGGGATCGTCGTCAGTGGAGGCGAGGATCATCATGAGACCGTGGCGGGCGAGTTCGCGTTCGATCCCGGCGGCCACCAAAAAATAGAAGGGGTTCTTCAGGTCACCGATAACGAATGCGACAATGTTGGTCACGCTGCCGTGTCGGAGGTTGCGGGCGAGGTGATTCGGGCGGAATCGCAGGGAACGGGCTGCGGTGAGTACCCGGTCTCTCGTGTCGTCGGCAACATTGGCGCTGCCGAGAATCACCCGGGAAACCGTCTTTGGGCTGACGCCGGCGAGGCGGCCGACATCGGCGAGAGTGGCCCGGGATTGCGGCTGAAGCACGGTCGCCGGCCACGCGCTGTCGTTGATCGAATCCGAGCGGGCACCGATGCCCGCTTCTGTGGTCCCCGCCGGCTCGGTCATGCAGCAACAGTAGCACCGTAACGAACCCGTATGGCACGATGACAGCGTGGACATCGAGGAGGCTAGAGCGTGCTGCCCTGCGAACGTCCAAATACCAAGCGCGACGATAAATTCAATGTTTGACTCACTTATCGTCAAAAAAATTACAAGATGAGCTCCATAACGATTGAATGTCAGCGCTGACATGCGAGCTTGACCTTTCACCGTTTCTCGCCTAGCGTCAACCGAACAGCGCACGATTCTTAAGTCAGCAACTCAGCACTTCGGCGACGGCGCTGCCTCGTCAAGGGCGACATAGATCTGGAGACCAAGAGATGGCAAAGAAGCACATCGCGATCGCAGCAGTGGCGGTATCCGCCCTGTTGCTCGCCGGATGTTCGAGCACAGGCGGGGGATCGACCGGCGGCACTCCGTCCGGCGACATCACCGTTCTCACCAACCGTACCGATTTGATCAAAAACAAGGTCTACGCCGGCTATGTCGCGGCCTTCAATAAGGCCTACCCGAAAGTCACCGTGAAGCTCCAGGGCATCACGGACTACGAGGGCGAAGTCACGACGCGGCTCAGCACCAAGAACTACGGTGACGTGCTCGGGATTCCGGGATCAGTCACCCCCAATCAGCTCCCGCAGTTCTTCGAACCGCTTGGTGACACAGCGAAGTTGAAGGAAACCTACCGTTTTCTCAACGACAAGTCGTTCAAGGGCAAGCAGTACGGCCTCCCCACCTTCGGCAATGCCAACGGCATCGTGTATAACAAGCGGGTCTGGAAAGAAGCCGGCGTCACATCCATTCCCAAGACACCGGCCGAGTTCATCTCCGACCTCAAACTGATCAAGGCCAAGACGGCTGCGATTCCCTACTACACGAATTACAAGGACGGTTGGCCGCTCAGCAGCTGGCAGGGACAGCAGGGCTTCTCAGGGAACGAGAACGTCGTCGCGGATCGTGACGGCAACAATTCGCCGTGGACGTCCGGAACCGAGCAGTACACCACGGACGCACTGCTGTTCGACGTCGTCAAGAACGGCCTAAGCGAGCCCGACCCGCTCACCACCTCGTGGGAGGGGTCGAAGGGCATGCTCGCGACCGGTAAGGTCGCCTCTGCTGTACTTGGATCCTGGGCGATTGTGCAGTTCCAGGATGCGGCCAAGACTGCCGGCGCAGACCCGGCCGACATCGGATTCATGCCGTTCCCCGAACAAAAGGATGGCAAGTTCCATTCGAACGTCGGTGGCGACGTGAACCTCGCGGTCAACGTCAATTCGAAGAATAAGCCGGCCGCTCGCGCCTGGGTCGACTGGTTCCTCAACAAGTCAACCTTTGCCGCAGATGCCGGTGCGCTTCCCCCTCAGGTCAATGGTAAGAACCCGACGACGCTCCAGGACTTCACCGACAACAAGGTGCAGTACGTCGAGCTCAGTGCCGCGAAGAAGCCGGCCCTTGATTCAGATATCTACAACAAGGCCGAGATCGACCTGTTCGGCAAGGTCTATCGCCAGAAGCTGGTCGA
>JANYIZ010000187.1 GCA_025408445.1 Frigoribacterium sp. | reverse complement strand
CACCGTGCGAAAGGCGGCGTAGACGAGATCCGCGCGACCGAGCCAGCGGCCCGCGTCATCCCTCACCTCTCGGTTTGGCTGCGGTTCGGGCAGTCCCGCTCGCTGGAGCAACAGCCGCAGCAGTGTCTCCGGTCGGGACTCGGCTCCTTGACGCACCAGATCACAAGCGGATGCCGCACGCGCCGCTCCCCGTCCGTGAAACTTCTCAACCGCAGCGCCCAGTGCCTCGATAGATGTGTGTGGGCGGATGTCCCGCGGGTCGAGCCGATACGGATCGAGTACGAGGTGGTCAGCGGCAACCACAAGCTCATCCAGGCTGACGACGGAGGCGATCGCCAGCCAAGTCGAGACCGGGTCGGACGTCGGAAAACCTGCCCTCATCACGATTTTCGATGCCGGGTCGGCATGATGACCAACTACGCCCCGCCGCCGCGGAGCCCGGACGTTCTGGGTCGCCGAGACGTGGAGGGGCTCGTCGGGCTCCGCCCGCAGTGGGCAGCCCCACAGTCGGGCGGCCGTGAGGTGGCTGAAGAAGTGGTGAGGACCGAGCACCGGTACGTACTCCGCGCAGCGATGCATGGTGGCGTCGGCGCTGCCGGCGCTGCCGGCGCTCAGGAAATCGGCGCCCGCGCTGCTGGCCCCCGCGCTGCTGGCGCCCGAACGAGTCACCCGAACGCCGGCATGCGGCCGAATCAGATCCGCGCTCCGCAGCCGTTCCGGGCCGACACCGGCTTGCCGTGCCTGCGCGATCGAGAAGGGCGCGCCCGCCAGCTCGGGCGGTAAGTCGACTCGACGGGGAGACATCCGCTCATGCTGCCCGAAACCGGGCAGTGGCATCCGGATCCATCCACAGCCGAGGGCATTGGGGTGCCGCGCGCGAACACTCCACACGAGATGCCACTTTCTGTCCCAACTGTGCAGCTATGGAACGGAAAGTGGCGTCTCAGGGTTCTCTCATACGGGGGATTCTTCACTTTGCCCTGAAGGTGAATGCGCCTACCGTTGGCCACATGTCGGACTGGAAATCATGGATCGGGCTCGGCGTCGCCGTGCTCATCGCCCTCGCCGCCGTAGTCCTGGTCGTGGCGATCACCTCGGTGGCAGCGCGGCTCACCGCTCGCCGGGAAAGCTGGGCGCGCGCGCTGATCCTGCGGGCGCGGCTTCCGTATCGCCTACTCCTCGTCGTGGTTGCCGGATGGATCGCGGTTCACTTCACCCTGCCGAAGGCGGCGCCGCTCGGCACCGTCGACCACGGGTTCCTGATCGCTACGATCGCCGCGGGCACCTGGCTGGTCGCTGCCCTCGTCAACTTCGGACTGGGGCTTGCGACCGGCCGATACAGAACGGATGTCGCGGACAACAAGCGCGCCCGTCGCGTCCAGACGCAGATCGCGATCGTGCGTCGACTCGCGAGTGTCGTGATCGTTATCGTTGGCATCGCGTCCGTCCTGCTTACCTTCCCGGGGGTCCAGGCCGTGGGCACGAGCGTGCTCGCGTCGGCGGGAGTGGTGTCGATCGTCGCCGGACTCGCGGCGCAGTCCACCCTCGCCAACGTGTTCGCCGGCATCCAGCTCGCTTTCAGCGATGCCATCCGGGTGGATGACGTGGTGATCGTCGAGAAGGAGTGGGGCCGAATCGAGGAGATCACCCTCACCTATGTGGTGGTGCACATCTGGGACGACCGGCGGCTGGTGCTGCCCTCCACCCACTTCACGAACACCCTGTTCGAGAACTGGACGAGACACTCGAGCGAGCTTCTCGGCTCGGTGGAGTTCGACCTCGACTGGCAGGCGAGCCCAGCGCAGATGCGCGACCGACTCGACCTGATCCTCGCCGAGACCCCGCTCTGGGACGGCCGCACCGGGGTGCTGCAGGTGACGGATGCCGTTGGCGGCTTCGTGCGCATCCGGGTGCTCGTGTCCGCGGTTGATGCCCCGACCCTCTTTGATTTGCGCTGTCACGTGCGCGAACAGCTGGTGCAGTGGCTTCACGAGACGGATGTCGCGGCCCTGCCCCGCACGCGCATCCAGTCGATGGAGAACCCGCCACGTGCTCGTGCATCCTCCGTGCCAGTGACCACCGGTCAGATCGGACTCTTCACCGGTACGCCGGAGGCCGAGGAGCGGGCCAGCCACTTCACCGGCACGGTGCCGGTAGTCGATCCGGACGGCTCGTGATCAACCTACGGCGGCGCGCGGTGCGCACGCCTGCCCGCCCCTGCAAAACCCTCGGCGGCGGCACCCCCAAGCACGCCATGCAGTGATTACTCTTCGAGCCAGAAGAATCCCATGTTGCGACGACCGCCTGAAATCGTCCGCCTCCATCGGACGCCTCTTCGGGCTCCCAGCCGGACCTAATAGCGAGCTTCTCGTGCACGAACGGTCCCGCTCTGGCGGGCGGTCTGAGGGCCTGCAGTCGCGGGGATCGCGACTCATTCGCGCAGAGTTCGTGTGGCGCTGGTGACGGGTCCCGCAGGGCCCTCGTTTTCACCCACTGCGGCAACACCCTCGAGACAGTGCATCGCTGTCGAGTGAGGATGCGTCACGGTGTCGTTTCCCCCGCCGCGACCGAGATGCCGCCGACCACGCGCCGCACCGCATCGACGTCTCCGGTGATGAGTTGCGCGCTGGCGGCAGCGTCGATGGGCATCGTGCCTGCGAACAGAGCGACGAGCGAACCGGGGTCAGCAGCGACCACGGTATCAGGGCGCTCATCCGACCCACTGGGAGCGACCCGAATCAGGCCAGCATCCACGATGATGTCGCATCCATCATCGACGGTCCCGACACGTACGACCTGCCGCTGAGCTGTGGGATTGTTGTCTCGACACAGGGCGCGGAGCGGTAGCAACAACCAGTGCGCACGGAAGGACTCCTGCGGCATCGGGGAGCTCATGAGTGGTGCGCCCCATTTGATGAACTCGCGCACGACACCCTCGAGTGCTGCGCCACGATCGGTCAGGGAGAACACCACCGCGTTCGCGGGGCGGGGCAGATTCGCGCGCCGCACCAGGTTGGCATTCTCCATGTCGCGGAGCCTGCCGGCCAGCAGGTTGGTCGCGATCCCCGGGAGACCGCGTTGCAGGTCCACGTAGCGGCATTCTCCCAGCGACAGCAGCTCGCGCACGATCAGGAGCGTCCACCGGTCACCGACCAAATCGAGTCCTCGCGCCAGCGCGCAGTACTGGCCATATGTTTTCACGACATCAGGGTATCAAAGCACTTGACTTAATCAAGTACACGCTTGAGGATATCAACCAATATCCATCCCTGAATGTCCGGAGGAACCATGACGACCTTCGACGAATCGCCCACTCTTCGCACCTACTACAGCATCCTCACTGGCGGTGCCGATCTGTACCAGGATGGGCGCGACCTCCTCCCGTTGCTCCCGGACGACTTTGTGTTCGATGGACCGATCTCCGGCCGGATGGCGGGCGGCATCCGCTTCACGCACGGGGTGCGAGGTTTCATCGATTCGGTCCGCAGCATCACGATCCTTCAGGCCGTTGTCACCTCGGCAGGGGCGGCGGTGCTCTACGACGCCGAACTCCCCAGCGGAACCATCCGTTTCTCCGAGTTCTTCGAATTCGACGGCGACAAAATCCGCGGACTCCGCATCCAGTACAACGCAGCCGACTACCGAGCAAGCGGCGGCAACTAGAGAAGTAAGCCCTGGCGATTCCGCCGCTCTCTGATTGCCAGCCCCGGAGGGTATGCCGGTGCCGTGGGCTTCAGCGGATCGAAAGAGCGGGGAGTAGAAAGCGAACCGGGCGATGGTCGAACGCGACCATCGCCTGATGCGACAGGGCGGACGTCACAGGAGGCGAGCTGAAGCTGCGCGTCAGGCGGAGACGAGGGCCGCGATCGCGCTCGTGAAGACGGTGAGCCCGTCGGTGCCATTGCGCATTGCGAGCGCAGTATCCGGGCCGAAACCCTCCTCGGACGCGTGCTCCGGGTGGGGCATCAGGCCGACGACGTTCCCGCGGGCATTCGAGATTCCGGCGATGTCGTTGAGCGATCCGTTCGGGTTGACCTCGAGGTAGCGGAAGACCACGCGGCCGTCGCCTTCGAGGCGAGCGATGGTCTCGGCGTCGGCGATGAATCCGCCCTCGCCGTTCTTCAGTGGCACGGTGATCTCGGCACCGGTCTCGAAGTCACTGGTCCAGGCCGTTGAAGCGTTTTCGACCCGTAGCTTCTGGTCACGGCAGATGAAGCTGCCGTGGTCGTTGCGAATGAGACCGCCCTCGAGCAGGTGCGCTTCGGTGAGCATCTGGAATCCGTTACAGATGCCGAGCACTGGCATGCCTTTCGCCGCCGCATCGATGACTTCCGCCATGATCGGGGAGAGTGAGGCGATGGCGCCGCAGCGCAGGTAGTCACCGTAGCTGAAGCCGCCGGGCAGCACGATCGCGTCGACGCCCTCGAGAGAGTGCGAGCCGTGCCAGAGGGCGACCGGGGTTGCGCCGGCGAGTCGCACGGCGCGCTGGGCGTCCCGGTCGTCGAGAGACCCTGGGAAGGTGATGACTCCGATGGAGGTCATGAGCCGGTCACGGTCGGAACTGTCGTGATCGACACCACGTCTTCGATCACGGAGTTGGAAAACATGTCCTCCGCGAGTCGAGTGACCTCGGCGAGCACGGCATCCGTGACTTCGTCCACCGTCACCTCGAAGCGCTTGCCGATGCGCACACCGGCAATACCGACCGTGCCCAGGCGATGGAGGGCACCGGCGACAGCCTTGCCCTGGGGGTCGAGAAGCTCGGGCTTCGGCATGACTTCGACGACGATTACGGGCACGAGACACTCCATGAGTTCGCCGGTTGGTGGATGTCCTCAGCTTACCGGAGGCACGTATCGCACCCTCTGCGCAAGCCCTACGCCAGATCCGTTCGCCGTCGATACGATCGGATGATGTTCACGAAGAAGCAGATCAGCCCTTCACCCGCCCCGCCCCGCATGCCGACTACCGTGTGGAACGACCCCTTTGCGCGTCTCGCGCAGCGCTGCGGCCAGGCGTTGCTCGTGCTCTCCATCGTGGCACTGACCGTCTTCGCGGCTACGAAGCTCCAGCTGGTGGTGGTGCCGGTGTTGATCGCGCTGATCGTGGCCTCCGCGTTCCGCCCCGTCGTGCGCCTTCTGGAGCAGCACATGCCACGGGTGATCGCCGCGATCATCTCGCTCCTGGCCGGGATCATCGTGTTCGGTGGGGTGATCACGATCGCTGTTTTCCAGGTGCAGTCGCAGTTCTCCACCCTGCAGAAGTCAGTGAGTTCCGGCATTAATACGGTGGCAAACTTCGTGCAGAACGGTCCGCTCAACCTCGGAACCAAGCAAATCAGCGGCGTGCAGAAGACGCTCGTCGACTTCGTCACGAGCGCGCAATTCGGATCGGGTGCGCTCGCCGGGGTGTCGACGGCCGCGGAGTTCGTTACCGGCGCGGTGCTCACGGTGATCGTGCTGTTCTACTTCATGAAGGACGGACCGATGATCTGGTCGTTCCTGATCACGCCCTTCGCACCTCGTGTGCACGCCAAAATGCGTCGCGCCGGTGACAGCGCGGTGCAGACCCTCGGCGGCTATGTGCGCGGAACCGCGATCATCGCCTTCGTGGACTCGCTTTTCATCGGTGTGGCCATGCTGATCCTTCAGGTTCCGCTTGCCATCCCGCTGGCGATCCTGGTGTTCATCGGTGCGTTCATCCCCCTTGTCGGGGCGACGATCACTGGCATCATCGCGGCCCTCGTTACCCTGGTGACGAACGGCCCCACCGCGGCGATCGTCGTCGTGATCGTCGTTGTCGCGGTGCAGCAGATCGAGGGCAACTTTCTCTCTCCCTTCGTGATGGGCAAGTCGCTCAAGCTGCACGGACTCATCGTGCTGCTCGCCCTCACCGCCGGCACCATCCTCGGGGGAATCTTCGGCACGCTGATCTCGGTTCCTGCCGCGGCGGTTGCCTGGGCCGTCATCAAGCGCTGGAACGACCCGATCGTGCCAGAGCCGGGCGTCGACACCGCGAAGAGGGCGTCAGCCGCGAGGTGAGTACCGACGTCGGAGTGGCTCGAGCAGGCTGAGTGGCACCGAGTCGAGCACGAATTCCGCCCACTCGCGGTAGCCCGACGGGCCAGGGTGGAAGAGGTCCGTGGCCCAGAACGTAGGCGTGTATGGCGGCGGCTTCGGCAGGGCGAACACCCGATCGAGGCCGCGAACGGCCGCGCGAGCGGCATCGTCCAGGCTCGCGGCATGCAGCGCGAGGTTCCAGCGCAAGGGGCTGCGAAGACTGCGGAAGCGGTCGAACCGGGGCATCAGCGAGACCAGGAGCAGGGCATCCGGGTTCACCTTTCGCAGTCGGAGCACGATCTCGCGCACATCCTGAGCGAAGGCTCGGCGGGAGCGCAGCCCGAGGGCATCGTTGGCTCCGATTGTGAGGAAGACGACGTCGTAGCGATCCGCCGTCGCTGCACCCATGAACCGTGCGAGGAGGTCGCGGGAGGTCGCGCCGTTCTCGCCGATCGCTCTCCACGTTGTTCCCCGATCGAAACGATCACCGAATTCCTGGGCAAAACTGCCGGGAAGTGCCTCATTCTGTCTATCCGCCCCGACGCCGGCGGCCGTCGAATCACCGAACACGAGCAGGCGGATCAGGTCGGCGCCCGGCAACGACCCGGTCCAGGGCAGCGCCGCATCCGGAAGCCGGGGGATGCTCGATCGTGCCTTTCTCGCCTGCACGAGTAACACGGGGGCGAGGGGAATGGCGGCGGCCCGACTCAGGAAGTTCGGACGGAAATTCATCACTCCAGCAATTTTAGGCCGCTTGCGCCGGGCGAATTGCCAGGGAGGGCCACGACCGTTCAGGTCGCTGCGGTCACGCGGATCACATTCGCCCAGGGGTCGTCGAAGCTGAGGGTCTGCCCGTCATGACGGGTCGCGATGCCGTGGTGTGACATCCGCTCGCCGAGGGATCCGAGGTCGTCCGCCCCTGGCACGACGATATCGACCTGGCCGAGTCCGAGGGTGCGCCCGCGGCGGCCGGCGCCCGCACTATTCCAGATGTTCATCGCCATGTGGTGGTGGTAGCCGCCCGCGCTCACGAAGAGGGCGGAATCGCCGTACATGATGGTCTGCTCGAAGCCGAGACGGTTGACGTAGAACTCCCGGGCTGAGGCAATATCGCCCACCGCGAGGTGCACGTGGCCGACGACGGCGTCGCCGAAGTTCGGAGCGGCGACGGCGGCCTCGGTGAGGTGCTCCTGCAGAAAGACATTCGGGTCGAGAAAAAGCGTGGACATCTCGACCTGGCCGTGAACCCAACCCCATTCGGCTCGGTCGCGGTCCCAGTAGAGCTCTACCCCGTTGCCCTCCGGGTCGGTGAAATAGAAGGCCTTGCTCACAAGGTGGTCGGAGCTGCCGGTGAAGGTGCCGGGGGCTTTCGTCGCGATCGAATAGACGGATGCCGCGAGTGCGGCCTCCGAATCGAACAGGATTGCCGTATGAAACAGCCCGGCATCCCGCGGACTCGCCTGAACGAGCTCGGGGGCCGCACGCAGGATGATCAGCGGGGTCGTGCCGCGGCCGAGAGTAACGGTATCGGCTGTGGAGGCCAGCACGCTGAGCGCCACCGCATCACGGTAGTAAGCGGTCATCCCGTCGAGGTCGGCGACGAGGAGCGTCACTGTGCCCATCGAGGTGTCGGCGGCGAGGAGGTCGGTTGTGGTCATATCGGTATCAACTTAGTTGATGCGACAACTATTCCGCTAGGTCTATCGGGAAGCAGGGCGGCCCCGCACCGAGAACAGGCGGCGAGGCACGGTGTGTGTGCGCGGGAGGGTGTGGCGACTGGCATGACTGAACGCAGGCACCTGCGGCACAGGAGGCAGCGCCTACTGGCATCCCTCGCACAGAGCGTCATCGGCGGGATCGCTGCCGAACAGTGACTTTTCGAAACAGATCGAGAGCGCAGAGTCGGCGTAATGACCGAAATTGGGGATGCGCGTGAATCCCTCCCGCTCGTAGAACCGGATGGCATCGGGCTGCGCATCACCGGTCTCGAGCACGAGGCGCAGCCACGCACGCTCCCGCCCAAAGGTCTCGAGGGCATCGAGGATGGTGGTGGAGACGCCCGACCCGCGGTGGTGCGGTGCCACGTACATGCGCTTGATCTCCGCCTCGGTATCGCTGAGTTGCCGCAGGCCGCCGCACCCGGCAGGTTCGCCGTCGTCGCTGTACGCAACGAAAAATGCCGTGATGTCGGCGGCAGTCGGAGCCGGCCCTGGCTCGGAATCGGGCGTGCCGTAGCGCAGCTCCATTTCGGCGCGCTGGGCTCCCCGGAGCGCGGTGGCCTCCGGGTCGTCCCAAGCGACCCGACGCACGATCATGAGCCGGTGAGCCGCTGGATCAGCTCCCGGTAGCGGGCCGCGGTCTGCTCCACGATCGCGGGGGGGAGCGACGGCGGCACGCCGCGCTGATCCCAGTTTGCGCTGAGCCAATTGCGCACGATTTGCTTGTCAAAGCTTGCGAGCCGGTCGGGTCCCCCCGCGGCGTAGGTTGCGGCATCCCAGTAGCGCGAACTGTCGCTCGTCAGCACCTCGTCCGCGAGCGTAACCACGCCAGTGTCGCGATTGGCGCCGAATTCGAACTTGGTGTCCGCGAGGATCACGCCGCGGGACTCCGCAATTGCCGATGCCCGTGAAAAGACCTCGAGGCTGAGCGTGCGGAGCGCCTCGGCGACCCCCCTACCCACGAGGTCGACCGTGCGTTCGAAGGAGATGTTCTCGTCGTGCTCGCCCATCGGAGCCTTCCACGCCGGCGTGTAGATCGGCTCGGGAAGGCGATCCCCGTTCGCGAGCCCCGCTGGCAGGGCGATGCCGCATACCGTCTGGGACTTTTGGTATTCGAGCCAGCCGGAGCCCACGAGGTATCCGCGTACCACGCACTCGATCGAGAACATATCGAGGGTGCGAGCGAGCATCGCGCGCCCGACCACGGCATCCGGAATGAGGTCTCGCACCGAATCCCCTCGCAACTCGTGATCGGCGACCAGGTGATTAGGCACCCCCTCGAGCTGATCGAACCACCACAGGCTCAGCGTCGTGAGCAGCTCGCCCTTGCCGGGGATCCCCGGCGACAGCACGTGGTCGAACGCGCTCACCCGGTCGCTGGCGACCAGGAGCACTCGCCCGGCGCTGGCCAGATCCGCCGTCCCCGTCTCGAAGTACAGGTCGCGCACTTTGCCGGAGTAGGCATGCGTCCAGCCATCCGCGGTCAAGTCGATTGCGTTCACCCCCCCCATTATTCAGGAACCCGTGGGCGGATGGTTCGGGGTGACGGCCTGCGGCATTTAGTCGGTCTGCCGCGGCGCTACTCCGTCTGCTGCGGCGCTAGTCGGTCTGCCGCGGCGCTACCCCGCGACGCTCAGCGCGATGTCGGTGCGGTATTGGCCGCCCTCGAGGTCGATCGCCTGCAGCGCGAGATAGGCGCGGGATCTGGCCTCCACAAAGTCGCTGCCGGTCGCGACGATGCTGAGCACGCGTCCGCCGATCGCCAAGAGGGTGCCGCCGGAGAGCGCGGTCGCTGCATGGGCCACCGTCACCCCGGGGATCGCGAGTGCGGCATCGACCCCGCTAATGGCGCGGCCGGTGATCGGGGTTTCGGGATAGCCCTCACTCGCCAGCACCACGGTGACCGCGACGTCCGTGGAAAACTCCGGGCGGGCAAGCCCGCCGAGTTCGCCGCTCGCCGCTGCGAACAGCAGGCCGCTCAGCGGCGTGATGAGCCGCGGGAGCACCACCTGGGTCTCCGGGTCTCCGAAGCGGGCATTGAACTCGATGACGCGAGTACCGCTTTCCGTGATGATCAGCCCGCAATAGAGCAGTCCGATGAAGGGTGTCTGTTCGGCGGCGAGAGTGCGAACCGTGGGAATGGCGATGGTGTTGATCACCTCGTCCACGAAGCCGACGGGCAACCACGGGAGGGGGGAGTACGCGCCCATGCCGCCGGTGTTCGGTCCTTCATCGTTGTCAGCCAGCCGTTTGTAGTCCTGTGCCGGCTCGAGCGGAAGCACGTTGTGACCGTCGCTGAGCAGAAAGAGCGAGACTTCCTGGCCATCGAGGAACTCCTCGACGAGCACGCTGCCCTGGCCAATCCAGTATTCGGCATGGGCAACCGCCGCTGTCCGATCGCTCGTGACCAGCACGCCCTTGCCGGCGGCAAGGCCATCCGCCTTGACGACGTAGGGCGCGCCAAACGAGTCCATCGCGGCGATGGCTTCATCGAGGCTGCCCGCCCGGGTCGCGCGGCCGGTGGGCACACCGGCGACATCCATGATCCGCTTAGCAAAGGTCTTACTGCCCTCGAGCTGGGCCGCGGCCTTGCCGGGGCCGAACACCGCGATCCCGCGCTGGCGCAGTCGGTCGGCGACTCCGGCGACGAGCGGCGCCTCCGGGCCGATGATCACCAGCTCGATGTCGTTTTCGAGAGCGAAGTCGGTGACGACGGCTGGATTGGTGGGGTCGAGCCCAATGACGGGCACGTCGGCGGCGATACCCGCATTGCCGGGGGCCGCGATGATGTCGTGATCGTCGGCCTCACGCAGGAGGGCGGTGATGATGGCATGCTCGCGAGCACCGGAACCGAGGACGAGGATTCTCACTGAGCAAGCGTACCGACCCGCCGAGTCACCCGTCGGCGCGATTCCCGATCCGATTACCCCGGCCCGATGCCCAGCAACGCCGGGCAGACTGCCTACATGGCCCACCGTCAGCGACCCACGGAATCGACAGTGCCGGTCGACAAGTTCTGTGTCGCCTGCGGCCGCCGCATCCAATGGCGGGCGAAATGGGCGCGCGACTGGGAGGCCGTGCGCTATTGCTCCGACGCCTGCCGAGGCCGGGGAGTGGCCGAGAGCGACCGGATGCTCGAAGCCGCGATCCTCGCACTGCTGGCCGACCGCCCCGCAGGCGCCACCATCCTCGTCGCGGATGTCGCCCGGGCAGTCGGCGCGGACCGTTGGCAGGAGCTCGCGGAGCCGGCCAGGCGCGCGGCACGACGGCTCGTCGCGGCAGGGGAGGTCGACATCCTCCAGGGCGGAAAAATCGTGGACGCATCGACAGCGAAGGGTCCATTCCAGCTGCGTCGCCGCCCGCGGTGAAGCAGGGTCGGCCGCACCTGCCAAGCTGAGTGGATGACTCCCCGCCACACTCTCCTCGCGTTGCTGGTAGTGGTGCTCTGGGGTTTCAACTTCGTGGCCATCGACCTCGGACTCGCCAAGGTGCCGCCGCTGGTCTTCCTCGCGATGCGGTTTGTGCTGGTGGCCGTTCCGGCAGTCTTCTTCATCAGGCCACCGGCGATCGGCTGGCGGAACATCCTGCTCATCGGTGCTTTCCTCAGCCTCGGCCAGTTCACACTTCTCTACCTCGCGCTGTCGCTCGGGATGCCGCCTGGCCTCGCCTCACTGCTGCTGCAGACCCAGATTGTGTTCTCAGTGGTCGTCTCATCCCTGCTTTTGCGCGAGCATCCCACCCGTCGGCAGCTCGTGGGGATCGTCATCGGCATGATCGGCCTCGCCGTCGTGGTGGTCGGGCACACCTATGCCGCGCCCTGGCTCCCGCTCGTGATCACCCTTCTCGCGGCGCTTTCCTGGGCTATTGGCAATGTGCTGTCGCGGCGAGCCCGCGCGGCATCCGGACTCTCGCTTGTGGTGTGGTCGGGGCTCGTAGTGCCCGTCCCCTCCCTCGGTCTGGCGCTCTTGGTGGATGGCCCGCAGGCCGTTGGATACTCGCTCACGCACCTGTCGATTGCCGCAATTCTCAGCACGGTCTACACCGCGGTCGCGGCCTCTCTCGTGGCCTATACGATTTGGAATTCCCTGCTCGCCCGCTACCCGACCGGTGCCGTCGTGCCGTTTACGCTGCTCGTGCCCGTAATCGGAATCCTCGCCGCCTGGGTCGTGTACCGAGAGAACCCGACGACGAGTGAGCTCGTCGGCGGGGCGATCATGCTCGGCGGGCTCGCGGCTGCCGTCGTGAGCCGGCGCCCGCGAAGGCGGGCGTTCGTACCTGAATAGGTGCGCCAACCCCGAGTAGCGTAGGACCATGGTTAAAGCACGCATTGCGGATGTCGCTGGCCGAGACGCCGTGAAACGGGCGCTCGCGACCGTTGCCGGCCGCGATACCGAGGCGACGGCCGTTCGCTACCTTCTCCAGGTGCTCGCGGAAGGCGCCCCCGGTAACTCCGTGGAGGTGCGGGTGCCGCCGTTCGGTGCCGTGCAGTGCATCGAGGGCCCTGGCCACACCCGCGGAACTCCGCCGAACGTCGTCGAGACCGACGCTCTCACCTGGCTCGCCATCGCGACCGGCGGTACCGCGTGGGCCCACGCCCTTGAGCACGGCCGGATCGCGGCATCCGGATCCCGCGCTGATCTCTCGGCCCACCTGCCCCTCGACTGGGCAGGGGCGGACACCCCGGAGCCGTCAGGGACAATGGAAACATGACCCCCGAGCCTGACACCGACCCTCAGTTCGACACCGGTGCGCAACCCGGCCAGCATGAACCCTCCCGGTCAACGGTCGAGACCGAGGTGACGGTGCGCCGGATTCCCCGGTACTCACGCTTCCTGATCATCGGGGCGGGGCTCGGGGCTGTCGCCACCTTCATCCTCACTGCATCGTTTCCGTCTGACCCGAAGGTGGGTTTCGGCGCCCTCTTCGGTTATTTCCTGATCTTTGGAGTGCCGGCAGGATTTGTGATGGGAGCACTTGTCGCGATCGTGCTGGATGCCGGCCTCAAGCGGCGTGCCCGCACCGCACTGGCCGAGCACACCACGGTCGACCCGCTGCCCGACGAGCCCGCCTCCTGAAGCCGCCTGCACTAAAAACGCCACAAAATCGCAGGGAGCACCGTACTGTCCCGGGGTTACTGGTGTTTTAGCTGGATGTCCGTGCTTTTCATGAGTGGTCGAGATCTCATGGATCAAAAAATGCATTCGGATGAGGAGGTGTCGTGGCGAAACTCGAATAACTAGATAGTTTCACTATCGGATAGCTATACTATCCGTATGCGAATGGCCGAGCTCAGCACTACCAGCGATGTCCCCGTGGCCACGATCAAGTACTACCTGCGCGAAAAGCTGCTGCCGGCGGGCGAGAGCGAGACGGCCAACCAGGCTCGCTACGGCAGCCCGCATCTCGATCGCCTCCGTCTCATCCGTGCGCTCATCGACGTCGGCGGACTCAGCATCGCATCCGCCCGCAGTGTGCTCGAGGTCATCGATTCGGATGCCTCGCTTCCCGAGACCTTCGCGGTCGCACAACACTCCGTGTCCGTGGCCATTGAGCCCAGCGATCTCGACCCGGCAGACCTTGACCGCATCGACGAGTTGCTCGTCGGCTGGCACGTCTCGCCGAACAACCCCGGGCGCCTGGCTTCTGCACGCGTGCTCTCCGCCTTCCGTGGAGTCGGGCAGACGGACGACCGGGGCTGGTTCGCCCGATATGCCGAGGCCGCGCTTCTCATCGCCACCGCCGACCTTGACGAGATCGAGTCGCGCCCCGATCGCGCGGCCAAGGTCGAAACCGTCGTGGTCGGCACCGTGCTCGGCGACGCCCTGATCTCTGGATTGCGCCGTGCAGCCCAGGAACATGTCACCTCGGAACGATTTTCCTGACGGAGAAATGGCCACCATGACCCACACCATCGACGCGCCCTCCGTTCTCCGCTTCAGCTGGCACCGTCCGCTGCTCTGGCTTTCCTTCGGCATGATGGCGCTCGTCGCGATCGCTCTGGTCGCTCTGGTGGTCGACCCCCGCACGATCACCGGGATGCCGCTCTGGGCGAAGCCGCTCAAATTCGCATTTTCCGTACTCATCTACAGCGTGACGCTGGCCTGGTTACTCGGCCAGATCCCGCGGGCTCGCCGACTCGCGTGGTGGGCCGGAACGGTCAGTGCCGCATTCCTCGCGGTGGAGATGATCGCGATCTACGGGGCAGCTTTCGCAGACACGACGAGTCACTTCAACGTGGCCACCCCGTTCTCGACGGCAGTCTGGGGCACTATGGCGGTGTCGATCGTGATCATTTGGGCTGCCACCATCCTTGTGGCCGTGTTGCTGTTTCGCGCGGATCTCGGTGATCCGGCGCGCAGCTGCGCCATCCGCTCCGGCCTCATTATCGCGGTGATCGGGATGGGCCTCGCGTTTCTCATGACCAGCCCGACGGCGGCGCAGCTGTCGAACTTCCAGGGCATCGCCGGCGCTCATACCGTCGGGCTCAGTGATGGGGGGCCGGGTCTCCCGCTGCTCGGTTGGAGCACCGATGCCGGCGACCTCCGCATCCCGCACTTCGTCGGGATGCATGCAATGCAGGTGATTCCCCTCGTGGCGCTGCTCATCGAGCTGCTCGGCCGCCGTCTGCCCGCATTGCGCGATGTACGCGCCCGACTCGGCATTGTCGTGGTGCTCGCGGGGCTCTACCTCGCGATGATAGCGGTGCTCACCGTGCAGGCGCTCGCCGGCGAATCGATCGTGCATCCGGATGCCGCGACCTCGACCGTCTCGTTCGCCCTGTTCCTCGCCGCCGCGGTGGGCATCGTCGTGATCGTGGGCCGTGCGCGCACCCGTCGGCGCCCCCTCGGCAGCGGTGTTGGGAGTGACCGGCACCGCAGCGAGGGAGGGAAATCCACCGTTTGACGGAAAATCTCCCTCCATTCGGTGCTGATCGAGCAAAAAACCCTCCCGCGTGGGGGAAGGAAGGAACGGCACACGCGGACGGAAGGAACGGCGCACGCGGGGGGAAGGAGGGGCGCACGCGGGGGGAAGGAGGGGCGCGCGCGGGGGCAAGGAACGGCGCACGCGGGGGCAAGGAACGGCGCACGCGAGGGAAGGAACGGCGCACGGGACGACCCGTGCAGCGTCCGCTTCGAGCAGCGAACGCACCAGGGGCGGCGAACCCCGGGATGATTCAGCTGAGCTGCGTGCGCTCCACCCAGGCGAGATACTCCGGGGTCACGGTGCCGGTGATGTAGTCGCCCGTGAAGCAGCTCATCTCGAGGGCCGTGACGTTCGAGCCCTCGAGGATGGCCGCCTGCATGTCAGCGACCTCCTGGTAGATCAGGTAATCGGATCCCATCTCCCGGGTGATGTCGCCGATCTTTCGATTGTGGGCGATGAGCTCCTCTCGCGATGGCATGTTGATGCCATACACGTGCGGGAATCGCACCGGCGGCGCGGCCGAAGTGAAGGTGACTTTGTTCGCGCCAGCCTCGCGGGCCATCTGCACGATCTCCTTTGAGGTGGTGCCGCGCACGATCGAATCATCAACGATGAGAATGTTCTTGCCGCGGAACTCTGAGCCCATGGCATTGAGCTTCTGCTTCACCGATTTCTTGCGTTCGGCCTGCCCGGGCATTATGAACGTGCGGCCGATGTAGCGATTCTTGTAGAAGCCCTCGCGGTATTCGATCCCGAGTTTTTGTGCCACCTGCATGGCGGCCGGACGTGAGGAATCGGGGATGGGCATGACCACGTCAATGTCTCCGAGGGGCGTGTACCGGGCGATCGTGTCGGCGAGCCGGTTGCCGAGGCGCAGGCGGGCGTCGTAGACCGAGATGCCGTTCATGATCGAGTCGGGGCGCGCGAGGTAGACATACTCGAATGAGCACGGCACGAGCGAGGGGTTCTTC
>JANYIZ010000186.1 GCA_025408445.1 Frigoribacterium sp. | reverse complement strand
GTAGTCGGACGTGATGAAGCCCTTGAGTTGAAACTGATTCTTGACAATGTTGGTGAGGAGATTGGAGTTCGAGCAGGCGTACTGTGGTGCGCTTTGCTCGCCGACAATCTGGAAGATCGCGTAGGAACACATCACCGAGCTGACGCCGCCCTGCTGGATTGCGGACTGCGCCGGTGCGAGGTAGAGCTCGTGGGCCGCCTGTGATCCGACTAGCGACGGAGTGTCTCGATCTTGGCCGTTGTAGAAGGACACGTGTTTGACCTGTGACAGCAGACCGGTGCTCTGAATACCGTTGATCTCGGCCGCGGAGAACTGGGAGGAGACGTACGCGTCTTCCCCGTTCGTGGTCAAATTCCGGGACCAGGAAGGATATCGCGCCATGTCGACCTGGGGACCGTAAACGAGATCTACACCGAGAGCCCTGCCCTGCTTTCCGACTTCTTCACCGAGGACGTTATACGCATTGCGGTCGAAGGAAGACGCGAGTCCGAGTCGGGTGGGGAATGCTGTTCCGTCGGCGTTCACGTTGATGCCCAAGGCGTCGGCATGCCGCATTGCGGGGATGCCGAGCCGGGGAATCCCGGCGAGGTAGCCAGCTTGGCCGTGGTTATCTGGATCGGTCCCATGCTCGATAACGGTGACCTCTTCGCTTGGGGTCATCTGGGAGAGAAGGTATTTGACCGTCTTCGTGTATGGGGCGTCCGAAGCGGTTGCCGGTGAGACTCGTTGGGTGTCCGCCGGTGCTGGCTGTGCGGCGGCGGCCACCAGGGTTCCTGAGGCCATGCTCAACACCAGTGCTACTCCGACACCTCCTGCGCACATGGACAGCGCGGTCTTTGCGACCCTTCTGTCACGTCGTCCTTGATTGCTGATCTGATTCACGGTTGTCCTCTCTGACACCATTACCGGATTGATCCAACTCTTCCGAGTCATCTTCGACCCGGAAGCAAGCATCCTCGGCGTTTCCACTGCTGTGCGCGGAAGCATTACAAACACCGACGTTGACGCAAGTCAACCTCGAAACTTCATGTCAGTCAATGTCTGAAAGACTGCATTTTCTTCTTTTGTTTGGCCATTCATCGCAAAAAAGATTTGTTGGCTCCGACACACTCCTTATGCTGGCAGGGTGATCGGTGTCAGAGCTGTCGCCCCGCGAGAGAGGGCCCTTGAAGACCTTTACGACCGTATTCGGCGTGCCCCAGAGGGACTTTCTCGATCAGAACTGGCCTCATCGGCATCGATGTCCCCAAGCGGTGTCACGTTCCTGGTGCGTCGGCTTTTGCGCGAAGGCCGAGTGGTGGAGGTCGACCCTCTCGCTAAAGGAAAGGGATCGGGGAGCGGACGACCGGCCCTACGTCTGCGCCCGACTCCAGTGGCGGGATGGGTAGCGGGCATCGATTTTGGCCACAAGCATATTTCTGTGGCACTGGCTGATGGTTCTGGCGCGGAGATTGCGAGCGCGATGACGTTGCTGAGTGTCGACACAAACGCCCAGGAGGCGATGAACGCGGCCTGTGGACTTCTCGACGGGTTGTGTAAAACGTACGAAGTGGACGACCTTGTCACAATCGTGGCGGGTATCCCTGGCCCCGTGGACGCGCGGCGCGGAGTGGTACGGTCTCCCACGATTTTGTCGGGCTGGGTCGGGCTTGATCCGGGTAAGGAGTTAGAGCGGCGCCTCGGGCACAGCGTGCTGGTCGAAAATGATGCAGTCCTCGGCGCGATCGGAGAACATCGTCGCGGTGTAGCAGCCGGGCACGATGACGTTCTATATGTGAAAATTTCCGACGGCATCGGAGCGGCGCTCATTCTGGGAGGCCGCATCTACAAAGGCTCAGCAGGATTAGCTGGTGAGATAGGGCACAATCGTCTCGAAAACAACGCGGAGCTATGTCGCTGCGGTAGCCGAGGGTGTCTCGAGGCGGTGGTTTCAGTTGAGAGTGTCATCGCGCAGCTGGCCCACAGTCATGAGGGCGTCGCCATCGACCGAATCGACAGCCTCCCCTTCGCAGACGAAATCACGGATCGCATTTTCAGCGATGCCGGCCGCACTGTGGGTCAAGCCTTGTCCTCGCTGTGCAACCTGCTCAACCCCAGTCTCTTAGTGGTCGGCGGCGCTCTCGGAACGGCCAATCCTGCGCTTCTCACCGGAATCAGACTGGGGATCGACCAGTACGCGCAACCTGCGGCTGCTCAAGGAATGTCCGTCGCAGCGGCAGCACACGGAAGCCGAGCCGAACTCGTTGGAGCGCTTTGTCTCGCCGCCCGCGCAACGTTTTGACGACCGGATACGCCGACGCTGCACGTCGTCACCCTCTATTCGCACCGAAAGGTAGATGAAGGTCTGCACGGACGATCGCCAGTCAGTCTTCCAGGTCAGCCCGCCCGCCTCGGTGGCCTCGATCGCGGCGACCTCATCACGGGAACCCTCAGCCAATCCGCCAGCGGGACGCTGGTGGAGCGCAGCAGCCACGACATCTTGCTCGTGCACGTCCAGAACGACCGCACTGCCAAACGGTTCGCGATGGTCTCATCAAAACGACCAGTACGCTTCCGGCACTCCTCCGCGGTTCGCCCATCTGGGATCACGGAACCGAGATGGCCGAACACGACGCATTCCGAGTCGTCACGAGCATGGACGTGTTCTCCTGAGAGCAAGCCAGCCCATGGCAGCGCGGCAGCTCAACTCGCGACCGCGAAAGACGCTCGATGGGCACAGACCAGCTGAACGGATCCGTGTTCTGTCGAGTACTTGATAAAGGCCGGTGTTGCACTGATCGTTTGACGCGAGAGTACGCCACCCCTTCGGCGACCAACCGGATGGCGCCAAGATGACGCAGAGGTGCATTAACTGTCCGGCCCGCAGCTCGATCGCCGAGACGGATTTGGAGGGTGCTGGAGTTCGCCCCGTTAGCCATACGAGTACTTGCGCATTGATCGATCAGCCAACACTTATTCGACAGTTCAGGCCAGGCGAGACTGACCTAGACGAGCCGGGAATGCCCTTGGATCCACGGACAGCCCCCGTAATCATTGAGATTGCGTGGGCGTTTTGCGTGCCTGCACTCTGGTGCAGAGAAAAACTATGCCAGATGCTGACAGAACGTACATAAACATTTCCTAACCTCGTCTGGATGAGTTTTTCCACCACGGCCGAGCGCCAATCGGCGTATTCCGACAGAATCGCAGGAAGAGCCGGGACCCGTCTCACCGCTCTCGATGGACTGAGAGGGGTGGCTGCGGTGGTCGTAGTGCTCTACCATCTATTCCTCATAGCAGAGCCAGTGCTGCGCCGGCAGGGAGGGTCCGGAGTCGGTAGCCCGTTGTGGTGGGTGTCGCAAACACCGCTCAAACTCGTGACAGCCGGATCGGAAGCGGTGCTCGTGTTCTTCGTCTTGAGCGGGCTTGTGGTCGCCCTGCCGGCGTTGAAGCCCGGCAGCTTTTCGTGGTCAGGTTTCCTGAGCGGCCGGCTGGCGAGACTTTACTTGCCGGTGTGGGCGTCAATCGGCATTGGAACGCTACTTATCTGGATGATCCCGCGCGATGATTCAACGGTGGGCCAAGGGACATGGATGTACACTTCCCAGGCGACATCGACGAACTGGAGCAGTTTTCTCACAGAGGCCAGTCTCATCCGCGCCTCCTACGACCTGAACAATGTGCTCTGGTCGCTGCGGTGGGAGCTGCTGTTCTCCGTTCTGCTTCCCCTCTTTTTGGCACTGGCTGTCGTGACCGCCCGGTACTGGGTGATCGCGCTCACCGCGGCCGTCGCCCTCAGCACGATCGGCGTTCTGAGCGGTATCGATGGGCTCCGGTACCTTCCGGTATTTTTCATCGGCACTCTGATGGCGGTGCGGTTGGATGCGATTCGGGAGTGGACGAGGCGCCGCTTGCTCAGACGGCGCTCCACCCTGTGGGGCGTGGCACTGGCTGGCGGCGCGCTCCTGCTGCTTATCTGCCAATGGCTCCTGCGCCCGCTGGTCCCGGCTGGCTCCGTCGCGGGTACGCTTCTGGCCCAGCTTTCGGTGCTCGGTGCCGCCGGCGTGGTGCTGGCCGCCATCGGTGTGCCGCCCGTGCGTGCCGCGCTGGAGGCCAGGGCCCCCCAGTGGCTCGGCAGAGTCTCGTTCAGCCTCTATCTCATCCATATGCCTCTCCTTGCCACCCTCACCTTCATGTTCGGGGACGATCGCTGGTGGCTCGTGGCGCTGATCACGGTTCCGCTGGCCGTGCTTGCCGCCTGGGGATTCAATCGGGTGATCGAGGGTCCGTCCCAACGATTGGCGCGTCACATCAGCGGCTCGGTGTCGAGACGCCTTGATGCCCGCCGGGCGGGATAGTCACCGGGTCGGTCCGTCGTGCGGATCAGTCGCGAAGAGCGGCCGTTCGCACGGCGCGGGCGGCCATCCGGGCTTCTTCAATCATTTCGAACCGACTGTTGACGAGGTCTGCTCTGTCTGGCACTCTGCAACGAAGTTCAGTGGCGCTGAACCCACCGCTGTCGTCGAAAGCTGAGTCCCGTATGCCTCGCTCTGCCATCCTGTCATCCGCCACCCGATCTGCCCTCCATCGCCTCGGAACCCGTCGATGAAGGCGATCCTGTTCGAGGCACCCGGATCGGTCCCCATCTTCACCGACATCGAACTCGCGAAGCCGCAGTCCGGCGAGGTGGAAGTGACCATCGCGGCGGCGGGAGTGTGCCATTCCGACCTGCATGTCGTCTCGGGCGACTGGGATATCGCGACTCCTGTGGTGCTCGGCCACGAAGGGTCGGGAATCGTCAGCGCTCTCGGCCCGGGGGTAACGGACCTGAGCATCGGCGACCATGTCGTGCTCTCCTGGGTGCCGAGTTGCGGCACCTGCCGCTACTGCCTGGCCGGGCGACCCGCGCAGTGCTCGCTAGTCGCCTCGGTGGTGGCGCCCCTCGGTGTGCTGCACGATGGCACCAGCAGGCTCTCGAAGGACGGTCGCACGCTTCATCACTACCTCGGTGTCTCATCCTTTGCCGAGCGCGTAGTGGTGCCAGTGTCCGGGGCGATCCGAGTAAGGATGGATGCCCCGCTCGACGTGCTCGCCCTGGTCGGCTGCGCTGTCGCTACCGGGGTCGGTGCCGTCATGAAAACCGCGAACGTGCAACCGGGCTCCACCGTCGCGGTCATCGGGTGCGGCGGGGTCGGCCTCTCGTGCGTGCAGGGTGCTCGTCTGGCCGGGGCGTCCCGGATCATCGCGGTCGACATCATGCCGGAGAAGCTCGAACTCGCCCTTCGCCTCGGGGCCACCGACGCGATCGACAGCAGCAGCAGGGATGCCGTGGCCGCGCTGACGGAAATGGTTCCGGAAGGCCTCGACTATGTGTTCGACGCCATCGGCAAGATTTCCACTACGGAGCAGGCGATCGCCGCGCTCGGCCTCGGAGGGTCCGCGGTGATCGTCGGCTTACCACCCACCGGCCAGCACGCGCGATTCGACCCATTAGCTCTCGCCGAGGCCGACCAGCGCATCCTCGGCTCCAACTACGGATCCGTCGTTCCTCAGAGAGACATCCCCTGGCTCGTCGACCTCTATCTGAGCGGCGAGCTCGATCTCGACTCCCTGGTCTCTGCCCGCCGGCCGTTGTCGGAAGCACCAGCAGCCCTCGCGGATCTCGCCGCGGGACACGCTCTTCGCCAACTGCTCGTCCCCTCGATCTGAGGTGCGGAGGGTGCCGGTACGTGTGCCGACAAGTCGAGCTAGGGGTGAACTCGATACCCGGGGGGGTATACTCGTCCCAGCGCCAAATGAGCCAGAGGAGAACCCGATGTGTAGAGCAGTAACCTGCAAGACCTGCGGAGAGACCACCTGGGCGGGATGTGGAGAGCACGTCGACCAGGTCATGAAGAAGGTACCGGCTGCCGACCGCTGCCCCGGTCACGCGACAGAACCGGCACCGGTATCCTTCCTCTCTCGTCTGTTCAAGCGCTAGAGGGCGCAATGGTTTCTGTGACACCGATGCGCACGGTCATCGTCGGCGGCGTGGCCGGGGGATGTCGGCGGCCACCCGTCTGCGTCGCCTCGATGAGCACGCCGAGATTGTGGTCTTCGAGCGCGGCGGTTATGTCTCATTCGCGAACTGCGGGCTGCCCTATTTCGTCGGAGGAATCATCGCTGATCGTTCCGCTCTCTTACTGCAAACGCCGCAGTCGCTCGCCGCGCGGTTCCGTATCGAAGTGCATACGGGGCAGGAGGTGGTGACTATCGACCGGGCTTCCCGGATCGTGACGGTGCGGGACGTGCATACCGGCGTTCGGCGCGCGGAACGGTACGACAACCTGGTGCTCGCCGGAGGCGCGATGACCGCCCTTGGGCGGGTGGATGACAGCATCCCGACATTCACTCTGCGCACGATCGACGACGTTGACCACATCACCGCGACCCTCGATGCGCGGTCAGATCTCGTGACGGGGACCGCAGTCGTGATCGGTGCAGGATTCATCGGGCTCGAGGCCGTGGAGAACCTCGTGCACCGGGGACTGTCGGTGGTGCTCGTGCAGCGGAACAGCCAGGTCATGTCTCCGCTCGATCCGGAGATGGCCGCCCTGGTCTTGCAGCGTCTGAAGGCTGCGGAAGTGGATGTGCGCCTCTCGACGACGGTGCTCTCCGAGAGCGATGGCCTCCTTACACTCAGCGATGGAACCACAGTGACCGCCGACCTCGTGATTTTGGCCAGCGGGGTGTATCCGGACACCTCGTTGGCACGGGATGCGGGTCTCCGCATTGGAGAGAGTGGCGGTATCTGGGTTGACGCGCAGCAGCGGACGAGCGATGAGCATGTCTTCGCGGTCGGGGATGGAACCGAAAAGACCGACGCCGTGGATGGTCGCGGCACGCTCGTGACGATGGCGGGGCTCGCTAATCGACACGGGCGCGCGGCCGCGGATACTATCGCGGGCGTGCCGACGGACGCAGCACCGTCCCTGCGGACCTCGATCGTCGGCCTGTTCGACCTCACCATCGGGATGCTCGGCTGGAGTGAGCATCACCTCGTCGCCGCTGGGCGACCGGCACGTGTCATCCACACCCACCCGGATTCGCACGCCACCTACTATCCGGGTGCGGACCAGATGCATATCAAGCTACTCGTTGACCCTGCCACCGATGCCATTCTCGGAGCGCAGATTATCGGGGGAGCCGGTGTGGACAAGCGCATCGACATACTTGCAACCGCCATGGCCGGTGGGATCACGGCATCCGGCCTGAGCCGTCTTGAGCTCGCATATGCGCCTCAGTACGGTTCGGCCAAGGACCCGATCAACCAGCTCGGGTACGTGGCCGACAATCTTGCTCACGGCACGGTGACGAGTGTGCAGTGGCACGAGCTTGATGCCGCGGTCGAGCGCGGCGAGACCCTGGTCGACGTGCGGTCCGCCGCGGAATTCGCGGTGGAAAGCATCCCGGGTGCCCTCAACATTCCGCTGGACGAACTGCGGATGCGGCTGGACGAACTGCCGGACAGCCCCCTGGTTGTGCACTGCAAGGTCGGTCAGCGCGGTCACACCGCCGCGCGGCTGCTCAGCCAGTACGGGTTCGTCGTGCGGAACCTCGACGGCGGTTACCTCACCTGGGCTGCTGGCCGCACCGCCACCGAATCCGCCCTCCAACCCGAAAGAATCACGCCATGACGGATACCGTGCAAACACCCGACGCTTCGGCCAGCCGCGCCATGGAGCAGAAGAAAATCCTCAACCGGCTGAAGCGCGCCCAGGGCCAGCTCGCTGCGGTGATCGCCGCCGTCGAGGGCGGAGGAAGCTGCACGGAGGTCGTCACCCAGCTCGCCGCAGTCTCCAGCGCGCTCGACCGAGCGGGTTTCAGCATCGTGTCTAGCGCGATGCGCCAGTGCATCAGCGGTGACGACGGTGAGAACACGCTGACCGTGGACGAGCTGGAGAAACTCTTCCTCACGCTCGCGTGAGTGCGCGGCCCAAACCACACCGGACCGGGATGGATGAGTGAGGCCAGACTGCGTGGCCCGGAATCAAGCGCCCGACGGCAGCAGGTCCGACTGCGGCGGGAAGGCCAGCCTCGGGTCGGCCATCTCCACGGTGCGCAAGCCTTCGTGACGCGCCTCCAGTTGGGCAACTACGAGGGCGGCGAGGTCCTGAAGATTCGCGACCTCGGTCGCGGTCGCGGTGCGCGGGGTGAAGTCGAGCACCGAGAGGGTGCCGATCGTCTGCCCGTCGTTTCGCTTTAACGGCACTCCAACGTAGAACCGTAAGCCGAGCGGCCCGGTGAACAGATGGTTGTCCTGCGAGCGCGGGTCGGTCTGGCCGTCTTCGATGATCACCGGCTCGGCGCGCGGAATTGTCGCCGTCCTGAGGTCGACTTCGCGTGCGATCTGCTCGACTTCCGGGCCGTAGTGCGATCGGAACCACGTGCGGTCGTGGTCGACGACGCTCACTATCGATATCGGTGCGGAAAACAGGCGGGCGGCCATCGCCGTGACGCGGTGGAGGGCTTCATCGGGGATGGTGTCGAGGATCGCAGCGCGACCGCTCGAGGGGTGGGGGTCAGAAGGGTAGAAAGTGTCGGCTTCGGTGTCCTCCTGGCGGGCACTGTCGGCGATTACCACCTGCTGGAGCATCGACACGAGTTCATGGCCGACCGGTCGATGCTCGGGGTCGCGCGCGGTCATTACCGAGAGCAGGGCGTGCCAATGCGGCGGCAGGAAATCCGGGATCACCGGGCCACGTGACAGTCGCGCCATCGCCGACTCCACCATCGACCCCGGAAATTCAATCGTGCGCGTGAAGCTCTGCAGAAGCACGAGGCCAAGTGAATAGACGTCGGTGGCGGGGGTGAGCGGCGCACCGGCAACCTGCTCGGGGCTGAGGTAGGCGGCGGTTCCGGTAGTCACGCCCTCGGCCGTCATCCGCTCGATGTCGTCAGATAACGCGATGCCGAAGTCGGTGAGCTTAGCCCGTGCGCGCGGTGCATCGCTGCCGTAGTCCACCAGAAGGATGTTGGCCGGCTTTATATCACGATGAAGAACGTTTCGTGCATGGATATATTCAAGGGCCTCCGCCATGTCGTACCCGATCTCGGCGATGTGGCGCGAAGCGATGGGGGAGACCAGGATGCGCTCGTGAAGATTCTGCCCGGTGACGAGAGCCATCACGAGGTAACGTCGGCTGCGCCCGAAATCATCGCGATCAACACCCGCGTCGTAGAGGCTGACGACGCCGTGATGGTCGAGGCTCGCCAGTACGGCTAGTTCGCTCTCCTGCCGGGCGGGATCGTGGGAAATTGAATCGAAGAGCTTCACGGCGACGGCGCGCCCGAGTGCTTCGTCCGTCGCTCGGTACACCGTCGCCATTCCGCCGAATCCGATGGCGGTTTCGATGCGATAACGCTCCCCGAGCAGTCGGCCGGCCATGTCTTCTGATGCTGGACCGCTCATGACGCCTTTCCTCTCCGCTCAGTGTATTTACGCCGGCCTGCCCGCGACAGTTTGTGCGAAGGGGTTGACAGGAAGGAGGATTTCGGCAGGTACTGAGTGTGCAGGACCTTTGGCCCTCTCACGGTCTCCTGCGGGCTCGAAGCTGGAATACGACGAGAGGACCGGCGATGCACCGCGAGTCGAACCGACTGGTAAATCTCCTTCGAGGCGCTCTCACGTTTGGTCGCCGCTACCCGATCGTCACGACCACCGTTGTCGTGGGTCTGGTCGGAATGATCTTCTGGCTCGTGGGTGCCGGGGAGGTCACGCGCTGGTTGTTCAGCGTGTTCGCGATCCTCGTGGCGGCGATCGAAGCGCTGCAGATGATCAACCAACTGCGCAAGGGGATCTTCGGAATCGACGTCCTTGCCATTGTGGCAATCGTCTCGACGGTGCTGGTCGGCGAGTTCTTCGCAAGTATCATCATTGTGCTCATGGTCTCGGGGGGTAAGGCCCTCGAGGACTTTGCCCAGGGTCGGGCACGGCGCGAACTGGACGCGCTGCTCGCGCGCGAGCCGCAGGTTGCCCACCGCACGCATCCGGGCTCCGATCAGATTGAAGACATCGCCGCAGCGGAAGTGCTCATCGGAGACACGATCCTCGTGCGGTCGGGGGAGGTCGTGCCGGTTGACGGGCGCCTGGTGTCGGCGAGTGCGGCTTTCGACGAATCATCCCTCACCGGCGAGAGCATGCCGGTGACGAGACTCGTCGGAGAAACGGTGCTCAGCGGATCCGTCAACGGTGTCACGACCAGCACCATCTCGGCCTCGGCGCTGGCCAAGGACAGTCAGTTCCAAGCCATCGTGGCGCTGGTGGAGTCGGCTTCGAGCAATCGTGCCCCGGTTGTGCGCCTCGCCGACCGTTATGCAATCCCCTTCACAGTTGTCTCGTTGCTGATCGCTGCGGTGGCGTGGATCGTCTCCGGAGACCCGGTTCGTTTCGCCGAGGTACTCGTGCTCGCCACGCCGTGCCCACTCGTGCTGGCCGCGCCGGTCGCTTTTCTGGGGGGAATGAGCCGGGCAGCCCATCGCGGAATTATCGTGAAGGGCGGCGGGGTACTCGAAACGCTCGCTCGCGTGCGCACGGCCGTCTTCGATAAGACAGGCACCCTCACCGTCGGTGCACCGACCATCACCCGGATAGTGCCCTGCGAGCCCTGGGAGGAAGCCGGGCTTCTCGCTCGGGTGGCGTCCGCAGAGCGATTCTCCTCCCACGTGCTCGCTGCCTCCCTCGTTCAGGCTGCCGAGGATCGTGGCCTTTCACTCCTCGCGACGGAGGCGGCCACAGAAGTAGCGGCGCAGGGTGTCACGGCGATCGTCGATGGCCATCACATTGCAATCGGAACTCTCGCATTCGCGGCCGGGGTGGCTCCGGGTATCGAAGCCGTTGTGCTGAATTCGGGTGAGCTGGCGATCTACGTGGTAATCGACGACCGCTTCGCCGGTACGATCGTCGCGAGCGACCCGGTGCGCGAGAATGCGCGGGCGACGATCGCGCAACTCGGCGCACTCGGAGTGCGTGAGACCGTGATGCTCACCGGCGACGCTCGCGCAACCGCGTCGCATGTCGCGTCGACGGTGGGTATCTCGCGCTTCATCGCCGACTGCCTGCCCGGTGACAAAGTCGACGCGGTGAGGGCGATCAGCGCACGGCCGGTGCTCATGGTCGGGGACGGCGTCAACGACGCTCCTGTGCTGGCCGCAGCGGATGTCGGCATCGCGATGGGCGCGCGCGGAGCGACCGCCGCGAGCGAGTCTGCCGGTGCCGTCATCCTGCTCGATGACATCTCCGTCGTCGCTCTCGCAATCCGCATCGGGAAGGACACCGTGCGGATCGCGCTGCAGAGCATCTGGCTGGGAATCGCGCTCAGCATCGGTCTCATGCTCATCGCCACGTTCGGCGTGATTCCCGCCACCCTCGGTGCGGGAATCCAGGAGATTGTGGACCTTGCGACCATTCTGAATGCGCTCCGGGCGATCCGTCCGCACGAGCGCATTGACGTGCCCGGAACCACCGCCCTCATCCCCACACCCGCAAAGGAATTCACCCATGAATGACACAACCACCGCTGCCATCCCCACATCACCCGTGTTCACTGCCCCGGAGGGCAGTATCGTCGTCGGCCATGACGGATCCGGTGATTCCGATACCGCTCTCGCAGTCGCCTTTGACTTCGCCGGGAAGCTCGGGGTCGACATCGTGGTGGTGCGATCGTGGAGCATCGATACCGCCCCGCACGGTGCGCTCTACAACCATGGCTATGTCTCCTCGTTTGACGAGGTCACCGAAACGGTGCGAAAGATGCTTGTTGCCGACACGGCGGAGATCGGCTCGCGGCATCCTGAGGTCGCCCTTCACCATCGTGCCGCCCTTGCTCAGCCGGCGCAGCTGCTCACCCAGCTCGCTGCCGCTGCGCTCATGCTCGTGGTTGGACCGCGCGGGCTCGGGGGGTTCGCTGGCCTGCTTCTCGGATCGGTCAGTAGTCAGTGCGTGCAGCTCGCCACCTGCCCGGTTCTGGTCGTACCCACCCCCAAAGATCATCCGCACGCGGATCACCCGCACTGAGATAACTCGAAGCGAAGCGAAACCGGATGCGGAGCAGAGTACCGTCAGGGTGGTGACTTCGAACTCCTACCTGTTTATCCTCGCGATGGATCATCGTGACTCCCTTCTTCGAGATCTCTACGGAATCGACGGCGACCCGACCGGGGAGCAGATTACCCGTGTCTCCGCCCACAAGGGGCTCGTATTCGACGGCTTGCTTCGGGCCATCGAGGGCGGGGTGGATATCTCCCGGGTGGCTGTGCTTGTCGACGAGCGTTACGGTGCCGACGTCGCGGTGCGTGCTCGGGAGGCTGGTATCGACCTTGCGATGCCGATCGAACGCAGTGGTGAGCCGCTGTTTCTGCTCGAATACGGCACTTTCGGTGACGGGGAGTGGATGCGTCATGTCGAGGCATTTGGCCCCGACCAGGTGAAGGTGCTTGTGCGCGACAACCCGAACGGGTCCTTCAATCGGCTGCTGCAGTTCGATCGACTTGTCACGGTGTCGAAGGCCATCCGGGCATCGGGGCGCAAGTTCCTGGTCGAGCTCTTGGTGCCGGCCACGCCGTCCCAGCTCGAATCAGTGGGATCCGATGCGCTGCGCTATGACACCGAATTGCGTGCCGGGCTCACGGCGCAGGTCATCGAGGAGATGCAGGACGAGGGAATAGAACCCGACATCTGGAAGGTCGAGGGTCTCGAGACGGAGCAGGATGCTCGCGCCATTGTGTCCGCGGCCCAGCGCGGCGGACGGTCGAAGGTGAGTTGCATTGTGCTTGGGCGGGATTCGACACAGCAGCGGCTGGACCATTGGCTAGAGGTGGCATCCGCTGTCGAGGGCTTTCGCGGCTTCGCGATCGGGCGCAGCATCTGGGAGAAGCCGCTCACCGATCACCTCGCCGGAACGGCGAGCGATGAGGAACTGGTGCATCGTGTCGCTGCGAGCTTCACGCACTTCGTGCAAACCTGGGAGCGCTGACACGCGACGGTGGGCGCTACTTATTCGATGTGCAGGTATTCTGATCGGCGCTCTGGCCGGTGATCGCGGACGGAAGCGCGATCGAGGTCGGAGCCGGTGTGGCGGTAATCGATGGCGCGGCAGATCCTGAGGCTGCTGGTGCAGGGGCCGTTGGTGCCGGGGCCGGGGCCGCGGCGGTTGGATCGGCTACCGCGGCGCGACCGAGCTTGCCGGTGAGCGAGATTGGCTGGTTGGATTTGAGCGCGGCGACGAGCGCCGCTGCCGGACCTGTCGCGGGCATAACCCGGTTGGGGTCGGCCGTGTCGGCGACGGTGGGGTACTGCAGGAACACGATCTTGTGAAGGTTGATTCCCTTGAGCGCAAGCGCGATCGAGACAAGGGTTGACGGATTGGTGAGGGTATCGGAAAGCTGCACGTTCGAGAGCGCAGAGTTCGCCAGCTTGTAGAGCGTCAAGGGATTGTTCAACACGCCGTCACTCGTGATCTTGCGAGTGAGGGCCGAGAGGAAGACCTGCTGGTTGCTGATGCGTCCGAGGTCACTCCCGTCGCCCACGCCGTGGCGGCTACGCAGGAAGGAGAGCGCCGTGTCACCCACGAGTGTCTGCTGGCCCGCCGCAAGATCGAGCTGTGGATCGGTGTACGGATCTTTAACAGGAGTCGCAAGACACACCGTCACTCCCCCCACGGCATTTGACATACCCGTGACCCCGTTGAAAGTGATGACGCCCGCGTAGGGGATCGTGAGGCCGGTCATCTTCTCCACGGTCTGCACGGTGCAGGACAGGCCGCGAGCGAGAGTCGAGTTAAACATGGCCGACGAGATGCCCTTGCCGCAGAGCGGGATCGAGACGAGGTCGCGGGGAAAGCTCACCACGGTGGCGCTCGAATGGTCGGCGGAAACGTGCAGAAGCATTGTGACGTCATTATTGCCGGCGCCCGAGCTGCTGGCGAGCTCCGCCTTGGTCTGGTAACCAACTTGCGCCGTGCGCGTGTCGGAGCCAGCCAGAAGTAGATTGACCTCGCCATCGATCGGGCCAACAGAGGGCGCGGCGGGGGCACCGGAGGCTTTTGTCACGTGGCTGAGGTGAATTCCGGGCTTGATGTTTGAAATCGTGCCGTAGACGGCGAAGGCCCCTACGGCACCGCTGCTCACCGCGACGACGGCGACCATTGCGGCGAGCGCCTTGACGATTGCTGCAATCGGATGCGAAGAGTGGAGTCGGCCGTGGCGAATGGGCGCGTGGGCAGCCGGGGACTGAGACCGCGACCCGGCACTTTTGCGACCCATGAGACCTTCCTTCGCACGCTGAGAGCGCGACACGGGAGAAATATATCCCACTTGGTCTCAAGAAATGCTGAACGGGGATGGTCTTTTGCAAACCCAGCGGTATTCTTCTGTGATCCTGCCCGCCGTCGATGTTGTCTCCAAAGGAGTTCGACCCATGCCAACTCATGTGAGGGTCGCGATAATCGGCTCGGGATTCGCCGGACTCGGTATGGCGATCCAGCTTGCGCGCCACGGAATCGACGACTTCCTGATCGTTGAGCGGGGCAGCGAAGTCGGGGGCACCTGGCGCGACAACACGTATCCGGGAGCCGCCTGCGACATCCGCAGCGACCTGTATTCGTTCTCTTTCGCACCCCGGCACGACTGGAAACACCGCTACGGCAGGCAAGCCGAGATCCTCGACTATCTCCGCTCCACTGCCGACGGTTTCGGCATCCGGCCCCGCATTCGCTTCGGCACCGAACTTCTGGAGGCGACCTGGGATGCTGCGGCCGCGGTCTGGCGGCTACGTACCAGCTCGGGGGAACTGACCGCCTCAGTGCTCGTCTCCGCAGCTGGTCCTCTCATCGATCCGGTCTGGCCGCGCATTCCAGGCCTCGACCAGTTCGAGGGAGCGCGGTTTCATTCCTCGCGGTGGCGCCACGACCTCGACCTTGTCGGTCTGCGCGTCGCGGTGATCGGCACCGGGGCATCCGCGATCCAGTTCGTACCGGAGCTG
>JANYIZ010000185.1 GCA_025408445.1 Frigoribacterium sp. | reverse complement strand
CCTGGCGGAGTTCCTGCGTATCATCCAGGATTTCCAGATCAACTGGGCATTCATTGCGCCTCCGATCGCGGTGGCACTGGCGAAGCATCCGCTCGTCGACCAGTACGACCTGTCGAGCATGGAGGTCATCGTCTCTGGCGCGGCGCCATTCGACGGCGCTCTCGGAGCGGCCGTCGCAGAGCGACTCGGCTGCCTGGTGCGCCAGGGCTATGGCATGAGCGAGATGAGTCCGGTTTCGCACAGCATTCCGGTGAGCCGGGATGATATCCCCCTTGGCTCGGTCGGCATAACCCTTCCGAATATCGAGTGTAAGCTTATTGACACTGCCACCGGGGACGAGATCGAGATGCCGCTTGAGGGCACCAGCGCGCCCGGTGAACTGCTCTGTCGTGGACCGAACATTATGCGCGGGTATCTCGGCAACGACGAGGCCACTCGTGAGACGATCGACGAAGACGGGTTCCTGCACACGGGCGACATCGCCACCGTGAGCTCCGAGGGGATCGTCTCGATCGTCGACCGGCTCAAAGAGCTCATCAAATACAAGGGCTATCAGGTGGCCCCGGCCGAACTCGAAGCCCTGCTGCTCACTCACCCGCGCATTGCGGACGCCGCGGTCGTTGGCTCGCACGACGCCGAGGGCGAGGAGATTCCGAAGGCATTCGTCGTTGTGCAGTCTGGCTCCGAGATCTCGGCCGACGAAGTCATGGCGTTCGTGGCCGAGCAGGTGGCTCCGCACAAGAAGATCCGCCAGGTCGCATTTATCGACACCATTCCGAAATCGTCTTCGGGCAAGATCCTTCGCAAGGACCTGCGCAACCAGGAGGTATCCGCATGAGCACTACCCACGTCGGCACCGCCGACGCCTTCGACTACGTCGTCGTCGGCGCCGGGGCATCCGGTGCCGCCCTTGCGGCAAAACTCACCGAAGACGGCACCCGAACGGTGCTCCTTCTCGAGGCCGGGCTCGTCGACAAGAAGACCGAGGTTCACATCCCGGCCGCATTCTCAGCCCTGTTCCGTTCCGAGCTCGACTGGAACTACGACACGACGCCCCAGCCCGAACTCGGCGGCCGCACCGTCTATTGGCCGCGGGGCAAGATGCTCGGCGGCTCGTCGTCGATCAACGCCATGATGTGGGTGCGCGGGTTCGCCGCCGACTACGACCATTGGGCTGAGACAGCGGGATCAACCTGGTCGTACGCCGCGCTGCTTCCCTACTTCCGCAGCGTGGAGCGGGTGGAGGGCAACACCGATCCCGACCAAGGCTCCGGGGGCGCCATCAGCATCGAGCACCAGCGCAGTCCGCGCTCGCACACAGCGACCTTCCTCAAGGCGGTCACCCAGGCCGGATTCGCAGTGGTGGCCCCGAATACGGCGCTGCCTGATGGATTCAGCCAGACCATGGTGAGCCAGAAGAGAGGCAAGCGCTTCTCCAGCGCCGATGGCTATCTCACGCCCGCCAAGGGGCGAAACAATCTCACCGTGCGAACGAGTGCGCAGGCCACTCGCATCGTGTTCGACGGCACTCGCGCCGTCGGTGTGGAATACCTCCTCGACGGGGTAAAGAAGCAGGTGACGGCACACAACGAGGTAGTTCTCTGCGGCGGGGCCGTCAACACTCCGCAGTTGCTGATGCTCTCGGGCATCGGCAACGCTGGTGAACTCACGGCTCACGGCATCCCGGTACTCGTCGACTCACCGGAAGTGGGTAAGAACCTGCGCGACCACCTCCTTTCCGGCCTGATCATCGAGACCGCCGGAGACACTCTGTACACCGCGAAGAAGATTCCCGAGCTCGTGAGCTTCCTCGCCAAGGGCCGGGGCATGCTCACCTCGAACGTCGCAGAAGCGTATGGTTTTGTGCGCTCGGACCCGTCATTGGAGCTTCCCGATATCGAGATCATCTTCGCGCCGGTGGCATTCATCGGCGAAGGCCTCATCCCCGCACCGGCTCACGCACTGACCGTCGGAGCGATTCTGCTGAAGCCGGAGAGCACGGGCACGATTACCCTCGCCTCGGCCGATCCGCTGGCAAAGGCGATCATCGACCCGCGATACCTCACTGATGTCGGGGGCACGGACCGCGCTCGACTGATAGCGGGCCTCGGTATCTGCGAGGACATCCTGCAGGCGCCGGCGCTGCAATCGACCACCGGGCCGCGATTCGTCGCACCGGAGGGGGGCGAGACCATGAGCCGGCTCGAGCGTGATGGCACCGCGATCGAGACCGCAGCGCACACGCTGTACCACCCGGTGGGCACCGCTCGAATGGGCACGGATGCCGCCTCCGTCGTCGACGAGGAGTTGCGGGTGCGCGGAGTGCAGGGCCTTCGCGTTGCCGACGCGTCAGTGATGCCCGACATCATCCGGGGGCACACCCAGGCCGTGTCGATGGTCATCGGCGAGAAGGCCGCTGACCTGCTGATGGCGGCGGCGAAGACCGAATCGCTTACCGCAGGCGCCAGACGGTAGTTTCTCCGGTCGCCACCGTTCCTCCCACACCGGAGCGAGCGGTGGCACCCCTGTTTCTCGCGCCCGCATGAATTGCGACATCCTTCCGCGAAGCTCATTTCGGTCACCGTCGGCTGTAGTCGGTCCCGCAAGGGAAACAGCTATCGGGTGGGGTCGTTGGGAAGTCCTTCGTGAGCACGGACGGGCTTTGCTGTTTTAGAGACGATGACGGCAGCGATTGACCCAAGGACGATGACAACTCCTGCTACCTGCAGTGGGGCGAGGTCCTCCCCGGCGATCATCCAGCCCAGGAGTATGGCCACGACCGGGCTGAGTAAGCCGAGGAAAGCCGTGGTGCTTGCGGGAAGCCGCGCGATTCCGCGAAACCACACGACATAGGCGAATGCGGTGCCGACGACAGAAAGATAGCTGAACCCCATCATGTTCGGAAGTGTCAGAGGCGTCGTTATAAGCCCCTCGATCGCGATCGTGAGGACCAGGAGGAAGAGCCCGCCTGCGATGAGCTGCCACGCTGTTGTGGTGAGCGGGGACGCTGGCTGCCCCCACTTTTTAGCAAGCACGATCCCGGACGCCATGGAGAGAGTTCCGCCGATGGCGGCCGCGAGGCCGACGGCATCGAGGCGCGATTGCGCCTGGAGCACAATAAGGCACACACCGAGCAGGCCTGAAGAGCCGGCGAAGACGACCCGCGCGGTAAGTCTTTCTTGGAGAACACGACTGGCGAGAACGGCGACAACGAGCGGCTGAAGGCCGCCGACAATTGCGGCCACGCCGCCGGGGAGCCGGTACGCCGCGATAAAGAGCAACGCAAAGAACGCTCCGATGTTGAGAATGCCGAGAACCCAGGACTTCCACCACCATTCACCGCGCGGCCACCGTCGGCAGAGCACCAGGAGCAAGACTCCCGCAGGAAGCGCACGCACAGTTGCCGCGAGCAGCAGCCGATCCTCCTGCAGGAACAATGTGGTCGTGAGGTAGGTGGTGCCCCAGAGCGCCGGGGCCACGGCTGTCGTCAACACGAGGAAGTTCTGATTGCTAAGCACTTAGGTATTATACCTAAGTGCTTAGCAATAGCTAGACTGGGGGCATGCCAGACCAAGTAGATCGAATCATTGAGCAATGGCACGCAGAAAAGCCCGAACTCGACGTCTCATCAATGGCCACCCTCGGCCGACTCAGTCGCACGACACTCGTCGTGGAATCGCGCCTGGCCGAGACATTTGCGCGGCATGGTTTGGATGCCCCCTCATTCGACGTGCTCGCAACGCTCCTGCGAAGCGGCGCCCCCTACCGGATCGCCCCACTGGAACTGGCCCGTGAAGCCATGATTTCCACGAGCGCGGTGGCACAGCGCCTGAACAAACTAGAATCCCGCGGATTCGTCACGCGGGAGGCTAACCCCGACGACGGCCGCGGAACTCTCGTGTCGCTCACCGGCACGGGCAAGGATCTCATCGAGACCGCTTTGCCAGATCATCTCGAAACCGAGCGCGCCATCACCGCAGTGCTCAGCACCGACGAGCAGGCCCTGCTCGGGATGCTCCTTCAACGAATCAGCACCGCGGCCAGTTCACGACAACCGCCAACCCGTTAACATCGCGATGGGAATCGCTTCGTTAATGTCAGCCTAGTGACGAGCAAAAACGCTCGGTCCCGGGGGTTTACAAACCAGGACGAAAACTCGACGCGCGCAGTTTCGAGGGTGACCGCGTTCGAGCCGCAGGCCCGCTGAAACCCGCGCGTGAACGCCTCAATACGCTGCAGCTCCCGCCGTTGCGACCTCCTGGTCCTGCTCAATCGAGCCCGTGGAGACCCCGATGGCGCCCATGATGTGGCCATCGCGAACCAGTGGGATGCCGCCGGGAAAGACCGCCAGACGCCCGCCGTGGGCATCGCTCAACCCAAAAATCGACCCCTCCGGGCGGGTGAGCTCCTGCAAGTCGCCTGTTTCACATTGGAACGCGATGGACGTATAGGCCTTGTTGATCGCAATAGTGATGCTGCCGATATTTGCCCCGTCCATGCGCACATGAGCCTTGAGGTTGCCCCCGGCGTCGACGACGGCAATGTCCATCGGCTGCCCGATCTCGGTGGCTTTCGCTTCGGCTGCGTCAATCACGCGCCGAGCCTCTTCGAGTGTGATGGTTTCGAGTACGGTTCCGTTGGCCATTTGATGTCCTTTTCGCTGGGGAATATTGAGGTTATTCAAACACGCAACGAGCCGACTGGATAGGTAGGAATTACCCCCATAGCCCAGTGCGCAGAATCCCTGTAGCCCGGCAAGACAAGCTCCTCGAGCGTCGACAAAATCCGAACCGGGTTTCACTGGATTTAGCTGGTTTTTTGACCAGCCAAGCATGATCCGACCCGCCCGATCGCGAACCTCTGTCGGATATTTGTCGGGCGTATTTCACATCCTTCCAACGGAAACATGGTCATCGGCGAGGAAGCCGCCGATGTGCTGATAGCGGCGGCCGATTGGCTCGTCGTACGCGCCAGACCGTAGTTCTCTTGGTCGCCACCGACCCTCCAACAGCGGAGCGAGCGTGATGCTTATTCTTCCCTCCTGGCTCCACTCCTCCCCAGGCGGATTTTTGCGGCCTTTTTCCACAGGAAGTCCTGATCAAACGGGGTATCAGCTCGAGGAATGTCAGTGGTCACTGCGAGACTTCTCTCATGAAAACGTCAACGCTCGAGCGCACCGCGGCGGTGGATCTCACCGACTCCGAGCTGCTCGCTGCGCTCGAGGATCGATTCGCCGAGCGTCGCGTGGTGGATGCCGAAATCACTCGACTCGCCGCCCAAGTGGGTGACCGATCGTGCGTGACTCTCGGGCGCGAGGGGCTTGCCACCCGGCTGGGAGAAAACAGTCCGGCGGCAGTCCTGGTCGCGGTTGGACGCATCGCGCTGAGCGAAGCGCGGCTGTTCTGCCGCGTCGGCGATGCCACCTCGGCGTCTCGGAGTCTGACCGGTGAAGCCGTGTCGCCGCGGCATCCGCTAGTCGCCGTGGCGTTCTGTGCCGGGTCGATCGCCCTCGACTCCGCGAATTGGATCGTCTCGAACCTCGACCAGGCGTCACCGCGCGCCGACTTCGAGCAGGCGCGCACTGCGGAACGGCTGCTGTGCGAGTTCGCGACGGAGAACCCGGCTGACAGCGTGCGCAGAATGGCGCTCGCCTGGCGAGATGCGTTGGATGTCGACGGAATCGAGCCCCGAGATGAATGGCTCACCCGCACACGCTCACTCCGCCGACGGGTGCTTCCGAACGGCATGAAGTTGTTCTCGCTCACTCTCGCCCCGGTCGGCGCGGCATACCTGGATGCCTACCTCGATGGGTACGTCGGCAACGTCCTGCGCGCGCCACGCTTCGAGTCGGGTGTTTCCCTCGGCAGCGACGATGCCGAACCTCAAGACCCGCGCACTCTCACCCAGATTTCGGCGGATGCCCTCGTCGAGCTCGCCCAACATGGCATCAGCTGCCGAAGCACCGCAGCGCCTATGCCCAGCACCACGATCGTCGTGCGGATGAGCCTCGACTCACTCCTGACCGGGCTTGGCGCGGCGCACATCGACGGCGGCGATCAACCAATCTCCGCTGGTGCCGCGCGACGAATGGCGGCCGACGCCCACATCATTCCCGCGGTGCTCGGCGGCCCGAGCGAGGTGCTCGATCTCGGCAGGTCGAATCGACTATTCAGTCGCGCCCAACGACTCGCCCTTGCAGAGCGCGACAACGGCTGCGCTGTCGCGAACTGCCATAAGCCACCGAGTTTTGCCGAGGCGCACCACATCCGCTGGTGGACTGACGATACGGGGCCGACGGATCTGGAGAATGGCATTCTCCTCTGCTCGAAACACCACCATGCGATTCATCAGGGCGGATGGGAAGTGGTGATCCGAGACGGGGTGCCGTGGTTCATTCCACCGTCGAGTGTCGATGTTTACCGCAGACCGCGGCGCGGAGGACGCGCGCCCGTGCCGGAGTTGGTGGCGATGTGATTGCGCGCCACGGAAGGAAGCTCCCAAAGGTACAGCACGAACGAGAGCAGCGCCCAGGACTGCAGCACTCAGCGGTACAGGGCGTAGAACCATCGGACGAAGCGTGAGCTGGGAAACGACAGCTCGATCAAGGGGAGGTACCCGAGGTCCGTCCCGCACAGTGTCGCCGGCCGCCGACCCCGCGACCTGTCGTGCCGCGCCGTTGCGATCCGCCCGATCCAGACCAGGCCGGGCAGCAGCACCACAGCATTTCCTGATTCCCCCCGAGGCAGATGTGTGACTGTAGCTCGGCCGTCTCGAATTGCACATCCGGCTCGAACCCGGCCAGGCGGCAGGTCTGCTCGGCCCCAAGCCGATTCGGTCGTCGCAGCCGCCAGACGGTAGTTCTCCCGGTCGCCACCGTTCGACCCCCGCAGAACGAGCGGTGACGCCCGCTCCCTTCGCTGCTCCACTCCTCCACTCCTCCAATCCTCCAATCCTCCAATCCTCCACAGTCGCGACTTCGCAGATTTTTCCCCAGGGGGTATCGATCAATTAGGGAGAAAGCTCTCGGAATATCAGTCGTCATTTTCGATTCGCCGCTGCACGAATTCCCATCCTCGTGCGCGGGGTTCATTCAGGCTAACGACGGCTGTAGCCCTTTTCCCAAGGGACAGCGTTGGCCAATACCGGGGAAAAGGAAAGCCGGACTCGACTGCCGAGTCGATCAGAGTTTTAGCGGCCGCACGGAACCACTGCACCCGCGCGAGGAAAGACAGCCACCAGTGAGGTGGGTGACGAACAACGGGAGTACTTCGCTCGTGGAGACTGCCAGCTATCCGGTCAGGCTCGATCGCTTCAGCCAAATCGCTTCAGCTAAATCGAAATCGTAAACCTGCCCGCCGGTCACCACACACGCCCCGCTGACTTACGCCGCTGCGGAAATCTCAAATCTCTGGTGATGTCGCTTGGCCGCCTGACTGCGTCAACCTGGTTCGCTGCCGACACCTCGGCTCACGTTCCTGGTCAAGAGGCGGCGGAATACCCCTGGCGGCGGATTGCGGCGACGGATCGGAAGAAGCGTGCAAGCCAATATTCTTAGCGAGAACCCATGCTCAGGAGTGCGGCCGATATGAAGGAGATCAAGGGATGACTGGAAATTACGAATACTTGCAACACGCCCGCGCCAAACTACGGCTCAACGAAGGTCCACCGACTGTGGGCGCGGCCGCCAAAGCTCTTCACCCCGAGGACAAGCTCGTCAACCGGATCAACCGAAAGGTTGGGTTGGGGATCACAAAAAGCGTGGGAACGATGTGGTGCGCATACGCGTTCGCGCTTCTCGCGCTCGTGAGCCTGCCTGCGGCAATTTTGAGCCATGATCCGATCATCATCATCGCCTGGATCGCGCAAACCTTCCTGCAGCTCGTCTTGTTGCCGGTGATTATCGTCGGCCAAAACATTCAAGCCGTTGCCGCCGATGCCCGGTCGGCGGCAACGTATGAAGACGCGGGCGCGATTCTGGAAGAAGCCAAACAGATTCAATTGCACCTGGCATCACAGGACGCAGCTATCGGCGCGCTCCTCGACAAGATCAAGGCCCTCGAGGTATCAAAAGCCGGCGACTGACCCTGACGTCCGCAATTCGTCAACTCGCCTGGAGTGTTGGCACCCGAGGGACTTCGGACAGTGAAGCCGAACAGGGAAGTTGTTGATTCCGACGGCGTTTCTCCTGGTGACAAGCGCTGGACTATCGCGAAGGAGCAGCGGCAGGAGCAGCGGCAGCGGCACCGAGTGTTCGCCGAAGCCGCAGAGAACATGCCTGAGCTTCTCAAACGGGACTCCACCGCCGCCCGCCTATGGCGCAAGTTCGTCGGCGACATCGGTGAAAAAATCGGACGCGATCTCCCCATGCGTTCCTCGAAGCGCAGAACTGGGGTGGGCCGGAATTAGGCGCTGACCGAGTCGTTGTTTTCCGCAATGAGGACCGTTTCTATCCCGCGGAAGATGCCACGAAAAAGTCAGCCAGACGCGATGTCATCGCCGATATCGAGGGGTCCGATAACACCCGCCGACGCCACTCAGCGCTCCGATACCGGCGACCCAACGAATTCCACTCCCGTTACCAGCAACCAGCCTTGCCAGCGCACCGACAACCAATAATCCGCTGTCCGAAACTCACGCAGCATCCCCGTCTCTGCGATCACTTTCGCTCACTCGAGTTAGGGAACTGAACGGTAGTGCATCTGTCATATTTCCGACCAGCAACCTCGAGGTCGATAAGGCGTTCTGGTCTCCGATTGGACGACAACCGCCATTTATGCCTCTCACAGCGCTCTGCTAGCCGCCGGCGCCCTTGTGCACCAGGACATCAAATCCGTGGGAGAGGGAGTACTCGTGGTCACCATGAAGGATATTGGCGGCAACATCTTTGGCCTTCTGCAGCGGCGGCAGGAGACAGGGTCGTCCCAATAGTTCGATGAGGTCCTGGCGGTCCCGCACCGGGATTTAGGAGGCTTGCGTCCGGTGTTTGAGTGAGAAACCCGTGGCGAATCAGCGGCGGAACCACGCGTCCACCACGGGATAGTGCCAGAGGTCAGTCACCCGAGCTGGCTTCGGCCGCCGACCCCGCCACCTGTTGCGCCGTGCGCTCAAGCACCGCACGAACGGCAACGATCGCGGGACGGGTGCTGCTCGCCTCGCGCACCGAAGTGAAGATAGTGCGCTGGGGATGCTCCGGTAACAGCACCAACCGTGCCGTCGTGCCCCGCCCGATCCAGACCAGGTCGGGCAGCAGAGCCACGGCATTGCCCGACTCCACCAGGCGGATGTGCGACTGCAGGTCGGCCGTCTCGAATCGCACATCCGGCTCGAACCCGGCCAGGCGGCAAGTCTGTTCTGCCCAGTGCCGGGAGGCGGTGCCACGAGGCTCCATGACCCAAGCTGCATCCGCTGTCTCCCCGATCGAAGCGGAATGGAACCGACCGCGGTCCGCTGGTGGCGTCGCGAGTCGGATCGCATCGGTCGTGAGCGTACGCCGGTCGAGTTCCGGATGTCGCGGGGCAGCGTGTCCCGGATACTGCTCGGCGATCACGAGGTCGAACTCCCGCGCCCAGGTCTCACGCAGGGCGGACTCCGGCTCCCGCTGCACCATCTCCACCCGCACCTCTGGGTATTCGGCATCCATGATGGACAGCGCGTCGGGCATGAGGGCGAGCGCTGCGGATTGGAAGACCGCAATCTTCACTGTTCCGGTGACAGTCGTCAGCGACGAGGCGAGTTCGGCCTCGGCACGTTCGAGCGTGCGCAACACCTCTGCCGTATGGCTGACCAGGATCTCCGCTTGCGGCGTGAGCACCACC
>JANYIZ010000184.1 GCA_025408445.1 Frigoribacterium sp. | reverse complement strand
TGACGATCGCAGCATGGACCGCGTCAGCTATCGCTCTCACCGACTCAGCGGAACGGGTGTTGGATAAATCGATACGAACCAGTGGCATGGGTGGGGCTCTCCTTCAAAATCAGGTGTGGCACGCTCCGGATGAGCATGGATGCGGCTTCCGTAGGACCGAATTTAGTTGAGCTACCTGAACGGCCCGCTTACGGGACAGGACGCATCGATGCGGGAGTATGAAAATACTCACTTGGGACTGCCATCGCTGTTCCGATCAGCGAACGGCAAGAGCGACAGATCCGGGGCCGCTCCACCCCACTGCCGTCAGCGCCGATGCTGTGTCAGATGGGACCGCTCAGCGGTGCGGTGTCGTTAGGGGATGTCTGTCAGTGTTTTCTCGACGGTCGCTAGGCGCTGATCGAGTGCGTCGAGCTTCGCCAGGACGGCTCGGCTCGCCTCGGTGTTCGCGTCCAGTGTTCTGCGCAACTCCGGACTGGCAACTTCAGCTGTGCGGTGCCGGTACTTCCAATAGGTGGCCAGGATCAAAAAGGTCGCCCCGCCGATGATCGCAACGACAGGAATGATCCAGCCGGCCGCGCCCACGTTTGACCAATCGCTTGCATTCAGCATTGTATTCATTGTTAGTTCTCCTCAGGGAGGGCCGCCGCGATCGACGCTGGTGTGATGGTGATACTGAAGTCGCTGAGTTCGAAAAGCTTGAGCGCTTTGCCGTCTTCGGACAGCGCGAGATGTCCGTGAACGAAACCGGCTTCTTGAAGCTTGGTGAGGTGCATATAGAGCAGCGCGCGAGACATTCCCACACGGCGAGCCAGTTCACTCACATGCGTTTGACCGGTCATCAACTCTGCGATGATTCGCATTCGTTGCGGGCTGGCGATGGCAGCCAGGCGTTGACTCAGCGCGACCATTCATCACCTCCACCTGTCATAGAAAACCTACACGTGCAGTATCTGTGAGGTCAATACCAATTGTCGCCTGACGAGACTGCTGAGCGGATGCCCGTTAGCGGGACGGCAAGCGCGACAGATCTCGGTCCACTCGACCCAACCGTCGAACATGCCGATGTTGTGTCACAAGGGAACCTTTAGCGCGAAGGCTGAGGCGCTGCCCGGCGCAATGCGAGATATTGTTTCGGCATGCCAGGAATAGCGAGCACCGAGACCGTTGATTTTGTCACCGCCAACTCGGACTCGTCCGGGTGCACGCTCCATATCGTCGAAACTGACCATTGGGGGCAGAATCCTGACGTTGACCAACTGAACAAGAAGCTGAATAGTTAATTGTCTTACGCGTTGGACGGTCAGCTTGAGGCCGATTATCCGAAACTTCAAGGCGTCAAAATCATTATTCGATTCGAACTTTATTTTCCGCTCAGTTCCTCGGCAGAGCAGGACCTGATCGCAATCCGGGGAGCGATGGCTCAATACCGAGTCAGCGTCGAATGGGCCGACAAACTGGAGCTTGATCGCGAGTGTGCACGCATCGGTCGCTCTGTGCCCCGCAAGTTGCTCGATAGAGAACCACGTATTCAGGCGATTTCAAAACACCTTCCTCGGGCGGAAACGCTTCCGCCCGATAGCGGGACGGCAAGCGCGAGAGATCTGGGGCCACACGACCCAACCGTCGAACATGCCGATGTTGTGTCACATGGGAACGTTCAACTGACGGAGTGACAGTGGAGTTGAAGGCCATCTCAGCGATTCACCGATTCAGTCGCTTCCCGGGACTTGCTGTTGAGAAATTCGTTCTGCTTGAGTGGGCGGCAACCCGCGCGCGGCTTGCTTTTCGTTCGGTAGCTCCTGAATGCCAGAGAACTCGATCAGGGGAAAGTTGCAGTCCCGCCCACTACATGAATCCGTAATCAGACCGCTGACTGCGGCGACGAAGATGGACACGCCCGAAAGGACCGCTTGGATGACGAACAGGATGAGAGCGCTTCCCAGTGTCGGTGCGTCCGCGCTTCTCGGACCGTTGGCAACGATCCCTTCGTCACTGTCGGTGAATGAGGTGCCCGATTCGCGGCGCCCTGCACGCTCGACACGTCGTGATCCGCCTTTAAGATTGGCGCAGTGGCCGACATCACGAGAGCCGTTTGAATTGGGAGTGGCGATGTCTTTAGGCCCCGACGGGAGGCCTTCGGTGTGCCCGTCCGGAGCTACCGTAGGGCAGCCGCCGCTTCTCGGAGGTCGCTGAAAGCAGCATGGGTATAGGCGGTGAGCTCGCCGGGGTCCGCGTCGCGGGAGGGGTCGGTCCAGGCGAGGTAGCCAGCTCCGAAAGCGAGCACGCCGAGTTCGGCGGCCACCTGCGCGGCCGCCGGGGGCACGCCTCGCGCGAGCAACGCATTCGAGATCGCCGCCGCCATCGCGACGGACTTCATGGCGCTGCGAGAGCGGAGCTCCTCGTTGGCCTCGATCGCGGCATGCAGCCGAGGGCCGAGGTTGCGGTTGAACTCGGTCATGGCGCCAGAGGCACGGTCGAGGCCGAGCGCGACCGTATCTAGCGGCGATGCCGAATCCGGCGCGTCCGCGATTCCCTCGGCGAGTAGCGTGCTCAGCATCTCCTGACCGGCGGCGAGGATTTCATGCTTGGCCCCAAAGTGACGGAAGAAGGTGCTGCGCGTCAGTCCGGCGCGCTCGGCGATTTGGGCGACCGTCGTCTCGTCGTAGCCCTGCTCGGTAAAGAGGTCGAGAGCGGCCACGGCCAGCCGCTGGCCGGCATCTGGTTTCCATCTGGGCATGGGAGCATGCTACGCGATGCGACCCGAGTCCCGTCATCGGTGTAGGGTGATGGGACATCAGTCGCATCATTTGTGGAGGTCTTCATGCGCGTCTTCATCACCGGTGGCACCGGGCTTATCGGCTCCGCGGTCATCGCCGAGCTCATCACTGCCGGTCACTCCGTCACCGCCCTCACCCGCTCTGAGGCCTCAGCAACGAAAGCTCAGGCCGCCGGTGCCGAAACCGCGACCGGTACCCTGACCGACTTCGACGTCCTGCGCGAGCAAGCGACCAGGGCCGACGGTGTCATCCACCTCGCCTTCGGCAACGACTTCAGTTCGCCCGAAGCACTCGCGGATAACATCGCCGACGAGACCGCCGCCCTAGAAACCCTCGGAGACGCCCTTCTCGGCACGGGCAAGCCTCTCGTTGTTGTCTCGGGCACACCGCAAGCGGAAGGCCGCCCCTCCACCGAAGACGACCCCCTGCCCGCCTTCGGCCCGGTCGCCGGCCGCAGCATCACGGTCGACAAGATCCTCGCGCTAGCCGACCGCGGCATTCGGACCTCGTCCATTCGTCTCCCTCGCACGGTTCACAACAACGGCGACGGCGGATTCGCGGGGCTGCTCACCCAGATCGCCCGTCAGACCGGTGTGGCTGGCTACCCAGGTAGTGGCGCACAGCGCTGGCCCGCAGTGCACGTGCGCGACGCCGCTGCGCTCTTCCGGCTCGCCCTCGAGAACGCTCCGGGCGGCACCGCCTGGCACGCAGTGGCAGACGAGGGCGACTCGGTGAAAGACATCATGACCGTGGTGGGGCGCCAGCTCCGCCTCCCGGTCGCCGAGGTTCCGGCCGGGAACTTTGGCCCGCTCGGCGTCATCTTCATGGCCGACCAGCCGGCGTCCAGCGCACGCACCCGCGCCGAATCCGGCTGGCAGCCGAAGCATCCGAGCCTGCTCGCCGACCTGGAGAACATTCAGGCATAGCCTTGGGGCCTGCAGCGCGATGACTGGATGCACCGGTCGGCCCGCGCAGGGACGTGCCTGTCGGCACATCCGCCGTTCACCGCCTGTGTATAGTCGCTCCCGCTTGGTGTCCCACAGTGTTCGATCACTCGATACTCACGTGGGCGCGCTGGTACTTTGACTGCCGACGCATGAGCTCAACCATCGACGCGCCACGTCCCACTCCGTAAACCGTTTGGCCGAGCTGGAGCTCCTCCGGGATCGCCCAGATCTCCTCATGACGTTCCGGCGGGAGAAGAAGGCGGGTGGTCCGACCGCAACCCATCTGATCGGAACCACATCTCCTGACTCAGGGACGGAATTAACCTGGACATCGGCCATTGATTCGGACCTCGGCCCTTTTCCGATGCGGCCGCCCGAGAACACCGAAGCGGAGGTAACGATGAAGGGGTGGCTTGTGAATTCGTGAAATATCCGACGTTAGTCAAGGGAGTTCTTGGAAACTGGTCCTTCCCAGCGATGACCGCAGTGAAAGGCTCCATTACGGGCGACAACGTAGCCGAATTCGTGCGCACTTATTAGCGCCGAGGTGATTGGCACAGAGCGGTAGGGCTCGCCAGTCGATGCGAGCCGGCAGGAGATATTTTGAAAGCTATCGCCGAGTCCCATCTGATCACTGTCCCCTTGCTGGATTTCGGCGGCTTCGGAGGCCCGTTCACCGCCAGAACTCTCATTCAAGTCGCCACCGGCCACGTCGAATCGGTAAAGCTTGATGGCGTCGGCCACCGCGTCGCACTCGAAGCACCCGCAGCCCTCGCAGATGCGATCCTCCGTTCAACAGCCGCGTCGACGCTTCCTTGCCGCCGCGGGGATGAAGGGCCGCCCTCGAGGGGATGGTTTATCTCGTGATGGTGAGTACGAGTCGGCCGCGGACTCGGCCGGTCTCGCTGATGCGGTGTGCTTGCGCGATTTCTGAAAGCGGGAAGGTTTTATCGACGGGCAGCCAGAATTGCCCAGCCTCGATCAGTGCGCCTACTTCGTTGAAAGCGTGGAAAGCGGGGCCATCGGCGAATCCATTGCTGAAGTGCACGCCATACTCTTTTGCTCCAGCGAAATCGGCGAGGGTGATGACGTTGTCTGGGCCGCCGGCGAGGTCGATGAGTTTGGCGAGGACACCGTTGCCGGGGACATCCAGGGCGGCGTCGACTCCGTCAGGGGCGAAGGCGAGTACCCGTTCGGTCATCCCGTCGCCGTAGATGATGGGTTCTGCGCCGAGCAGTGTCAGGTAATTCTGGTTGGCGGCACTGGCGGCACCGATGACGCGCGCGCCACGTGCGACTGCGAGTTGTACGGCGGTGCTGCCGATACCGCCTGAGGCTCCGTTGATGAACAGGGTGCTTCCTGTCGTGACACGGAGTTGGTCGAGGGCGCGGGTCGCGGTCTCGAGTGCGACGGGGAGCGCGGCTGCATCGATGAATCCGAGGCTTGCCGGGATGATCGCGTAAAACGTCATCAGGGCCAGTTCGGCGGCAGCGCCGGTGTCGGAAATGCCGAACACGCGGTCACCGATAACGACGTCGGTGACGCCTTCACCGATGTTGTCGACGACTCCGGCGACATCAATGCCTGTCGTTTGCGGCAGGGGGCGACCGAAGTTCAGGGCGCCGGACCGAATTTTCGGGTCTGTTGCGCTGACGCCTGCGGCGTGCACGACGATCCGAATCTGGCCGGGCGCGGGCTGCGGGTCGGGAAGATCGACGATTTCGAGGACTTCTGGGCCGCCGAAGGTGCTGAATTGTGCTGACTTCATGGTGTGACTTTCTTGTGTGGGGGTCGAGCTGCTGATGCGGCTCAGGCAGTAGTGAGGATGAGGGGGTCTTCGTTCGCCACGGGGAGGGGGCCGCTTCGGAAGAGGATGGCGGCAAGGATGCCGGCGCCGAGGAACATGGCGGAGGCGACCCAGAAGACGAAATGGTAGCTAGCGATGGTCGCGTCGGCGATGGTAGCCGGGTCGGTCGCGGTAGCGCTGTGATCGGTGAGGTAGTTGGTGATAGCCAGGGCGCCGAGTGAGCTGAAGACGGCGAGGCCGATGGCACCACCGATCTGCTGGGCTGTGTTGACCATGGCCGATGCCACACCCGATTTGTGTGAGGTGATGCCGCTGGTCGAGGCGTTCTGGGCCGGCCCGAAAATCAGTCCGAGACCCAGACCCATGACGATCAGGGCAGGAAGCACACCTCCGGCGTAACTGGATGTGGTGTCGATGCTGGTGAGCATCGCCATTCCGAGCGCGCCGAGAACACAGCCAATCGGTACGAGTGGGCGCGGTCCGACGCGTGGCATGAGTACGCCCGAGACGACCGCGCCGACGATGAGTAGCCCGACCATGGGTAAGAAGCCGGTACCGCTGTGGATGGGCGTGAACCTGAGGGTTTCTTGGAGGTAGTAGGTCAGGAACAGAAAGACCGCGAACGATCCGATGCCGGAAATGCCGACGGAGAGGAAAGCGGCTCCCCGGTCACGGTCGAGGATCACGCTGAGTGGCAGCAACGGGTGGTCAACGCGGCGTTCGATGAATACGAAGACGACCAGGAGCAGTAGGCCGACGATGATGGGAGTCAAAGTCCAGACGTCGGGCCAGCCGTGTGGCGTAGCGTTTCCGAGGCCGTAGACGATCCCGAAGACACCGAGTACTGACGTGACCGTACCCCAGATATCGAGCCGCACACGTTCGGGCCGGTCACCGTCACGC
>JANYIZ010000183.1 GCA_025408445.1 Frigoribacterium sp. | reverse complement strand
GTGGCCGTTAGTCAGCTCAACGCGGAACATTGCGTTGGGCAGAGCTTCGACTACTGCACCCTCGATTTCGATGACACCGTCTTTTTTGGCCATAGCCTCTTCGTCGCTAAAAGTATTGATTGCTGGTCGTGCGGTTGGATTATGGTGATCTGGGCGCAGTTAGACCGCCAGCAGACACCAAGGGTCAAGCTTATGCCAATCCCGGGCGTTTTGCCAACTTGTGTTTATACTGCGCCGCCATTTGGCGCGAACCAAGTCGGTTACGCAATTGAGACAGGCACAACACCGAGGTGCTCAAGGCCGGCGGCGCCGCCGTCCTCCGCCGTCAACACCCAGATTCCCCCAGCATGCACCGCTACCGAATGCTCCCAGTGTGCGGCCACCGCGCCGTCGAGAGTGGCGACCGTCCACTCGTCCTCCCGCGTGAACGTGTCGATACCACCGAGCGTCACCATTGGCTCGATCGCCACAACCAGCCCGGGCCGCACCCGCGGGCCGCGATCGCGCACCCGGTAGTTGAACACGGGTGGCTCCTCGTGCATGGAGCGGCCGATGCCGTGCCCAACGTAGTCCTCGAGAATACCGTACCGGCCCTGCGATTCGATGTAGTCCCCGATCTCCCCGCCGATGTGGTTCAGGTGCGTAGCGTTGGCGAGAGCGGCGATACCGCGCCAGAGAGACTGCTCCGTGACATCCGAGAGCTCCTGCCGTTCGGCGACCAGGGCGGGACGAGTGGGATCAGGCACGACCACCGTGATCGCCGCATCCCCGTTCCAGCCGCCGATTTCGGCGCCACTGTCGATCGACACGATGTCGCCGGGTTCGAGCTTTCGCGTGCCGGGGATCCCGTGCACCACGTCGTCGTTCACCGAGGTGCAGATCGTATGCCGGTAGCCCGGCTCCTTCATGAAGTTCGGTACTCCGCCGAGTGCACGAATCGCCGTCTCGGCAATCGCATCGAGCTCGAGCGTGGTGACACCCGCGTGGATCCCAGATCTCACGACGGCGAGGGAAGCCGCTGTCGCCAGGCCGGGCGCGATCATGAGCCGCAACTCCGCCGGCGACTTGTAGATGTTCCTGCGGAAACTCACTGCGCTGCTGGCACGATTCCACGAGAACTCAGCGCCTCGGAGATCCGGGAACTCACGTCGTCGATCTCGCCGAGGCCATCGACCTCGATGAGTAAGTCGCGATCCCTGTAAACGGCGATCAGCGGTGTGGTCTCGCGGGAGTACACCTGCTGGCGGTGCCGGATCGCTTCTTCGGTGTCGTCCGTTCGCCCCTGGGCGATGGCGCGCTTACGCAGCCGGGCGACCACTTCCTCCTGGTCCGCGACGAGTTGAATCACGGCGTCGAGCGATCGACTCTTGGCCTCGAGTAGGCCGTCGAGGTATGACACCTGCTCGAGAGTGCGCGGGTACCCGTCCAGCAGAAAGCCGTCGAGGGCATCCTGTTCTTCAAGCCGGCTCTTCACGAGCGCGTTGGTCAGCGAGTCGGGCACATAGTCGCCCGCATCAACAATGGCCTTCACCTCGACACCGAGCGGTGTCTCATCCTTGATGTTCTGGCGGAAGATGTCTCCGGTCGCGATTGCGGGGATCGAATAGGTCTCGAGCAAACGCGCAGACTGAGTGCCTTTCCCGGCTCCGGGCGGACCGAGGATCAGCAGCCGAGTCACCGGAGCAGGCCCTCGTAGTGGCGTTGCTGCAGTTGCGAATCGATCTGCTTCACGGTCTCAAGGCCGACACCGACGATGATGAGGATACTTGCACCGCCGAAGGGGAAATTCTGGTTGGCACCGAACAGGCCGAGGGCGATAAGGGGTACGAGAGCGATCAGCCCCAGGTAGATCGATCCCGGAAGAGTCACGCGCGTCAACACATAGTCGAGGTACTCTGCCGTCGGCCGACCGGCCCGAATACCCGGGATGAAACCGCCGTACTTCTTCATGTTGTCAGCGACCTCCTCCGGGTTGAAGGTGATGGCGACGTAGAAGTAGGTGAAGCCGACGATGAGGAGGAAGTACAACACCATGTAGAGCGGATTGTCCCCCGTACGCAGATTGTCGGTGATCCAGGTGACCCAAGGGGCCGGCGCCTTACCCCGCGCAGGCTGATTGAACTGGGCGATAAGCGCTGGCAGATAGAGCAGGGATGACGCGAAGATGACGGGCACGACGCCGGCCATGTTCACCTTGATCGGGATGTAGGTGTTGTTGCCGCCGTAGGTACGCCGACCGACCATCCGCTTCGCATATTGAACCGGAATGCGCCTCTGCGATTGCTCGACGTAGACCACGAGCCCCATGATCACGATTCCCATCAGGATCACGAGCAGAAAGGTCTCGAAGCCCTTGGATTGGTTGATCGCCCAGAGAGAGCCGGGGAAGCGTGCGGCGATTGAGGTGAAGATGAGGATCGACATGCCGTTGCCGATGCCGCGCTCGGTGATGAGCTCACCCATCCACATGATGAGGCCGGTGCCGGCGGTCATCGTGATCACCATCAGGAGGATTGCGTACCAAGCCGAGTTCGTGATGAGCGCCGAACACTCAGGCGTGCCCGTCGATGTCGGAAAGAGCGCGCCGCTGCGCGCGACAGTGATGAGAGTTGTGGACTGCAGGACACCGAGTGCGATAGTGAGATAGCGAGTGTACTGGGTGAGGCGGGCCTGGCCGGACTGACCCTCTTTATAAAGGGTGTCGAAGTGTGGGATGACCACGCGAAGAAGCTGCACGATGATCGACGCGGTGATATAGGGCATGATGCCGAGCGCGAAGATCGACAGCTGGAGAAGCGCGCCACCGCTGAAGAGGTTGACCAGCTCATAGAGCCCGGACGTGCCGGAGTTCGCGGCAAGACAGGTCTGCACGTTACCGAAATTGACAAAGGGCGCTGGGATGAATGACCCCAGGCGGAACAGCGCAATCAGTGCGAGCGTGAATCCGATCTTCTTTCGCAGATCGGGGGTGCGGAAGATCCGCGCAACGGCTCTGAACAACGAGGCCTCCTGGTGAGAACGGTCGGGCGAAGCAGGTGGCCCTTTCGGGCCACCTGAGCGACTCTGCAAAGCCGTTCGGGCAAATTACACCCGGGCAAGCCTTACGCTACTGCGTTTACGGAACCGCCCGCTGCCACGATCTTCTGCTCGGCGGAGCCGGAGACCTTGTCAACTGCAACATTCAGTTTAACCGCAATGTCGCCAGCGCCGAGAACCTTGACCTTCTCGTTCTTGCGCACGGCACCTTTCGCGACGAGGTCACCGATCGTGACGTCCCCACCAGCCGGATAGAGTTCAACCAGCTTCTCGAGGTTGACAACCTGGTACTCGACGCGGAACGGATTCTTGAACCCGCGCAGCTTCGGCGTACGCATGATGCTGTTCAGGTTTCCGCCCTCGAGCCCGACGCGCACCTGGTACCTGGCCTTCGTGCCCTTCGTACCACGGCCCGCGGTCTTGCCCTTGGAGCCTTCACCGCGTCCGACGCGGGTGCGGTCTTTCTTTGCCCCGGGAGCCGGCCGAAGATGATGCATTTTCAACACCTGCGGACGCGCATCGGCCACAGGCTCTGACGCCTTCTTTGCCGCAGCAGCGGGTGCCTTTGCCACAGGAGCCTTCGTGACGCTGGCCTTTTTGGGGGCTGCGGCGGGGGCCTTGTCGGCCTTCGTTTCTTCAGCCATTAGTCAATCTCCTCGACCTTGACCAGGTGAGCGACGGTGCGAACGTAACCGCGGTTCTGCGAGTTGTCCTCGCGCACCACGA
>JANYIZ010000182.1 GCA_025408445.1 Frigoribacterium sp. | reverse complement strand
TCGTCCTCCATGCACTGATCCACGAGGGCAGGCTCAGCGTCCAACCCGGTCCGTACCCTGGCGCGCAATTGACTATTACAACCGGACCGGCAATTCGCGCAGTCATGGTGGGATAGATAGCGCCAGCGATCGCCGTGTCCTCCGGTGCGGTGTCTCTGAGCGGAGACGAGTTGCTGTTTGAGAAGTTCGCCACGTACTTTCGCATTGAGGCCATCTCGATGAAGGCCGAAGCCCCCGCACATTCTTGAATTGTCAGGGCAACGCGCTGGTTTGCGGCTACCACCGCCCGGTGGCAGAGCTGGCGTTCCGAGGGCAAATTGGCTGGCCGGAGGTTCGCTCCCGGGCAGATCGACGACTGAGCACGAAACTATCCGTGCATACTCGGGACGCGTCCCACCGCATGGCCACAGACGGTAGCTGTCAACTGCTCGCACTTCGCCGCTTGCCAGAATCGACCAAGTGACGGTCGAGACCAGCACCTCGTGAAACAGGGCCATTGCGTCGGCGTCACTTGCCTCGCTTCGGCATTCCCAACTCGTTGATCGGTTGATCGTTAACCGGTGCTGGAATGTGGGGCGCCGGGCAGTTGAGAACCGTGTTTGCGGCCGAATGATCGATGCGGTGTTCGGTCATCGCTGTGCCGCACACCGGGCATATCGCTTCACCCACTTTTTCCAGAACCGCATCGTAGGGTCCCAGATCCGGTGGACCAATCACCGGGATCAATTTATGGTTCAGCCAGTCGATGAAACGGACGAATTTTTCCCCTGCACGACGCTCGTCGACGCCAGTCTTCTCATCCATGGCGTCAGCGTACGCTTCATCAGGTCGCTGCAGGGAGTGGATCGAGCAGGCACCGGGCGCGCACGCGTTCCCTGTTGCACACCGAGTCGCCGCGGGCGGATATGTCGGAGACATACACTGCCGGCAACCCAGGATGGATCGCCCACGCCCTGACTGCGCGTGACGGGTGTGGAAGCGAAAGCGATGGGGCGACATCGGCGCCACCGGGTCTCACAATTGCTGGGCCGCGGCACGCCTCAGAGTGCGAGAACCGCCGCCGCGCGCGCGCCGAGCAGGATCTCCGTGGATGACGCCGCCACGGTATCCGTCGTCGCCAGCAGCACCGTGCCACCGTAGGGCAGAGCCACCGGAAAGTCGGCGAAGTTCACGATGATGCTGGTGCCTCCGCCGGTCGAATCCCTGCGATGCAGCGCGAACCATTTCGCGCCGTCGTCGAAGTCAGCCGAGATCCGTGACATCCGCGGGTCGGTGAGGTCGGGGCGGTCGCGGCGCAGGGCCGCGAGCGACCGATAGAGGGCGAGTAGGCCGGAGCGGCCGGCTTCCGCCGCCTCATCCCAGTTCAGCTTGGAGCGCTGGAAGGTCTCGGGATCCTGCGGGTCGGGCACCACTGTCGGATCCCAGCCCATTTTCGCGAACTCGGCGATGCGGCCTTCGGCGGTCGCCCTGCCGAGTTCGGGCTCGGGATGCGAGGTGAAGAACTGCCAGGGTGTGCTGGCGCCCCACTCCTCGCCCATGAAGAGCATCGGAGTGAACGGACCGGCGAGAGTGAGCACTGCGGCAATCGCGAGCTGGCCGTGGTCGAGCTTGGCCGAAAGCCGGTCTCCCACGGCGCGATTGCCGATCTGGTCGTGATTCTGGTTGGCGACGACGAGGCGCCAGGAGGGCATGTGCTCGGTGTCGATCGGATGCCCGTGGTCACGCTCGCGAAACGACGAGTAGGTGCCGTCGTGGAAGAAGCCGCGGGTGACCACCTTAGCGAGTGAATCCAGGTGAGCGAAGTCGGCGTAGTAGCCGCTGGTTTCGCCGGTGAGGGCCACGTGCAGGGCATGGTGGAAGTCGTCACTCCACTGGGCCTGGAGGCCGTAGCCTCCGCTGCCGCCTTCGCGCGGCGTGATGAGTTTCGGATCGTTGAGGTCGGACTCTGCGATGAGGGTGAGTGGGCGTCCGAGGAAGGCCGAGAGGCTGTCGGTGCGCTCGGAGAGCTCCTGCAGGATGTGCTTCGGCGAGTTATCCACGAGAGCGTGCACGGCATCGAGGCGCAGGCCGTCGACGTGGAAATCGCGCAGCCACATCAGCGCGTTGTCGATCACGTACGACCGCACGGCTGGCTCGTCGAGGTTGACCGAGGAACCCCAAGTGTTGGAACCCTCGGCGTGCAGGTATGGACCGAAGCGCGGAAGGTAGTTTCCACTCGGGCCGAGGTGGTTGTAGACCACGTCCTGAATCACGCCGAGACCGCGCGCGTGCGCGGCATCCACGAATCGTTCGTAGGCGGCGGGGCCGCCGTAAGTCTCATCGACCGTGTACCAGAGCACTCCGTCGTAGCCCCAGTTGTGGTCGCCGTTGAACCCGTTGACCGGCAGCAGTTCCACAAAATCGACCCCGATGGAGACGAGATGGTCGAGC
>JANYIZ010000181.1 GCA_025408445.1 Frigoribacterium sp. | reverse complement strand
GACACTGCTGCGGCTGTTGCTCCAGCGAGCGGGACTGCCCGAACCGCAGCCAAACCGAGAGGTGAGGGATGACGCGGGCCGCTGGCTCGGTCGCGCGGATCTCGTCTACGCCGCCTTTCGCACGGTGGTGGAATACGACGGAGACCAGCATCGGTTGAAAAGGGCCCAATATGAGCACGACATCGTTCGCTGGGAACGTTTCATCGCGGCGGACTGGCGAGTGGTGAAAGTGCGGGCTGGCGGCCTCTTCGCGACCCCGGAGGCCACGGTGCAGAGAGTGCGCAGTGCGCTGCACGCCGGCGGCTGGACTGCGTGACCTCCTCGGCCACGTCGCGCATGCACGTTCGTGCGCGTTTGCGCCCCCGTTCACCCGCGTTCGCGCCACGTTCGCTCCTTCTCGGCCGCGTTCGCTCCTTCTCGGCCGCGTTCCTCAATCGAGATGCCACTTTCTGTTGCATGACCTGAAATTTGAGACGGAAATCGGCATCTCGCTGGCTCGCGAATGCGCACGCAGGGTCGCGGCGCACGCAGGGTCGCGGTGCGCGCGGGGTCGCGGTGCATGCAGGGTCGCGGCGCAGGGTCGCGGCGCACGCAGGGTCGCGGCGCAGGGTCGCGGCGCACGCAGGGTCGGGGCGCGGGGTCCCGGTGCGCGGAGTCCCGGTGCGCGCAGGGTCGGGGCGCACGCAGGGTCGCGGTGCACGCGGGGTCGCGGCGCGGGGGCGGTCGGCACGCGCAGCGGCACGCGCGGGTGGGGCCGCACGGATAGAATTGGGGCTTCCGGCACGCCCTCGATCCAGGAGTCCTAGCGCCCGTGAGCACCCCTAAAATCTCTGCCGCTGACACCGTGTCGAACGCTGCGGCCACCCCCGATATAGAACAGCCCTACGCCGCGCTCGGCCTGAAGCACGACGAGTACCTCGCCATCCGCGAGATCCTCGGCCGGCGCCCAACCAGCGGTGAGCTCGCGATGTATTCGGTGATGTGGAGCGAGCACTGCTCCTACAAGTCGTCGAAGATCTACCTCCGTCAATTCGGTGACAAGACCACACCCAAGATGCGCGAGAACCTGATGGTGGGCATGGGTGAGAACGCCGGGGTAGTGGATGTCGGACAGGGCTGGGCCGTGACCTTCAAGATCGAGAGCCACAATCATCCCTCCTATATCGAGCCGTTCCAGGGCGCCGCGACCGGTGTCGGCGGGATCGTGCGCGACATCATCTCGATGGGTGCTCGTCCGGTCGCGGTGATGGATGCCCTCCGCTTCGGTGCGATCGAGGACCCGGACACGGCGCGGGTCGTGCACGGGGTCGTCGCCGGAATCTCCTTCTACGGCAACTGCCTCGGCCTGCCGAACATCGGTGGTGAGACATGGTTCGACTCGGTCTACCAGGCCAATCCGCTGGTCAATGCGCTGGCCGTCGGCGTGCTGCGTCACGAAGACCTGCATCTCGCGAACGCTCGTGGCGTTGGCAACAAGGTGGTGCTGTTCGGCGCCCGCACCGGCGGAGACGGTATCGGCGGGGCATCCATCCTTGCTTCGGATTCATTCTCCGAGGGAGGCCCGACCAAGCGGCCTGCCGTGCAGGTGGGTGACCCCTTCGCCGAGAAGGTACTCATCGAGTGCTGCCTTGAGTTGTTCGCGAACGACCTCGTCGAAGGCATCCAGGACCTCGGCGCCGCCGGCATCAGTTGCGCGACGAGCGAGCTCGCGAGTAACGGCGACGGCGGAATGTTCATCGAACTCGAGAAGGTGTTGCTGCGCGACCCGACATTGACCGCCGAGGAGATCCTCATGTCAGAGTCGCAGGAGCGCATGATGGCGATCGTCACCCCCGATAAGCTCGCAGGATTCCTGGCCGTCGTCGAGAAGTGGGATGTCGAGACTTCCGTGCTCGGGGAGGTCACTGACACCGGTCGCCTCATCATCAACTGGCATGGCGAGCAAATTGTCAATGTGCTGCCACGCACGGTCGCGGTGGACGGGCCGGTGTACGAACGGCCCGTTTCCTACCCAGCCTGGATCGATGCGCTACAGGCCGATTCCGCGTCATCGTTGCCCCGTGCCAGCGTGCCTCTCGACTTGCGCGCCGAAGCCCTTGCCCTGCTCGGAAGCGGCAATCTCGCCTCCAAAGACTGGATCACCAACCAGTACGACCGCTACGTCATGGGCAACACCGCGCTGTCCTTCCCGGATGACGGCGGCATGGTGCGCATCGACGAGGAATCTGGCCTCGGATTCGCCGTCGCGACCGACGCGAACGGCCGCTACGCGTACCTCGATCCGTACCGCGGAGCGCAGCTCGCCCTCGCCGAGGCGTTCCGCAACGTGGCTGTCACGGGTGCGACTCCGGTCGCCGTGAGCGACTGCCTCAACTTTGGCAGCCCGGAAAATCCCGAGGTCATGTGGCAGTTCTCGAAGGCCGTCGAAGGCCTGGCGGATGGATGCCTCGAGCTCGAGATCCCCGTCACCGGTGGCAACGTCTCGTTCTACAACCAGACCGGCGACGTGCCGATCCACCCGACCCCGGTCGTGGCCGTGCTCGGTGTGATCGACGACGTGGCCGACCGCATCCCGAGCGGCTGGCAGGATGAGGGCAACAACATCTACCTGCTCGGCACGACGCGCGACGAGCTCGACGGATCGGCCTGGGCTGGAGTCATCCACTCCCATCTTGGCGGTCGTCCGCCGATCGTAGATTTCGCCGCAGAGCAGGCTCTCGCCGGGCTGATCAGGTCGGGGTCAGAGCAAAACATCATCGCCTCTGCCCACGATCTTTCCGACGGCGGGCTCATTCAGGCGGTCTCCGAGTCGGTGCTGCGCTTTGGCGTCGGTGCACGACTGTGGATCACCGAGCTCATGGCGCGGGACGACATCGACGCGACGGCTGCGTTCTTCAGCGAGTCCGGAGCCAGGATGATCGTTTCGGTTCCGCGCGAAGACGATGTGCGGTTCATCGGCCTCTGCGAGGGACGTGGGGTGCCCTTCCTGCGCGTGGGAGTGACGGATGGAACGGACCTCGAGGTGCAGGACCAGTTCACGCTCACGCTCGAAGAGCTGCGTGAAACTCATCGTGGCACGCTCGCCCGGCACTTCGGGCCGGTCGTCGGATACTGAGCTGCGGCGCCTCTGCCTTTCGCTCACCATCAGTTTTTCGCACAAGTGCGCGCTCAACAGCAGAATTTCGGGGCATCCGCGGGTTGACTGATGTTCAGCATGCCGGGTGCCACGCCCACCGCCACCCACATCGGCGACCTAGACCGGGAACTTCTGCCCGACGAGTTTCTCCGAAGCAGTCCAGAGTGCCGCTCCGAATGTCGCACGACTGCTGGATGCCACGGGCTTCTGCCGCACGGGAGGGCCGGTGAGACCTCCCCGGGGGCCCCAGTACTCTCCGCCGACGGCCTCCGGATCGGTGGCCGCCCGAACGGCGGACCACGCCGCCGTTTCTTTGCCACCACCTGTGAAAAAGAGAAGCTTGGCGAGGATGCGAGCCCGTGTCGACGGCTCCATCACCCCGGGGCGAGTGGGACTATTGCCGTCCTGGCCCCCGCCCGGATGCGCGACCAGCGCGATGACGGGACTGCGCACGGCACGTAGCCGACGATCCAGCTCGAAGCCGAAGGCCTGCGTGGCGTGCTTTGACCAACCGTAGACGGCAAACGGAGAGAACTGTTTCTCACTCTGCAGATCGTCCAGGCGCGGCCTTGTGAGGCGGGTCGCCCCACTGCCCATTGCGACGACACGGGCCCCCGGGGTCGCCGCCAGCGTTGGGTACAGCAGCGCGGTGAGCAGGAAGTGCCCGAGATGGTTGGTGCCGAACATCCGCTCGTTGCCGTCCACGGTGACCTCGCGGTGCCTGCTTGGCATGATGACGCCGGCGTTCTCGATGATCGCGTCGATACGCCGACCCGCCAGAGAGGCCGCGGCGGCGCGCACCGATTCGTAGGACGAGAGATCGAGCGCGACGTGCTCGAGCTCGGCCGCGGGAACGCGACGGCGGATCGCCGCGATCGCGGCATCCGCCCTTTTAGCGCTGCGGCACGCAATGACCACCCGGCCACCGGCGGCAGCCAGTTGCTCGCTGATGAAGTAACCGATGCCCGCGTTACCGCCGGTGACGACAAAGGTCTTGCCGGCCTGGGAGGGGAGGTGGCGCGGGTCCCAGGTCATGCCGGGTGCGTCTCGATGGCGCCGGTACTGGCGATCTGCTCGTGCTGATGGATGACCTCGGCGATGATGAAGCCAAGGAACTTCTCGCCGAACGCGGGATCGAGGTGGGACTCGGATGCCAGAGCCTTCAGCTTCGTAATCTGCTCGAGTTCGCGGCCAGGATCGGCTGCCGGCAGTCCACTGGATGCCTTGAGCCGCCCCACCTGCTGGGTGAACTTGAAGCGCTCGGCGAGGAGATGCACGAGGGCGGCATCCACGTTGTCGATGCTCTGGCGGAGACTCAGGAGCTGAGCGGCGGGATCAACAGTGTCGGACATGTTCTGAGGGTACCCGTGGTGAGGACTCGACACGGTATCCCGCCAGGCAGGGCGGATGCGGAAGAGCACGGCTCGGTCACCGTAGCGTTCGAGTTTCGCCTCGAGGACGGCCACCACCCGCGGCCAGTCGGCCACGATGGTGGAGAAGACCGCGCTGTCGCGCCAGCTGCCATCCGCTTCGGGGAGATCACCCCTCACGATGCCCTCAGAGGTCGCACCGATGCCGCCAATGGCCGCGCGGGACCGCTCGCTGAGAGCATCCGCCTGGATCTTCACTCGGCCGAAATCGTGCTCGAAGGCGAAGCCAAGAAGCAGGAGCGTGACCTCAGCATTTATCGCGGTAGCCCGAGGCTCCGCCGCCGTATCCGCCCGCAAAGACCATCGGATGACCGATTGCAGGAAATAGCGCCGACAGACGCGCGCGCTGCACCGGCTGCAGTCGCACGGATCGGCCGGGGATGCTGGTGGGCACCGGGCGCGTCGCAGTCACGCGATTAGTCTGAGCGGGTGAGGCATGGCCACGGTGATTGCAAATCGGAGTCGCGGGTGAATAATGCAGGGATGACCAACACCGCCCTGTTCCTCAGTTCGGCCGCCGGGTTCGTGCGCCTGCTCGGCCAGATCCCCGACGAGCAATGGTCCGAGCCCGGCCTCGGGTCGTGGACCGTGCGCAGCCTCGCTGGGCACACGGCCCGAGCCATCCTCACCGTGGAGAATTACCTGGCGCAGGAGGAACCGGGCGACGTGACCATCGCCACCGCCGAGGCCTATTACTCCACCGTCTACCTCACCTTCACCGATGACGCAGCCGTCGCCGCCCGCGGTGTCGAGGCCGGCGAATGGCTCGGCGACGATCCGGTCGCCCAGGTGGTCGCTGCCCTCGCTCGTGCGACGGCGGCGATCGAGTCCCAGCCGGCGAACCGCATCGTGTCGATCGGAGGGATGGGCATCCGCCTCAGCGAGTACTTGCGCACACGGGTTTTCGAACTCGTGGTGCACACGATCGATCTCTCGCGGGCGACCGGACTCCCCCACTCCATGCCAGAGCCCGTTATCGAGGATGCCGTGACGCTTGCCGCTGCAGTGGCTGCCCGACGAGGATCCGGCGAAACCCTGCTGCTTGCCCTCACCGGGCGAGCCCCGCTCGCCGAGGGCTTCAGCGTGGTCTGACCGAGCGTGGCCTGACCGAGCGTGGCCTGACCGAGCGTGGCCTGACCGAGCGTGGCCTGACCGAGCGTGGCCTGACCGAGCGTGGCCTGACAGTCGGCCGCCTGACGATCAGTCGGTGAGTGCCGAATCGATCTGCGCCCAGAGTTCATCGGCAATGGTCACCTGGGATTCGACGATGGCGCGTTCGAGTCCAGCCAGGCTCGAGACTCCGACGATTGTGCTGTGGATGCGTGGCTCGCGGAGGCTGAACTGGAGAGCCACCGCCGCAAGGGATACGCCGGCTTCTGCGCACAGCCCCGTGATTCGATCGACCGCGTGCTGCTCTGCCGGTCGGATCGCCCGGTACGCGTAGGTTCCGCGAAAGCGAGCCTCCCCGGTAAGAATCCCTCCGCCGTAGGGAGCGGCATTGTTGATCCCCATCCGACGGCTGGTCGCGGCGTCGAAGAGCCCGGAGGCGGTGCGGTCGATGAGGGTGAAGCGATTATGGGTGATGAGCGCCTCGAAGACATCGGTTTCGACGAATTGCTGAAGCATGTCGACCGGCCCTCCGGAGATACCGATGTGGTCGGCGAATCCGCGTTCCTTCATCGCAACGAGCGCCTCCACCGGACCACCCGGTGCCATGGATGCCTCGAACCCGATGCTCTCGGGATCGTGGAGGTAGAGCACCGGAAAGCGATCGATGCCGAGTTTCTGCTGCGACTCCTCGAGGGAACGCCACATCCGATCGCCGCTGAAGTCCCCGCTTGCGTCGCGATCGAGCTTGGTCTGAAGCACGAAGCCGTGGGGGATGCCGCCGGCGCGTTCGATCGCCCGACCGATGAGCGACTCGGAGAGCTCGCCTCCGTATTCGTTGGAGGTGTCGATGTAGTTGATCGGGGCCGCCCCGGAGAAGAACGCATCGCCGAGAGCGGCGATCCGGGAATCGACGCCCGCTACGGATTCGCCGGTGCGCGCCGGCCCCCAGGATGAGGTGCCCAGGCAGAGCACGGAGACACGGAGCCCGGTGGATCCGAATTCGACGAGATCGTTCGGAAAGCTGTTGCGCGGGGTGCTGTCGTCTACGGTCATGAGGTTTCTCCTATCGGGTATGCCATGAAGGCGAATCGGTTCCAACTGCGCCGTAGTGTCGGATACGGCGGGCGCAAGCGGCAGTGTGCCGCAGTTCGCGAATCAGCCGAGGTGCGCCGTGACCCTCGCCGCAAGGAAGGCTCCCCAACGACGGTAGAGGGTGGCGTAGCTGAATGCCCCGTCGATGAAATCGGACTTCTCCACCGGTGGCATCTCCAGGAATTCCGTCTTCGGCGTTCGAGCACAAGCCGCCGCCGCCGCGGCCGAGAAACGGGCAGAATCGTGGCTCAACATTCTGCTGAGCATCGGTCCGACCTGCACGTAGTTCGAAACGTCGAGGATACCGGTGACCACGACCAGCGCACGGGGACTGGTCTTCTCCGCCAGAAATGCGAGAAGGTGCTCGAGTTCCTTAGACCAGAGCGGCAGGGAGGCGAAGGAGAGCACATCCATCACTCCTGGCGAGAGCACGATGAAATCGAAGCTGCCCAACCCGTCGAGTCCGCGCACCGAAGCCACAGTGGCCGCAAGCCGCGGCCGACTGCTCGCGACGGACTCCCATTCGACCCCACGGCCGGTGGAGCGTACGAGCCCCTTGGCGAACTGGTGCGCTACGCCGAGTTCATTGCTTCGAACACCGACGGATGATCCGCTCAGTCCCCCCAGAACCAGCAGGTGAACCAGTCGCGGGCCGTCGATAAGACCGTACGAGGCGTCGTCCGGCACCCCAGCGGACAGTCGTTTCGGGGCACCCGCCACATAGTTCAGGGCGATGAGAGGACGTACGAGGGCGAGGCAGGCGCGAAGCACGCGGAGGCGGAACGTTTCCCTGTGCACTGCCGTCACTGCTGTCACCGTTCAGCCCAAGAGGTCGTGGCGCACCACGATAGCCTCACGGTCGGGGCCGACGCCGATTGCCGAAATGCGTGCACCACTCATTTTCTCGAGGGCGAGCACGTAGTCGCGCGCATTCTTCGGCAGGTCGTCGAATATCCGGATGCCCGTGATGTCCTCGGTCCAGCCGGCAAACTCCTCGTAGATGGGCACGGCATGGTGGAAGTCCGACTGCGACACCGGCATCTCATCGACCCGCACGCCGTCGACGTCATAGGCGACGCAGACCGGGATACGCTCGAGCCCGGTGAGCACATCGAGTTTGGTGAGTACAAAGTCGGTAACCCCATTGATGCGCGCCGAGTAGCGGGCGACGGGCGCGTCGTACCAGCCGCACCGTCGCGGTCGGCCGGTCGTCGTGCCGAACTCGGCACCGTTCATGCGCAGGAATTCTCCGGATGCATCGAGCAACTCGGTCGGGAATGGCCCCGATCCGACCCGCGTCGTGTACGCCTTGACGACCGCGATCACGCGATGCATTCGATTCGGAGCCACGCCGGATCCCGTTGCTGCGCCACCACTCGTCGAGCTCGACGACGTCACAAACGGATACGTTCCGTGGTCGACATCCAGCATCGTCGCCTGGCCGCCCTCGAACAGCACCGTCTTTCCGGCGTCGAGCGCCTGGTTGAGCACGAGTCCCGTGTCGGCCACCATCGGGCGAAGCCGCTCCGCATATGACAGCAGATCATCGACGACCTCGTCGACGCTGATGGCACGCCGGTTGTAGATCTTCACGAGGAGGTGATTCTTGCTGTCGAGGGCTCCCTCGACCTTCTGGCGCAGGATGTTCGTATCGAACAGGTCCTGGACCCGTATTCCCACCCGGTTGATCTTGTCGGCGTACGCCGGGCCGATTCCGCGCCCGGTCGTACCGATCTGGCGCTTACCCAGAAAACGCTCGGTCACCTTGTCGAGGGTGCGGTGATACTGCGTGATGACGTGGGCGTTCGCGCTGACCAGAAGGCGCGAGACATCCACTCCCCGGCTGCTGAGGGCGTCGAGTTCTTCGAACAGCACAGCGATATCGACGACGACGCCGTTTGCGATCACCGGAACGACCCCGGAGCTCAGGATTCCCGAGGGCAACAGGTGCAACGCGTACTTCTCGTCACCAACGACGACGGTATGGCCGGCGTTGTTGCCGCCGTTGAATTTGACGACGTAGTCGACACGGGGGCCGAGCAGGTCGGTGGCCTTGCCTTTGCCTTCATCGCCCCACTGGGCGCCGATCAGGACAATCGCGGGCATGGCGGATCCTTACGTCAAACGGGGATGAGACCCGAGTCTATCAATTCTTCGCTTTTGCGAATCGCCGTGGCCAGCGCTGGACATACCGCCATAATCATCGAACGCGCGCGCCAAATAACTTGCACGTTACTGTGCAAGTTATTACGATGGAATCATGATTGCCACCACTTCGCGGCGGGCACCCCGCCGCGACTCTGCCGAGAACCGCGAGTCCCTGCTCGCCGCTGCCCGCGTCGTCTTCAACCGCGACCCGAACGCATCGCTCGAAACTGTCGCCGCCCAAGCTGGGCTCAGCCGCCGCTCGGTGTACGGGCACTTTGCCAACCGTGATGACCTGCTGCTCGAGCTCGTGACCACGGGCGCGCGTCGCGTCGCGTCCGCCCTGCAGTCGGTGAGTCATCCCGATCCCCTCACGCGGCTCGCCCTGATTGCCTCAAAGCTCTGGCGCGAGGTGGAAAGTGTGCGTGTGATTGCGGTCGTCGCGGTGCGCGGTTCGCTCGCCCATCACACGGCCGACATTCTCGGAGCCATCCGTTTCCATGTGCGTACCGCCATTTCCGAGGGGCAGGCGGATGGCTCGATGCGGCGGGACGTGCCGACCGAGCGACTCGCCCGCCTGGTAGAAGAAACCGCACTCGTGGTGCTGGAGGACTCGACGGAGCATCCGCTCAGCGCCCGCGACGGTGACCGGCTCGCCATGCTGATGACGCTCGCCATCGTCGGCCTCGGGTGGCGCGACGCCGACGCGTTCATCGATAGCAAGCCAGAACTTGCCTGGCCGGAATCACAGCCGAACCCAGGCCTGAGGCACTGATGCGCGTGCAACTTGAACGCGCCGCAATCGGCCGCGGCCTCGGCGCTGCAGTTCCCGCCCTCGACCTCATCGTCGATGGCCCGCTACCGGTGGTCGTGGCGGTGCAGACGGATGAGCGGCCCCTGCTGGTCTCGATGCTTCTGGCTGGTCGCATTCGCTGTGACTCGGGGCGTGTGCTCGTCGACGGACGCGACGATGCCGACGAGTTGCGCCGCCGCTCCGCCCTCGTGGACACACCGATCGTGGCGGAACCGACAGCGGGCATCGCCCTCAGGACCATTGTGGCCGAAGAATTCTCCTTCGCGGGGCTCCCCACCTCTGGCCGGGCGGTTCGCGCATTCCTCGCCGACCATAACCTCGCCGAATACGCGTCCTTGCCTATGCGCTCTCTGCTGCCAGCCGACCGCATCCGGGTGCTCTGCGAACTCGCGGTGCTGCGCGCCGGAGTGGACGGCATCATCGTCACGTCTCCCGAGCGCCATGGTAGCGAGCCTTCACAATGGTTCGGTCCGCTCGCCGACCTCGCCGAACGCGGAGTGACAGTGACCGTCGTCACCGACTATGCCACTGCCGCAATCCTCGTCTCACTCGGTGCCAGGGACGGCGCGCTGCCCGAGCCAGAAGTCCTCGAACTGTCCTCCCCTACAGATTCTCTCGAAAGCGACCCGCAGTGAAGATCTCTCCTCTCATCCGTGCCGAGTTCGCGCGTCTCACCTCCAGCCGAATCGGCATCGCCTCGCTCATTGCGCTCATGACCGTGCCCCTGGTCTACGGCGGGTTCTACCTCTGGGGCAACCAGGATCCGTACTCGAGCCTCGATAGGGTGCCCGCGGCGCTCGTCATGCAGGACGCCGGAACCACGATCGACGGAATCGCCACCAACTACGGCGAAAAGGCCGCGAAGAGTCTCGTGAATGGCAAGAAGTTCGGCTGGGTCGAGGTGACCGCCACACAGGCGGCCGCCGGGGTGAAGAACGGCACCTACGACTTCGGCATCACCTTCCCCGCTGACTTCTCCAGCCGGCTCGCGTCGGCCTCTGGGGACAGCCCCCGAAGCGCGAAACTGCAGCTCACCACCGACGACACCAACAGCTACCTCTCTACAACGATCGCGAAGCAGGCAGCGGAGGCAGTACGGGTCGAGATCGCGAAAGAGGTCGGGGCCAAGGCATCCATCACCCTCCTCAACGCGGTCGGCGACATCCGCGGCGGCCTGGTGAAGGCCGAGAACGGCGCGAGCAGGCTGGCGGATGGCGCGGCCACTGCCGCGAGCGGTGCAGCGTCGCTCAGCTCGGGCACCTCCTCCCTCGCGAGTGGAGCGACATCCCTGTCGAGCGGGCTCGCACAGCTCGACGCGAAGGCCTCGAGCCTCCCATCCTCGGCCGCACAGCTGAAGGCCGGCGCGGCCACCCTCGCCAGTGGGCTGGCGATGGGAGCCCTGGCTGGAACCGCACTGAAGTCGGGGGCGGCCACCGCCGCGAGTCTGGCGCCCCAGGCCACCCAGCAGCAGCAGATCATCAGCGCGCTGACGCTCGCGGGGGCGACTCCGGAGACGATCGCGCAGGTGACAGCCCAGCTTGCCGGACTAGCCACGGCCACCGCGCAGGTCTCGGCGGGGGTCAGTACCCAATTGGTTCCGAGCCTTACCGCCGCGGCGGCGGGGTCTGCCCAGCTGGCGACTGGCACGGCGGCGCTCAGCGCCGCGGCGCCGGCCCTCTCCTCCGCGGTGCACTCGGCATCGACCGGGGCCGCGAGTCTCTCCCGCGGAGCCGGCGAGCTCTCGACCGGGGCATCCGCCCTTTCCAGTGGCGTCGGCGAGCTCGCGAGCGGATCGACGACTCTCACATCCTCCCTCTCGGATGCCGCCCGCACGGTGCCCGTGACCATCGCAGCCGGTCGCCACGCCACCGCCGATCTCATCGCCAACCCGATCGCGGTGGAGCAGACCGCGATCACCCAGGCGGCAAACTACGGGGCCGGGCTCGCGCCGTTCTTCCTCGCGCTCGCATCCTGGATCGGCATCTACGCCCTCTTCCTGCTGGTGCGCCCACTCTCCCGGCGAGCCCTCACGGCTGTCCGGCGCCCGATCCGTACCACGCTGGCGGGCTGGCTCACACCGGCCATGCTCGGAGTCGTGCAGATGGTCGCGCTGTTCGCCCTCGTCACGCTCGCCCTGCACCTGCCGGTCTCAAACCCGATCGGAATGCTTGCTTTCATGGCCTTTGTTGCCGTCACCTTCGCGGCCATCGTCCTGGCGCTCAACGTGCTACTCGGCAGCGTTGGGCAGTTTCTCGCCCTCATCTTCATGGTCGTTCAACTCGTGACTGCCGGTGGCACCTTCCCGTGGCAGACCCTTCCGGGTCCGCTCGCCGCACTACACCAGGCGCTACCAATGAGTCATGCCGTTGACGGCATACGCCAGCTCATGTACGGCGGACTGAGTTCGAACGTGTGGTCGTCCATCGTGCCACTGCTGCTCTGGCTGGTCGGCTCACTCGTGGTCTCGGTGCTCGGCGCGATGCGCCAGGGCCGGTTCAGGATCCTTCGTGAGCTGCGCCCCTCGCCGATCGGCGCGTGACCTGCTCAGTCAGAAGCTCGCGTGCTGCAGCACCCAGGCGTGCATCGCCACCGCAGCGGCCGCCGATGCGTTGAGGCTGCGCGTGGAGCCGAACTGGCTGATCTCCACGATGGCTTCCGCGGCTACGATCGCCTCCGCGCTGAGCCCCGGTCCCTCTTGGCCGAAGAGCAGGATGCAGGCGGCAGGAAAGCGGAAGGTCTCGATGATCACCGAACCGGGCACGTTGTCGATGGCGATCACCGGAAGTGAAGCATCCCGCGCCCAGAAAGCGAAGCTCGCGACATCCGGATGGTAGAGCACGTGCTGGTAGCGGTCGGTCACCATGGCGCCCCGCTTGTTCCAGCGCTTACGGCCGATGATATGTACCGTGTGGGCGCCGAACGCGTTGGCGCTGCGCACGATCGAGCCGATATTCATGTCGTGCTGCCAGTTCTCGATCGCCACCTGGAACGGATGCCGCGACTCGTCGAGATCCGCAACGATCGCCTCCATCCGCCAGTAGCGATAGCGGTCGACGACGTTGCGCGAGTCACCGTTCGCGAGAAGCTCGGGGTCGTAGCGCAGGTCGTCGGGATGGTCGCCCCGCCACGGGCCGACGCCGTTGGTCGTGAGCTCGACGCTGGGATTGGCGGTCTCGCCACGCTTGTCGGGAGGGTCTTCTGGCACGATCTCGAGGGTAGCCGCTCTGCTGGGCGGGTAGCCTCCTGGACGGGCTGGCCTACTGGACGGGTGGGTCGCCGCGCGAGGGTATCGGGATGCTGCCGTCCCTTGCCCGCTCTTCTCCTTCCCAGTTTCGTATAAGCATTCCTGCTCACGTGTTCTCTGGTTCCCGGCTGAATGGGCGCGGAATGTCGGTGGTGTGGTGTG
>JANYIZ010000180.1 GCA_025408445.1 Frigoribacterium sp. | reverse complement strand
CACTCACGGCTTCGGCAACTTCACTGATGCTGGCGGGGTCGCCAGCGGGCTGGCGAAGTATGTGAGTAAGGCGGCGGGGATCCTGTTCGCCGTCGCCCTCATCGATGCGTCCGTGATCGGCGCCGCAGCGGTGGGGCTCTCTACCTCCTACGCACTCGGGGATGTGTTGGGCCTGAAGCACTCCCTGCACCGAAAGGTGTCGGAGGCGAAAGGGTTCTATGCCGCCTTCGCCGGCATCCTCGTCATCTCTGCCACCGTCGTGCTCATTCCGGGTAGCCCGCTCGGACTCATCACGGTCGGCGTGCAGGTCTTGGCTGGCGTGCTGCTACCCTCAGCGACCGTCTTCCTCCTTCTACTCTGCAACGACAAAGCCGTGCTCGGACCATGGGTGAACGGGAAAGCCTTGAACATCTTCACCGCTGCGGTCATCGCAGTCTTGGTGATCCTGTCCATTGTTCTCACCGCCAGTGTTCTATTCCCGGCGATCAGCTCAGCCGCGATCATCGGAATCCTGATCGGCGGAGGAACGATCGCCACACTCGCCGGGATCACGTTCGCCATCATCCGAACCGTGCGGCCCGCCGCCCCCAACGCTGACACCGTCGACCGGCGGGAACGGCCCACCTGGCGGATGCCCCCCATCGCGTTGCTCAGCACACCGAAACTCTCCGGCGGTCGACGCCTGGGCCTGACCGTGCTTCGCACTTACCTCCTGCTGGCCATGGTCCTCGTCATCGTCCGGGTCGTGCAGCTGGCGACCACCCATTAGCACCCATAGTCACTTGCACCCCATTCCGTGCAGAATTAGACAAGCTCCCCGAAAGAAGACACCATGAGCAACACAACAACCGTGCCGGAGACGTCCCCGCCGATGTATCTCTCCGCGCTGCTGCGGGACGCCGTCCTCGACGTCGATGGAAAAACCATCGGCAGCCTCGCAGACGTGATCGTGCGCCTCCATCCGGACCACTATCCGCCGCTGACCGGGCTGGTCATGCGGGTCGGACCCAACACCGTGTTCGTGCCCATCACCGACATCACGAAAATCGACAACAACCGGATCAGCCTCGGCACCGCCAAGCTGGATTTACGACCGTTCGAGCGACGGGACGGCGAAGTACTCCTCAAAGAAGCAGTCCTCGGCCACCGCCTCATCGATGTCGACCGGGCCGCACTGGTGCGCGCCTACGACGTCGCCATCACCGCCAGCCCCGAGGGATGGGTTGCGATCGGGTTGGACGTTCACAAACGTGGGTGGCTGGGGCGCTCCAACCATCAGGATCATCTCGTCCGGGACTGGAAATCCTTCGAAGCGCTCATCGGGCATGAAGCATCCATCAATGTTCGATCCGGTTTCCGCAGGCTTCGTGGGCTTCGGCCCGCGCAAATCGCCGATCTGATCGAAAGCGCATCGGCCAAAGAACGCAACGACCTCCTCGACCACCTCCACAACCATCCCGATCTCGAGGCCGACGTCTTTGAGGAACTCGAAGAAAACCATCAAACCCAAGTCCTCAAAACCCGCAGCACCGAAGAAATCGCGGACGTGCTGAGCCGGATGCGCACCGATGACGCTGTGGACGCTATCCTCGACCTCCCACAAGACAGGCGACGCCCCGTCGTCGACGCTCTTCCTGACACAAAGCGTGCCGACGTGTTGCGGCTCATGCGCTACCAGGACGGTAGTGCCGGCGGACTCATGGGAGTCGAGTATCTCGCTATCGAACAGCAGCGCACCGTTGCCGACGTGCTGCAAATTGTTCGGATGGCCACCTCCCAACAACCGGAAGCGCTCACGACGATCTACAGCGTCGACACCGAGAATCGGCTTGTCGGAAGCCTCAGCCTGGTGAAAGCAATCCAAGCTGATCCGAGCGACCGCCTCCAGGACATCTGCGACCCAGAGCCCGTCCACGCGGACCCGCGCGATGACATCATCGACATCGCCAATCTCATGGCCGACTACAACCTCCTGAGCCTTCCCATCCTCGACGATGAAAGGCACATCCTCGGCGTCATTACGGTTGATGACGCGCTGGAAGCAACAATCCCGGAAGACTGGCGACGCCGCGACCGCCACTACCACGCCACCACGCAGGGAGACCAGCCCCACGCTGAACAGTAGTTTGGCCAAGACCGAACAGAGGATGACGGGTCACACTGAATCGCTGTGATTCGGGTGAATCACACGAGGCACCGCTTCTGTCGCGCGACGGGGTGCCCTCATCGACCTATGAAATGGGCCACCGACCCTGGCAGTCGATAGCCCATGCAGATTAGGCGGTAAGTGCGCGCCGATTGCTCGATCAGTGGCCTGAGTCGCCGTTTTCTGCGCTGTCTCCCGAGTCATGGCCGGCGTTGTTACCGGACTTTGCGCCGTGGTTGTCGCTGACATCGTGTCCTGCCGCGTCGTCCGACACTCCTGCGTCGCTAACCTCGTTGGCGTCGCCGACGTCTTCACCAACTTCTTCACCGGCGTGTTCGCCATCCCCGCGCCCGATGCTGTCGTCACCCTGCGGGTGGTCGGCATCCGTCGGCAGTCCGGTCGACGGTGTCGGCGCGGGAGTCGGCGTCGCCGCAGTGCTCACATCGTCATTGACCGAACCGCCGCCGCGGAGTCCGTTGTCTTCGCCGAAGGGCGTGGGAGAGACGGATGTGGCAGGGGTGCGGTCATCGGAGTGGCTCGTCGAACCGCTCTGGGCCTGGGCCGACGCGACGGCGCCGACCGACAGGGTGCCGGCAAGAGCGAGCGCAACAATGGTGACCGTCTTCTTGGTGGTGAACATTTCTGGCCTTTCAGAATCACCGCTCCGGGCGATGAGGGTGTGTGGCTGATCGGCCACGTGTTCAGTCTGAAAGGCACAGATGAGAAGGTCGAGAGGCGACTATGAGAGGGTCCTTAACTTCGACAATCGGTCAGTTACCCGGTTTCTGCTTTCGAATTCTCGCTTGCACCGAAGATCTTTGGGCATGACCGCCCTCCAGGCGACCAGGCAGGAAGCCCGGCGGATCGCCGTGCGCGCCGCGCTTCTGACCGCAGACCGACCGGATGATGTGGTGGGCCTGGTACACAGGATCGCCATGATCCGGGTTGAGCTCACGAACACTGTGGCGCCTGCCGCAGACCACATCTGCTGGTCCCCGCCTTGGGTCTTCCTACAGAGCGGTCGACACCGAACGTGCCCTCAGCCAGGGGCTGCTGTTCGAGCGCGGGTGGATGCTGCGTCCAATGTCAGACCTGGGGCTTTACCTCGCGGGGATGCGCACCTGGGCCGACCGCACCGGCGCTCGCGGCTGGATGCGGGACAACGCGCAGTTCGCGCGAAGCATCCTCGATCGCATCGCCGACGAGGGGCCGAAGACATCCCGCGATATCCCGGACGAGGCGGTGGTGCCTTGGCCGTCGACCGGATGGAACAATAACCGCAATGTGACGCAGATGCTGGAGTGCTTGCACATGGCCGGCGAGCTCGCGGTCGTTGGCCGGGCCGGGCGGCTTCGTCTGTGGGACCTTGCCGAGCGGGTCCTCGCAAAAGTGCCGGAAGTGCCAGCCGATGAAGCCCGTTTCATCCGCAGCGAGCGGTTGCTCGGTGCCTGCGGCATCATGCGGGACAGCATCGCCGTGTCGCCGACTGAGTTGCACGGGATCTTTCCGGTGGGCGAGCCCGCGACTATCGAGGGGGTTCCAGGCAAATGGAGGGTCGATCCCGCCCAGCTCGACCGTCCGTTCGAGGGGCGCACGGCGCTGCTCTCCCCCTTCGACCGGCTGATGACTGACCACCAGCGCGTCATTAAGCTGCTTGAGTTCGATTACTCGCTCGAGATTTTCAAGCCGGCCAGCGCACGCGTCTGGGGACAGTTCGCACTGCCGATCCTGCACGGTGACCGCCTGGTCGGCAAGGTGGACGCCCGCTCGGATCGTGACTCCGGACGCTTCCTCGTGCACGCGATTCACGAGGATGAGCCATTCGATCGGTCGACGCGGGCTGCCGTCGACGCCGAGATCGAGTCATTGGCGGGGTGGCTGCGGTTGCGGGTGACGCGCGGGTGACGCGCGCGGGCGGTGCACCATCCACCTCCCGTTTTTGCGACCACCTCCGTGTTCACACACGACGG
>JANYIZ010000179.1 GCA_025408445.1 Frigoribacterium sp. | reverse complement strand
GCATGTTCAGCGTGGTGACACCGAGGATCTGGGTCTCGCCGCGCTGGAAGATCGCGGAACCGTGAACGCGCGGGATGACCTGTACCTCGGCGTCAAGGGCACGGATGTCCGAGAGGCCACGGCCGTCGATGCGAACACCCTCGGTGAGGATGCGGCCGCGAACGATCTTCTTGGTGACCGACTTGTAGGCGGCACCGACCTGTCCGCGAGCGGACTCCGGGAGGTTGCCGGTCTCGATGAGTCCGTCGACGTGACCCTTTGCGCGATCCTTCAGCGCGTCATCCGCGTTCTGGCGCTCGACCTTGTCGGCGATCTGGTAGATCCCCTTGAGCTCGTCGTAGGCGAAGCCGGCGACGGCGTCGTAGGTGGCCTGCTCGTAGGGCGGAAAGACCGGGTAGTCCGCGATCGGCTTCGCAGCCTGCGCGGCCAGCTCGAGCTGGGCCTTGATGAGCTGCTTGAGGAAGGGCTTGGATGCCTCGAGGCCTTGGGCGACAACGGACTCGTCCGGCTTCGTCGCACCGCCCTTGATGAGGTCCCAGCTGCCTTCGGTCGCTTCAGCTTCGACCATCATGATCGCGACGTCCTCGTTACCGTCGTTGTCCGTGGTGAGACGGCCGGCGACGGTGAGGTCGAAGACGGCCTCTTCGAGCTGCGAATACTTGGGGAAGGCGACCCACTGGTCTGCCCCATTCGAACCGGGGATGAGGGCGAGGCGGATGCCTCCGACCGGTCCGTAGAACGGCAAGCCCGAGATCTGGGTCGAGAGGCTCGCCGCGTTGATGGCCAGGGCGTCGTAGAACTCGTCCGGCGCGATGGCGAGGACGGTGATGACGATCTGCACCTCGTTGCGAAGACCCTCGACGAAGGTCGGACGCAGCGGGCGGTCAATCAGGCGGCAAACGAGGATGGCCTCGGTCGACGGGCGTCCTTCACGACGGAAGAACGAGCCGGGGATCTTGCCGGCGGCATAGGAACGCTCTTCGACATCGACCGTGAGGGGGAAGAAGTCGAAGCCGTCACGGGGGTGCTTGCCCGCCGAGGTGGCCGACAGGATCATGGTTTCTTCGTCGAGGTACGCGGCGACGGCACCCTGTGCCTGCTGCGCGAGGCGACCGGTCTCGAAACGAACCGTTCGCGTGCCGAACTTGCCGTTATCGAGAACGGTTTCGGCGAATTTAATTTCTGGACCCTCCATAGGGGGGTTATCTCCTTTGTTTTACGTCGCAACCCCCACTGGGTCGCGACTCGTCACGGAGCAGGAGTCTCGACAGGAAGAGGCGTACACGCAGGTGGAAAAACTACTGTCGTGTGGCGCTTTGGCGGTCGTGTCTCTCGCGGCCATGCCGCAGAGACACGCAGCTCTGGTCAACAGTAGAAAAGCACTGAATCATTTCGATTCAGGAGTTCACCACTACTGACCAGCTTCGTGCGGACCTGCTCCAGTGGCTGTCCGGCGACTGCCGCAGACGACAGAGCAACCTAAACAACCGCTCACACTCTACCAGCCACCTCCGCTCACACCTAGGGCGCGACCCTCCCGCAGCACGGCGGATGACAGGGGCGGATTACCGTCAGCCCCTGTGCGGTTCGAACGCCGTCGTCCTCGTCGTGGATTTCCGGCGCACTGGTAACGGCTGGAATGACAACTCGTGCGACCGTTCCAAGCGGCCTCGGCCGGGAACACCACGTGAGCATTGGCACGACGAGCATCGACGCACTGCTTTGGGCGAAGCATCCGGGCGGCAGTGACGGCAGTTGCCCTGCAGCGCCCGCCAGAGCGAGTGGCCGTCACGGGTGTTGATCGGCTGTGGGCCGAACGAATATTCGATGTAATTGTCAGCGGCGGTCAGCCCTCGAGCTCGAGGCCAAGATATTTGGTGGAGATGGTGGCACGAAGCGCTTCAAGGTGGGCGTGAAACGCTTGTCGACCGGCGGGCGTGAGCTGAACCCAGGTTCGGGGTTTCCGGTTGATGCGTCCCTTCTCAATGCTCACGATTTCTTCCTCCTCCAGTGTGGCCAAATTCTTCGATAGGGCGGAGTCCGACAGTTCGATGACCGCGCCAAGCGATTTGAAGTCTGCTCGCTCTACTTCAGACAGCGCTGCGACGATTGACAGCCTGACCGGGGAGAGGAGGGTCTGGTTCAACCCGTGACGTGGGTGGGGCTCAGGAGACATCAGCGGCCTTCGGGGCGGGGATGACCGCAGCGACGACCAACGGTACGGCGGTGAATACGGCCGCGACGATCCAAAATCCGGTCGATTGCGTTTGCCGGGTCACGCCGACGGCGAGCACGATTGCGTAGCATGCTGCCCACAGGCCGGCAGCCCGACCATTACGGCGACCACCGCCGCGGGGAGTTAGCCCGCGGGATCTACTCCAGTTGCCACCGACGAGGGACAGGATCGCCCGCCCAATGAAGATGTTGATGATGACCGCTTTGTTACCGAATCCGAGCCTAATAACGAGACCGACGCTGGCAAGAGCCCAGACCAAAAGGTAGCTGCGCACCCATCGCCATCCCTGGCCGCGGGCCCGGTCGGCACTCCTGGAGGCGGTGCCCAGATCGTTTATCGCTTGTTCCGACTCGAGGTCGTCATTTCCATTTGTTGTCATGCCGCGACACCAGCATGCTGTTGCTTACGAGGAAAGTACATTCTTTAGTCGCACATGCGGTTTCACAGCGGGGAGGGTTACGCGCAGGCCGGACCCTGAAACACACGACTGGTGGCTTCGACGCTGGAGGTTCGGGGTTCCCAGCTCAAAGGGCTAGTCAAGTGTGAATTTCCGATGAAAGATTCACTCTTCGTCGGCAAGATTTTTCAACGCCTCGCACTGCGACGGGTTACTGATTACCGGTGTGGCCCCACGTAGTCATAGCCGCGAGGATATGGCCGGGTGTCAGCATGAATTTGGGCTCTAATTCTTCCCAACCCGGTTCCTTGACCCGGTAAGAGAAAGCGGCGTGATCGGCGTCGATTCGATGTGACTCGTTGAGACCTCCACCAATCTCGCCAGTGAGGCTCAGGTGGTAAATCCAGAGGGAACCATCCGCTTCTCGATGGCGAAAAGTCGCTTCAAAAAACCGATCGCTCAGCAGAAATCGCTGCAAGGCTTGGTCATAACGGTTGTTGAGCATTTCCATCCACTCGCCGAACTCGCCGTCTTTCCCTTCGATGATGCGCGAACGACTCAATTCCAGTCGCAGCCCACTTGGCACGGTCGAGGGCATTGGAAATCCGGAAAAGTCACGGGGGTCGGTCGAAACGGCACAAACGGTTTCTCTTCAGCCATAAGGCATCATTGCGCTAGTGATCCTCACTCGCTAGATCGCAATAGCCGACACCATGCGAAAGTGGCCTGGCAGTTGTTCGCAAGCCGGACCCCCTACGGACATCTCCCGCGATGACCGAGCTCCGCATGTGAGTCGCAAAGGTGAATGGCGTGGTTTGAGCGGCGTTATGTGGCCGATGAGGCTGAGTTCAAGCCACGGGCTTCAGAGAGATGTGGACGCAATGCTTTTTTGGGCATTTGCGGGTCTTCCCTGGTGGGGTTTCGTCTCGTCGCTCACTGCTAGTCGAGAGTGGCGCCTTTGGGGTTGAGCTCGCGAAACATGACTATCTCGCGCCCGCTAGCTGGTAGCAGAGACTCTGGTTCGGGGGACGCTTGCAGCTCGATAGTCATCCTGCCGCCGTATCCGCGGGCAGCCCGAGGGGCTGCTATTGAAGTGCGGGGCTTGATGCATGCCCTTCGCGCTTACCGGGAGAGGGTCGAAGGGATTACGCTCCCATCGGATGTTTTGGGGACGATGGGTCACGGACAGGAGCCATAAAACACGAATCGACGGTCTCGGATATGCATGGCAAACAAGTCCGGTGGACGGTTATTCGGGTAATTGCGTATCGTTCTTTTATTAATGAGGGATCCGAGCGCAGTGCGAGAATTACAGCCATGAAGATCGAAACCGAGCGGTTACTTTTAGAGAGCATCACGCCCGAGTTGGCGAGGCGGATTGTTAGCGGCGAGCGAGCTCTAAGCGACCGGTGGCACGCGGAGTATCCCTTCGAGGATGAGCTCGGTCCTCTCCGATCTCTTGCCGCCGGACCAGCGCCGGATCCCTTTTTTACGATGTACCTGATTCGCCGGAAATCGGATGAACTCGCCGTGGGCGGCTTTGGATTCCGTGGCCGGCCCGACACAACTGGTCGCATTGAATTTGGCTATGGCCTAATACCGGCAGCACGTGGGGTAGGACTTGCCACTGAAGCCGTAAGAGCCGCGCTGGAAGTCGCGATTACACATGGAGCACGCATGGCAGCCGCTGACACGGAGCTAGGCAACGGTGCTTCTCGGCGGGTGCTTGAGAAGGCTGGCCTAATCGAGACGCACAGACAGAAAGGGTTTGTCTTCTTCAGCCGCCCATTATTTGATGAAGGCAAGCCGTGATTCTCCTGGTTCCCCGATTCGTGGCCGGCTGATGCGCCAATTAGCGCCGCGAGGGAGCCGCCAGTTAGCGCGGCGATTCACAGTTTCGGGAGCAGCGCCGCGGCCGACGCAGCTGCCCAATAACGATCGAGTGTGAGCTGCAGAACTCACACGCATCAGCAGTGGAGTTTGGCGATAAATACCAGCGTTCTGTGACTGCTCGATGTCGCACTACGGACTTCGAGTCGTCGCACATCTCATGGGAATTCGCCGTTAGCGCTTTGATGCTCTGGACAATTCCGCCGTGCTGAGGTCAAGCCAGGGCGGGAGGGGAGGACAGCGTTGCTCGAAATAGGCGACGTCACGAGAGCGCGGCTTCGCGGCCAGAATTTGCATATAGGGATCCCACGCGGCGAGGGCCGCGGACTGGTAGTAGGCCGGGCCTCCATCCGGCGGCGCCGGGGACTTCGCGCCGGTGGAGAGGAGGCACGGTCGCACGATCTTCCGCTGGTAGTCAAACAGCGCGGCCCGGGAGCTTCCACTGAGGTACGACACCACCTCCGATTCGCTCGGGGAAGTCGCCTCACAGACGTACTTCTCCGCCTCGAACTCGAGCTGGGACTGGCCGAGGCTCGAGTTGTAGCGGAAACCGTTGTCGGTGCGTGATGCCGGGATGCCGCTGGCCCGAAGGCAGGTGTAGACCACCTCGCGCTGATCGTGGTCGGTCACGGGACCCATCGCGGGCACCTCAGGGCGCAGCGCGTCCGGATAGTCCTTCACGACATCCGCCCAATGGATGTCAAGGATGGACTGCCGGATCTGCTCCCGGCGTTGCGGTCCAAGCGGATCGAGGGCAGGGGCTTCCGCACAGCCCGCGAGGAGCAACACGCAGGCGACAACCGTGACAGCGACAACTACCCTGCGGCCGGAGGTTGTCACGGTTTCAGGTTGAGCCAGGTCGGCGTCGGCGGGCAGCGCTGTTCAAGATAGGTCCGGGTCTGGGCAGATATGCTGCTGGTCCAGATCACTTGATAGGGATTCCACCCGGCCAGCCCCGCGAGGCCCACAGCAGCCGACCGGTCAGGCGAGGCTGGCGACGGCGCTCCGGCGCTCAGCAGACACGGCCGAACTACCCGGAGGTGGTAGTCATAGAGAGCGGCGGACTGTTCAGGCGTGAAATACGACGCCACCTGGGACTCCGCCGGATGCCCCGCCTCGCAGGAGTAGAAGCTCACTGCCACCTCGAGCGGGGTTTGACCCGCACTGCCGTAGACAGCACTCCCGTTCACAACGTGGGCCACGATCCCGGCCAACCTCAGGCACTCCACCATGGCATCTGGCCAGTCGTGATCGGGAACCGTCACCATCATGGTGACCTCCGGGCGGATCGCCTCGGGATACTCCGTCGCGACTGGCGACCATTTCGAGTCGAGGATCGTGGTGCGGATGGACGCTCGTTGGCGATCAGTGAATACGACTGCACCCGATTCACCACTCACGGGCACGCACCCACCGAGCAGGGTGATCCCTGTCACCACCGCGGCGATTGCCACTGTTGCGCGAAGTCGGCCCATGGCCAGAGTGTGGCAGCGGATTCTGGTGATTGGTCGTGCACCCGGATGGCGAGCCGGGTTGGGCTTCACGGGTTGGGCTTTACGGGGCGAGATCCATCCATCCGGGCAGGGGCGGACAGAGTTTCTGGATGAAGGCGAGGCGAGTCGTTGGCATGGAGCTGTTCCAAGCGAGCCGGTAGGGATTCCAACTCTCTCGCGCCTGAGCGCTCCGCAGGAACTTGAACAAGCTCGGCGGGGCCTCCGAGGGCACGCCCGATACCAAAAGGCAGGGTCGAACGGTGCCGACGTAGTAGCGATAGAGCGCCTCGAGGCGGTCACGGTCGAGATAGTACATAACGTCTTCGGAGGTGGGATAGCGCACGATGCACCGATAGGTCACGACTGCGAAGTCCTCTGCGGTCCGCCCCGCGGTATGGCCGAACTGGAAGTAACGGCCATCGACGAAGACTGTGAATCCTTCGGCACGCAGGCAGTCGACCATCGACGCCTGCCAGTCGCCCTCATTTGCAGTATGAGCAACGATCACGTGCGGGCGCTTCGCGTCGGGAAACTGCGAGGTCACGATCCTCCAGTGTTCGGCCTGTAGGTCGACACGGATCGCGGCGCGCTCGGCTAATGAGAGCTCGGCTGAGCGGGTGACCGGCGCGCAGCCGGCCAAGAGGACGATGCCGGCCAGCATCGCCACCAGGCTATGGAGCACGCGAGAAGTGAGTGCCCTATGGTCGAGCGCCGATGCTCGGGCGCGTCTCGGAAGGATCGCCATGGCCGATTCTCCCACCATGGACCGGATCGGGCCTTCGTCTCGATGAGTGGGTCAGCGCGTCCGGCCGATGAGTAGGTCGACGCGCCATCCGCTCCGGGTCTTCTGAACGGATGCCGGGATGCGGGCTTTCTTGCCGGCACCGTCGAGACGGCCGAGAGCCTCATCGATGACCGGTTCTAGTCCGCGCGGGATCCTGCCTACAACGCCGGTCACCCGTGATCCGGAAAAAAGTCGGATGTCCATCGGGGCATCCGTGCGCTCCTCCTCAGCAGTCCGGCGCGAAATCGCCGTTTCGAGCTCTGATTCTCCGCTGTCAATGATGCGCTGGAGTTCCTCCTGGTGCGGGGTGCTGTTGGCAAGCCGCAGGGTCGTCCGTGTCTTATTCGGTAGCAGGTTGAACCTGTAGTCGTCGAACGACCCGGAGCCTCGGTCGTCTCTCGGAAGGGACGTGTCGACGGGCGCGCGATTCCAGAAAGCCATGCGTGAATGCTACCGAGTGGCGGGGATACGGATGCTGCGAATCGAGCAGTCCCGAACCGAGCAGTCCTCCGCGCGCGACTGGGTCCGTGGGTACGACCAACACAGTGGTGTTCGAATTCTGGTCGGCCAGGGGCCCCGCAGCGCGGCGTGCGGATCGCCCGAGAACTATCGGCGAGGTAATCGAGATAGCGACGAACGGTGACCCGCGATAGATCGAGGGCCCCCTCCTGCACCAATGAGACCGGCACCGGCGCGGATTGCCGTGCGCACCACATCCGTTTCCCGCACCGCCGTGATTGCGATGATATCGACCGGAATCTCCGCCGAGAGGATGCGCCGAGCCAGTTCGAGTCCGTGGCAGTCGGGCAGATTCATCATGTAGAGCACTACGAGATCGATCGGCGTGCCCCGCACCGAGCGGCCAGCATTGGTTGCACCACCGGTGCGATCTTCTTTGTTCTCAATCTCGGTACCATGCTGGAGGTCGTCAGCGGAGTAAATATCTTCAGCCTGATGAAGTACTCGGGTGCGAATATCTGCTTACCGTGGGAACCTCGTCAGCCGAGCCGGCACACCTCCGCCTTATCCCCAGGATGGAGCACCTCGGTGTCTCGAAGTTGGTGGTCGGATTTACCGTGCCGACGGGCCCTTTGTTCACCCTTCTCGCCCTCATGATCATCGCCTCGAAGGCCGCAGCGGGTGTTGCCGGTGCAGGGCTCGCGACGCTGGCTTGCGGCCTGGGGACTTGCCGCCCGGACCTCGTCAACGGTGTCGGCGTGATCGTGGGAATCGACCGGTTCAGCTCGGAGGAACGCGCCGTCACGAACTTCACCGGAAACGCAGTCGCAACTGTGCTCATCGGCCGCTGGACCAGCCAGATCGACGTCGCCCAGGTTCGCGCGGTGGTCTCGGGCGAGCGTCGGTGCCACGAGGCCACGATGGCCGGGACGGATGGCTACGGCGGTGACTCCGTGCTTACCACCCACGCGATCACCGTGGTCGCCAGAGGGGCGGAATTCCCGTCGGCGGAGTCTCGCTAATAGCGGCTCTCGCACCCAGAAAGGCCGACCTGGCGGGGTCGGCCTCTCTTGTAGTGCTTCTCTAAACGCTTGAGGAATCCTTACGCGGCCTTGTCCGACACATAGCTGCTGACCCGGGCCGCCGGACGCTTCACCGGCATGGCCGACTCCCGAGGGGTGCCGAGCACGGTAGCATCCGCCACTTGGGCGTCCGCGTCGATGCGCATCCCGCCCGCGATGCGCACATTCGTGCCAATTCGCGAGTGGCTGCCGAGGCGCACGTCGTTGCCCACGACGGTGTCACGGCCGATGTGCACGTTTTGCCCGATGAACACTCGTTCACCCAGCACAACTCCCTGATCGATCCAACTGCCAGAGCCGATCGTACCGTTGTCGCCTATCCGGGCATCCGCCTCTATATATGCCGTCGCGGCCACAAAAGTGCTCGCCTGCACCCGCGCCTTCGGCGACACAAAACCTCGCCCGTTGGCGTGGTGCTGGTATTTGAGAACGGTGCCGTTCTCGGCCTCGACTTCTTCGTTAACTCTTCCCATGTGGGACCTCCCTGTGCTGTTCCTCAACTAGTAAACGCAAAAAGGCATCGGATGATTCCTCAGAGGCGCTTCACAGGTAACTGACAGCGGAGGGCTGATTTGCGGCGTTCACACAATGACGAAAGCCGCCATCCAAAGGATGACGGCTTTCGGCCACACGCAGGAGACTAGCGGCGCAGCCCGAGGCGCTCAATGAGCGTGCGGTATCGCGCGATATCGATGTCCTGCAGGTAGCCAAGCAAGCGACGGCGCTGCCCAACGAGCAGCAGCAGACCACGACGGGAGTGGTGGTCGTGCTTGTGCTCCTTCAGGTGCTCGGTGAGATCCTTGATGCGTGCGGTCAGCATTGCGACCTGCACCTCGGGGCTCCCGGTATCGCCGGGATGGGTGGCGTACTCGTCGATGATTATCTTCTTGGCTTCTGGTGCTAATGGCACAGATTACCCCTCTCACTCGTTGCGCGGTGCCTGTCACTGAAGGTGCAAGCTCTCTTTTTCCGCGGCCGCTAGACGGCAACTTTCTTAGGTTAGCAGAGCCGGCGGATACGAGCGCGCTGGGGACTGAGCCACCACCCCGTCAGCTTCTGAGGACGCTTCGGCTCCGATTCGGAGTCTCCCAGGACAGGTGCACGTCACCGCCAAAGCGGGTCTTTCACGGTGTGTCAACCGGGGACCTGTGCGTGCCGGTGACCATCCGGTAGAAATCGCCTGCACCATCCGATGGGTTCCTTGATGACTGCCGTCGCCGAGTTCGTCGGGGACGAGTCTCAGGGATCGGGATCGCGGTGATGACGGCGGAAGTCGGCCGGACATGCGCGTTCAACATCAGATTCTCGTCAAAGTCGCCGTTCAACAGCAGTTTTACGGGGGTAGACGGGTCGTGATGATGTCGAGCGCGGACGCGGATGCCGCGAGCAGAAATCCGGATGACACCGCGGCCGGTTACCCCGGGCAGGCAGCGCGTCGGAGGAGGCATCCGCCCCCAACATCCGCGCTGCGCTGCGCTGCGCGAACGCCGTGGCGGGCACTCACACGCCCCTCGCACCACTACCCCCGCGCCGGACGGATGTTCTCCCCCGCGCTCTTCGACAGAAGCAACCCCTCCACGGTCGCAAGTGCCGTGAGCAGCGCGAGCACCGCGAACGCGAATCCGAAGGCGCCCGAGCCGGACCCGAAGCTGTCCCCCAGTCGCAGGGCCACCGCCCCGACTGCCACGCCGAAGCCCGCGGCGAGCTGTTGCAGCGTGGAGGCGAGGGTGTTGGCATCCGTCATCTCGACCCGCTCCACATCGGCGAAGGCGATGGTGTTGTACGCGGTGAAACCGGTGGAGCGCGCCACCCCGCTTGCGGTGAGGAGCACGATCACGACCCATAACGGGGTCGAGCTGGAGAGCAATGCCATGAGCGCCATCGACAGGGCGGCTGCGGCGCTGGCTGCAACGATCACCGCCGGAAACCCGAAGCGGCGAAGAAGGGAGGTGGTCGCCGGTTTGATGGCGAGGTTACCGACAAATACGAAAAGCACGAGCGCACCGGAGAGTAGCGGCGAGTATCCGAAGACGTCCTGGAAGAGTAGCGGCAGCAGGAACGGAACCGCGTTCACCGTGAGCCGGAACAGGGATCCGCCCGCGTGCGAGAGGCGAAAGGTCTCAATGCGCAACGCGCGGAGGTCGAGCAACGGATGTGGCGCGCGCAGCTGGTGCGCGATGGCAAGGCCCACCAAGCCGAAACCGACCACCGCCCAGCCGATCGTTAGGATCATCCCGGGATCGCGCTCCGCTAACAGGGAGCCGAGATAGACCAGCGAGCCGAGTCCAGTACAGGTGAGCACGAGCCCCAGCCAGTCCAGCCGGGGCGGTGACTCGCGCTCCTCCGTGGGGATTATCCTCAGGGCGGCGAAAAACGCCACGATACCGAGCGGCACGTTGATGAGGAAGATCCAGTGCCAGGTGAAGTAGGTCGTGATGATCCCCCCGGCGAGAGGCGCGACGATGGGCGCAACGAGCGCCGGCCAAGTGAGCAGGGCGATGGCGCGGATGAGATCGGCGCGGTCGGTGACGCGGAGCACTGCGAGCCGACCGACCGGCACCATCATCGCTCCCCCGATGCCCTGCAACACCCTCATGATGGTGAGTTCGGGCAGGCTCGTGCTGAGCGCACAGAGCACCGAGGCGAGGGTGAAGATTGCAATGGCGGCAAGGAAAATGCGACGGGACCCGAGGCGCCGGGTAATCCATCCGCTCAGCGGGATGAGCACCGCGAGCGTCAGTAGGTAGGCCGTAATCGTAATGCCGACCGCGACCGATGGCACAGCGAGCGACCGACCGATGCTCGGGGCGGCGGTGGTGAGGATCGTGCCGTCGAGGTTTTCCATGAAGAATGTGCCGGCGACGAGCAGCGCGATGTTCCTCTGCCGAGTGTGCCCCATGACTCCCGAACTTAGCGTGTGGGCGCCGCTTGTTCCTCTACTCGCACGAGCGCCTCGTTGTGCTTGAGGAAGCCGGGCTTCCAAGGAGGGTCGTAGCGGGCGAAGTACAGGTTGCCTGCCGCCCGCAATCCGGCGCGCTCGACGGCCGCCAGCAGCATCTCACCGTTCTGTTCGAAGCGGGCATCCGTCCATCCGCCGCCGAAGCGGCGGGCAGCCACGAGGCTGGCCGGGACAGCCACGGTCGCCACGGAGGCATCGGTTGGCACCGGCACGGTCGCGGGATCGGTGCCCTCCGGCAGCACGAAACTCACGGTGTGAGTGTGCTCGCCGAGCGGCTCCTGCGTCACCGGCGCGGTCATCGGGATGCGCGTGGCCTGCGCATTCCGACCGCTGATATAGCTGATGAGCGGTCGGAACCCGAGATTACCGGCGCGGAGGAAATCGCCATCCACTGTCACCTGCACGAGGACATGATCGGGATAGCGCCGTAGTTCGAAGTCGTCGAAGGCGCGCTCGATCGCGAAGGGCTGCTGTTCGGTCATGCATTGAACGGTACGCCGATCCAGTGCGGTCGGGCTACCCGGCTCTCATCGTGCCCTACTGCTTCCGAATTACGCGAAGGCATCCGTGCCCGTGCGAAATATCACTGTGCCACCCGGCTGCCGCCGGATTGCAGGAGTGAGGGCTCGCCCGGGTGCGCGACATCCCCACACTGCTCTCCTGCGACAGGCCATCGGCCTGCTCGAGCGAGTGTCGCACGCCGCGCCCGTGGCACACGGTGACAACGAGCCCTGCGAGTTGACGACAGCCGCCGAAACCGCCGACCGCCTCGGTGATTTCGTTTGCGTGCAGAGCCCAGGCGAGATCGACGAGAGGTTTCGTTGGAACCCGGCAGTGCGGGGCTGGCGTTCCACTGCGGCCACCGGGGGCCGTCTGGCGAGAGAGATTTGACTGGGACGGCGCTGAGCCGCGGTTCCTCCGCGACCAGAACCGCGCGCGGTCGAGTCGCGCACTACCGAACAGGGCAATCGGATGGAGCGCATTCGAGATCCGCACAGGCGCGAACAGCGGCTGCTCGACGTGCTCGTCAACCTCGTCATACCTGATGCGGATAGCTGACGGTCGGCTTCAGACGCTCGCCCCGGTGTGGCTGAATGCGCAGCAACAGTGGCGACCGATTGGACGATCACGAGTGATGACAACGGCAGCACGCGAGCCGCAGTCCGGGTCAGCGACCGGGAATGACCAAGAGTGAAATAATCAGGCGCACTATCTCGGCAATGGCGACCGGAGTGATCAGGATGGCGCCCACGCCGAGTGCAAGGAGCCACAGGCGCGCGCGCTGTCGGGCGGCATCCACCTGCATTCGAAGTTGCTCAAATTGCGACAACCGGCCCGAAGTGTCATTCATTGTCACGGGCTCGGTATGCCAGGTACTTCGCTCCTCCGCAAACATCGAGAAGTGGGCGACGGCGCGATCCGACAGCACGCGGGGTCGTCTCAACAGCCAGCGCTTAAGGGTATTGCTGGAGAGTACGGTAACGCGCGGTCGCTTGCGCCCGGTCGTGATGGACGCCGGATTCACCACCACGATGAGCGGGGTCACGGAGACCGGGCGTCCGGTCACGCTGCTGAGCAAGCGGGCTGCCCGCTCGGCCTCATGGGCCGACTTTCGCATGTGCTCCTGCTTGTAACCGTTCACCAGGAACGTGCTTCCGCCAATCCATATTTTCTTGCCTGAATGATTCCTGGTGTTTATTGTGAAAATGCCACCGGGGCCGAGGATCACGTGATCGATGTCGGCGCTTCCTGAGCCCACCTGCACCGCGTGCAGTACAGTCCACTCGTCCCCCAGCTGAGCGAGCGCGTTCGCGACCACGATCTCGCCGAGAGCGCCGCTGTACCAACTGCGGGCATCCGGATGCAGCGGGCTGTTGCCGAGCGCTCGAGCGAGTCGACCGCGGGGTGTAGCCACCTCTTGGCGAGCAAGGCACTCCTGCATAACGGCGTATGCCGGGCCGCGCGCCCGGAGGTTCGGTTCGATGGACCAAGAGCCGGGCTCGAGGTCCACATTCGAAGCGACCGCACTCGGCACATCGACCTGTGCTGCGGCAGCGGTCGGGGCCGGGATCGCTGGTTTCCCGATCACTTCCTCGGCGTCAGGTCGTGCCGAAGGAACCGGTACCACGGTGTGTGCGGAGACGCTGAAGGGTTCCCTGTCAAACCCGCTGGTGAAGGAGAGTCCGGGAAGCAGCGGTCCGGTGGTGATCGGGCCTGAGAACGGGGACTCCTCAGCAGCGCTTGAGACCACGGGACGGGTTGTGGGTTCGCCGCGGAGCGACTGCCCGGTCTGCACCGCCGATGTCGTGTCGTGCACTGCGCTCGCACCCCTGTCGTTCATCGCTCCCCCAAGCTCCGATGATTCGAGGCTAGACGGGGGATCAGACAGTGTGCAGCCCCAAAACGGGCAGCCCCAGAATGGGTGGTAGCGGCGAACGGGTGTCCCGTGTGCCTCGTGAGCTCAACGCACCCGCGCCAGCCGGCGAGAGCCGCTCGGCAGCGATCCCCACGTGGCGCGATCTTCCGCAACCACTGCGAAGTCGGCGACAGCGTCATCCGAGAGCGTTCGGGAACACTCGGAGAGCCACTGGGTCACCAGATCCGCCGGCAGGGTGACGACGCGCCGTGCGGGGTCGCCGCCGAACGACAATGAGAGAGGGTTCATGACCGCGATGACCGGAGTCGCTCGAACGGGCTGACCCAGTACTGCACTCAGCCGAGCGGATGCCCGATCCGCAGCATTGCGCGCATCGCTCACCTGGTTTGTCGGCCGACCATTGACCCAGAGCACATCTTCGTCGACCCAGACCTTGGCGTTACCCTGCACCCTGGTGGTGATGAGAAAGAGTCCGCCAGGCCCCACGACCAAGAAGTCGGTATCAAGCTCACCGAAGACATCGAAAGCGCGAAGCGCCGTGAAGCGGTCGTCGAGCGCCGTCAGCATGCGCCCGAGTTCGAACTCCGTTGGAGGCTCGGTGCTCCATCCCCGCGTGGCCGCCGGTGCGCCCCCGCGACCGAACAGACCACTGAAGCTGAAACCGACGCGCTGCGCCTTCTTCATGGTGACACCCTGCGCGCGACCGTACCGCCTCGAATCGGCCTCTCTGTGCGCTGCAAGATCTGTCACTGCTTCCCCCGGGTTGTTATCTGATAACGCTAACGGGAGCCCTCAGACCGTCGACAGTCCCCAAAAAAGGGCACGCCTGAACGGGGGTATCGCACGGGCCTCGGCCCGGACGTATGCCGCCGGGCGCATGCTGTTTTGCGCACCGAGAATACGCAGCATTCCGTCTTACGCTGCTTGTATGTCCTCCGCCCGCAGATCGCATTCGGAGCCCATCTATCGGGCGGCGATAAGCCTGGGCATTGGCCTGTTCCGATTCTGGAGACTCCGCCGCATCGAGACCGGTCTCGACAATCTGCCCGCCGCCGGCGGTGCGGTGCTGTCCATGACCCACTTCGGGTACCTCGAATTCGCCCTCGTCGAATGGGTGGCTTGGAGGAGTAACCGACGACGCATTCGCTTTCTCGTGACCAAGCGCGCTTTTGACAAGCCGGGTATCGGCTGGCTGCTCAGAGGCATGCATCACATTCCCGTCGATATGGAACGCGGGGCGGCCGCCTATGCCGAAGCCGTCGCCGCTCTTCGATCCGGCGAATTGATCGGGGTGTTTCCCGAAGCGGGCGTCAGCGCATCATTCGAAGTTCGTGAGCTCAAGACCGGCGCCGTACGTCTGGCGGCAGAGGCAGGAGTTCCGGTGATTCCGGTGGCGGTCTGGGGCGGGCAGCGGCTGAAGACTAAGAACCATCCGGTGCCGTTCCGCGCACGGTTCGGGGTATTCATCTCCTTCGCTTTCGGTGCACCGATTGACATTGCCTCGACGGACGACCCCCGGGCCGTGACGGACTCGCTGCGGAAGACGATGCAGGGCATGGTCGATGGCCTTCAGTCCGGCTATCCGGTCACCGGGACCGGACAGTGGTGGCAGCCACGCTCGCTCGGAGGCACCGCGCCGACACCCGCGGAGGCCGCGGCGACGGAGGCCGAACGCGCGAGAAGGCGCGAACAGTCACGAACCACAATTACCGGTGCACCATGATGCAGGCCCGTGGGGAGGAGCGGCCGTCATGCCCGCCGGGTTCCCTCGGAGGTAGGCCGAGATCGGTTTCGTTGGCAGCAGGATGATGCTCGGCCTGGCGCTGGGGTCCCGGTAACCAAGACCCCGATAGACACTCCCATCGATGAAAAGTCGGTGCATTGTCGCTTCGAAGGTGCCACCTCGCCCGACACAATCCACTCGCCTTCAGACTCGGTCTCGACATCGGGAAATCACTTTGCCTGCACCCGCTCCCGCTCCCGCTCCCGACGGGTTCTCGCGCCACGCCCTCGAATTACCGGTCGGTGTTCACTTTCTTGCAGGATCGGCGAAATTGGGGCTTCCGGCGTGCGGCAGACTGGTGAGCGATGTCCGCCGGCATCGACAGTCCTTCGATTGACCACCACTTCGATCTACGACAACACCGATCGACGATCACTTCGGGAGCCAAAATGACGATCCGTGTCGCCGCCGATGGATCTGCCCTTGGTAACCCGGGCCCGGCCGGGTGGGCCTGGTACGTTGACGACACCTGCTGGGCGGCTGGCGGTTGGAAGCATGCCACTAACAACCAGGCCGAGCTCACCGCGGTGCTCCAGTTCTTTCGTGCTACCGCCCACCTCGACGACGACCTGCTGATCCTCTGCGACAGCCAGTATGTGATCAACTGCGTCACCAAATGGCTGCCCGGCTGGAAGAGCAAGGGCTGGCGAAAGGCTGACGGTAAGCCCGTGATGAATGTGGACCTTCTGCAGGAGATCGACACGGAGCTGCCCGGTCGGCAGTATCGCTTCGAGTGGGTGAAGGGCCACGCGAATCATCCGCTCAATGAAGCAGCGGACTCTCGCGCCCGCGCCGTGTCGGAGGCCTACCAGCGCGGGGCAACGATTCCCGCCGGGCCGGGCTTCGTGCGTGCGGGCGACGGCGCCGTGGGGCGCCCGCTCGAGCCCCGCCCTTCCCCCGCTCGATTGACAGAGTCGACGCCGGCAATCCCGGCTGCCCCGCCCCCGTCGCTCTTCGACTTCGACGAGCCCTCGAGCCGGCAATCGGACGGCGCCGAGACCGTCGACGTGATCGTGACCCTCACCGCCGTCGAATTCGAGCGTCTGGCTGCCCGGGCACGAACACGGGGCGTGCGTGCCGAACAGGTACTGCGCGACCTGATTTGATCCGCTACTCCTGCAGGCCGAGAAATGGTCGGCGGGTCACGCCGAACTCGTCCCGAAGCGCCGTCATCGCGGCGTAATATCCGGCAAGTCCGTGCACGGCGGGCCCGGGCGGCGTGGACGACGAGCACAGGTAGAGCCCGCGGGCGGCGGTGCGCCACGGCGTCGCCGACAGCACCGGCCGGGCGAGCAGCTGCGTGACAGTCACGTCTCCCGCCGCGATGTCTCCCCCGATGTAATTCGGATTGTGCCGTTCGACGTCTACCGCAGAGCGGCTCACCGACGCAAGGATCGTATCTCGGAATCCGGGAGCATAGCGTTCGATCTTCGCGGTGATCGCCTCGGTGCGATCCTCCACGGAACCTCGCGGCACGTGGGTATAAGCCCACAGCACATGTTTACCTTCCGGCGCTCTTGACGGGTCGAAGGGGGTCGGCTGACTCACGAGAACGTAGGGATCCTGGGGATGCCGTCCGGCCGCGACATCCGCTTCGGAGGTCTCCATTTCCTGGCGGGTTCCCCCGACATGGAGAGTCGCGGCTGCAGCGAGGCGGTCGTCTGTCCACGGCACCGGTCCGGAGAGTGCGAAGTCGACTTTGGCGACCGCATTGCCATAGCGGAATCGGTCGAGCGATCGACGGTAGCGGTCGGGCAGCCGATCGCCGGCGATTCGCGAGAGTGCTCGCGGCGTGACATCGAAAAGGATCACCCGCGCCGGCGGAAGTTCCGCGATGGAAGTAATCTCCGTGCCCGTGACAATCTCGCCCCCGTGCGAGAGCAGGTCATCGGCCATCGCGTCGGTGATCGACCGGCTGCCCCCGATCGGGATCGGCCAGCCGCGTGCGTGGCCCGTCGTGGCGAGCACGAGGCCGGCTGCGGCGGTCGACAGGCTGGGAACCGGTCGAATCGCGTGCACATTGACTCCGGTGAGCATCGCCGGCGCGAGGTCGTCGTGAAAGCGCAGATTCCAGCCGCGACTCCCTTGCTCGAGGATACGCACTCCCAGTCGAGCGAGTGTGATCGGATGCCTCGGCAACTGCAGGACCTGCGACCCGGCGAATTGCGCCACCTGGTCGGCATGGCGCACGAGTGGACCCAGCAGCCGCTTCCACGCTGCCCCATCGACACCCAGGCCGTCGACGGTGCGATCCAGGTCGCGCCAGGCGATGCCGGAGCGGCCGTCGTCGAGAGGGTGCGCATACGAGATCTCCGGCACGATGAAACTCACGCGTTTTTCGAGCTCGAACGCACGGAAGAAGCCGGAGGACAAGGCCTGGGGATGCACGGCCGAGCAGAGGTCGTGGAGGAACCCCGGAAGCGTCAGCTCCTCGGTGCGCGCTCCCCCACCGATCGCGTTTTCGCGCTCGTAGACCCGCACCGAGAGCCCGGCCCGCGCGAGTACGACCGCCGCCGCCAGGCCGTTCGGTCCGGCTCCGACGACAATCGCGTCACATTCGTCCATTCCCCCACCCTTGCACAGTCGAGGAAGTTCTCTGGGGCCTCGACAGGGGCAGCGATTGGTGTACAGGCACCCGTGGGACACTGGGGACGGCTCCGGGCGACAGCGCTGGGACCGGGAGGACGATGGTATGACCGGCTCTGCGGTGCTCGACCTCTTACTCATCGTCCTGCTTGTCGTCTACGCAGTATTTGGATTCCGGCGTGGCTTCATCCTGAGTGTCGGCAGTTTTATCGGAATCGTCGCGGGAGCGACAGCCGCGTTTTTTGCGATACCGCTGGTCACGGGCTGGGTCACCGCAAGCCAGTTCAGATTACCGGTGATTCTCGTGGTGGTCGTGGCTCTCATCGCGCTCGGGCAGGGCGCCGGATCGGCGCTCGGCCGGGTCATCCGCCGACGCGTCGACAAGACACCGCTTCGCGCAATCGATCGGCTGCTAGGGGCCGCGATCACGCTCGTCGCCGCCGCGCTTGTCGTGTCGATGCTCGCCTTCGGGTTCGGATCTCTCGGCGTGCCTGTCGTATCCCAGGCCATCGGATCATCGACCGTCGTCTCGACGATCGAGCGGGTCACTCCCGATCCGGTCAAAGCACTCGAAGCGAAGGTACGGTCTCTGTTCGCGCTCGACGGCCTTCCGCGCCTGTTCGAAGCGATTGGAACCGGAACTGCGCTACCGGTGCCAGAGTCGGGGGCGACCGCCGCCCAGCAGGCATCCGCCCGCTCCGTCGTGAAGATCACCGGCAACGCCTACCAGTGCGGACAAAACCAGTCGGGAAGCGGATTCGTCTCCTCCTCTGGGCGCGTCGTCACCAATGCTCATGTCGTGGCTGGCGTCACGCAACCGGTCGTGCTCACCCCCTCCGGCTCCACCTACACCGGTCGGGTGGTCTACTTCAATGCCGTCCAGGATCTCGCCGTAATCGCCGTCACCGGGCTGCCGACCGCTCCTCTCCCGCTCGGTGCCGACCTCACGACAGGTGCGACCGCCGTCTTCGACGGGTATCCTCTCGGCGGTCCATTCCTGTCGAGCCCGGCCGCTGTGCAAAATGTCGCCACGATCAACTCTCCAGACATTTACGGTGCCAATCCCAGTCCCCGTCAGGTGTACTACCTCGCGGCAGATGTACAGGAGGGCAACTCCGGAGGTCCGCTGATCGATGCCGCTGGCAGCGTCACCGGCGTGATCTTCGCGCGCTCGGCAACGACCAGCCACCTCGGGTTCGCCATGACCACACAGGAGCTGGCACCGGTCGTCGCCCAGGCACAGGGCTTGAGCTCGGCCGTGTCATCCGGCACCTGCACGCGCGGCTGACTCCCGTCGCTGAAAATCCGGCAGACCTCGTGTCAGGCTTCGATAGCAGTCTCGAGGAACGCGAGGGTGCGCTGCCACGAGTCGACCGCGGCGTCGGCCCGATACATGAGGGCGCTCGTGTCGTTGAAAAAGGCATGACCTGCGTTTTCGTAGATTTTTGCGGTGAAGTCGACTCCAGCGGCCTGCATGGCAGCGGTGACTTCGGGCAGAGAGTCGATGAGTTTCGTGTCCGTCTCACCGTAGAAGGCGAGCACCGCGCACGAGATCGTCGAGATCGTCGCCGTCTCGGGCGGCACCCCGTAAAACGGCACAGCAGCGCGGATGCGAGGATCGGCCGCCGCGAGCGCAAAGCTGTAACCACCGCCGAAGCAGAATCCCGTGACCGCGATGCGACCGTCGATGCCGGGTTGTTCAGCGAGATAGTCAACGCTCGAGCCGAGCGCGGCGAGGGCCCACGCACCGAACTCGGGAACATTGAGACTGGCGAAGGCGGCACGCAAGAGTGGCTGACCATTCGACCGCACTGACTCGTCCGGGCTATTCATGATGGCGTAGGCCTCGAGTCCGACTTGTTCACTGATGCCGATCGACGACAGCAGGTCTGGCGCGATCACGAGATACCCCTCGGCGGCGAAACGATCGGCGATGCCAGTGATGTGCTCGACGAGCCCCCAGATTTCATGAATGACCACCAGGGCTCCCCGTGGTGGGCCCTCAGGGCGCGCTACGTAGGCGGAAAATTCGGTTGCCCTGACGCCCCGGTCCCCCACGGGGGCCTGGGCGGCGATCGTGGCGGCCGGGATGGGCAGGATGATTATCGGCGATTCAGCGAGAGTCATTGAGAAACGCTGACAGCTTCGCCAGTGTGCACGGCGGGAATTCTCCGGTCACGAAGGAACACCGGCTAGCGTGAATAGATGAATTCCGCTACCGATACACATGTGGCCCTCATCACCGGGGCTACCGCCGGGATCGGGGCAGAATTCGCCCGTCAACTCGCCGCAGAGGGCTTCGACCTCGTGCTCGTCGCTCGCGACGCAGACCGGCTGGAGGAGCGTGCCGCCGGATTGCGTGCTGAGTTCGGTGTGACGGTGGAGGTGCTCGCGGCGGATCTCGTGAGCCGGTCAGACCTCGCGATGGTGGAGGTCAAAGTCGGAGCATCCGGAGCCCGTCGCGTGACCATGCTCGTCAACAATGCGGGTTTCGGGCTGCCAAAACCGTTCGACGAGAATCCGGTCGACGAGGAACAGCGCCTGCTCGACCTCCTCGTGACCGCCCCCATGCGCCTCGCCCATGCCGCCCTGCAGCAAATGCTCGCGAGCGGATCCGGCACGATCGTCAACATCGCGAGCGTCGCCGGGTACACCCCACGCGGCACCTACGGCGCGTCGAAAGCGTGGGTGCTGAGCTTTAGTCGCTGGGCCAACCTCACCTATCGTCGTCGGGGTGTCGCCGTGACCGCAGTTGCACCGGGCTTCGTGCACACCGAGTTCCACGACCGCATGAACGTGTCGAAAAACGGCGTGCCCGCATTCCTCTGGCTTGACCCTTCGACTCTCGTGCGCCTCGCGCTGCGGGATGTCGCGAAAGGCCGCGCCGTTTCGATACCGACCCTGCGTTACAAATTCGTGGTGTTGCTCTCCGGCCTGTTGCCGAATCGGATCGTCGCGGTAGGCGCGCTGCGCGGCCGCTGAAGATCCTTAAAAGTGCGCCACGGCGAAGACAGAAAACCCGGAGGCACTCGAAATGACCAGAGAATAGCTCAGGATGACCCCGAGACCGGTCCAGACCAGGCGGCGGAGTCGTGCGGAGTCGATGTGGAGGCGCAGTTGATCGAAGTCGTCACGCCGGATATGAGCGTCGTTGGGAGGAACGACTGCACTCACCGACCAGGTCGAGGCCTGGAGCGAAACCCCTGACAGGGCATTGACAACCGTCGGCGAGATCAGCCGGGGCAGTGCGGCAAGCCACGCGGTGAAGTCGCGGGCTGTGCTTGTCTGGATGCGATCGGCGCGTTGGCGGATCTGCAGCGTCGAGGGCGAGTCCACCACGATGCAGGGCGTCACCACGACATCCGCCGCCGTCCCCGACGCTTTGAGCGCGGCGGCTAGCAACCGGGATGCGGCCGATGCCGCCTTTTCGGCGTCGGCAAGGTGGCCGAGTCGTTCGTCATCGACCATGAACGTGCGCTCTCCGACCCAGACGGCCTGGCCAGCGTGGCTGTGAATGGTGATCGAGAAGATACCGGCCGGACCGATCACCAGGTGATCGAGGGCCAGAGGGTAGTGGCCAGCTGCGATGTCGCCACCGACAGGCACCGAATGCACAACGGTCCACTCGTCCCCGAGCGCGGCGAGGGAATCTGCAAGAGCAATCTCGGCGAGTGCTCCACTGTAGGAGCGCCGCGCATCACGCGAGAGCGGATCGACTCCGAAGAGGCGCGCGACCAGCGAAATGGGAGGAGCCTCTGCTTGCAGTGCAAGGCACTCCCGCAGGGCGTGGTTCGGTGGAAGCCAGCTTGCAGGGGCGTTCGAGTCTCCCGCCTGGCGCTGCGGCGCAGGCAGGGTCGAACGATCATCCCCCGTGGTTACGATTCCGTCCCCCAACGGTAATTTCCGTGCACGGGCTGTTTGCCTCTGCCGGTCGTGTGCTGTGCCCTCTGTTTCGAATCTAGTCACCGGCCACACGCTGCGAACTCCCCAATACAGGTGCACCCAAAACAGGTGAGCCCCGAACAGGTGGGACCCGAACAGGCCGCTTCGGCCCGCTGGGCTGACGGGCTGCTTCCATGGGAGCCGATGCAGCAGAATCAATGGATGGATGAGGCACTCCCGGCAACTCCGTTGACGCGCCGTCTCCTGGCCGGAGTCGGCGCCCCGTTCGAGCGCACCCCACCGGGCGAGGCCGCCGCCGTCGCGCTGAGATGCTTTGGGGTGACAGCCACCTCCATTGCCCGGCTCGCGACCGAGCGCGACGATACCTTTCGCTTGGCCGTCCCCGGCGACGCTCACGGCTACGTGCTCAAGATCTCAGCACCCGGGGACGACCCGGCCGAGATCGGGCTGCCGGGTGCTGCCATCGCGCACGCCGCGGCACGGGATGACTCGCTGCCGCTCCAACAGTTCGTGCCGCCGCTAACCCTCTCACCTACCCACGGTGGCCGAGCGGTGAGGCTTCTCCGTTACCTCCCGGGCAGCCTGCTCAGCGAGGTCGATCCCTCCCCGACCGATTGGCGCGCGGTCGGGCGAATGCTCGGCCGCCTCACCGACGCGTTGGCCGACTTTGATCATCCGGCAGCCGACCGCTGGCTCGCCTGGGATCTCGCGCGGCTCGCCGAGTTGTCGGAGCTGGTGCCCGTGATCGAGGGCGAGGACCGGCGGCGCGCGGTGGGCGACCTACTCTCGGAACTGTCGGCCGAAATGCTGCCGGCGCTGCACCTAACCCCGCGGCAGGTGGTGCACAACGACTTCCACGGCGGCAATCTCGTCGTCCAATCGAACGCGCCAGACTTCATCACCGGCATCCTCGACTTCGGCGATATCGTGCGGAGTCATCGTGCCGCGGACCTTGCTGTCGCGATGTCGTATGCGGCGCCGTCGTTGCGGGCGAGCGACCCCTGGGCCCCGGCAATCGCTCTCGCCTCCGGCTATCGCGAACGGGTGACACTATCTGACGCAGAGTCGGTTCTGGTGCCGCACCTCGTGCTCGGTCGTCTCGCCCAGCGGCCACTCCTCGCATCCTGGCTCGTGACATCACGGCCTGAGAACGCCGAGTACACCTCCCGCAATCTCGAATCCACTTGGCGCCAGTTGGTGAGTCTGCGGCAATCGCCTCTGCCGACAGGAGGGGCGCGCCAGTAGGGTCGGATCATGCCAGGACCGAGCACCTACTTCAGTAACGACCGCCTCGACGAGCTGAGCGCGCCGACTCGCCTGTTGGTCGAACGACGCAACCGCAGCCTCGGGCCGGCCTATCGGCTGTTTTACGACGAGCCCATCGAGATCGTTCGCGGCTTCGGCTCGAAGCTCTGGGATGCGGCGGGCAGAGAGTTTCTCGATGTGTACAACAACGTGCCGTCGGTGGGCCATTCGCATCCCCGAGTGGTTGAGGCAATCTCGCGCCAGGCGGCTCTCGTCAATACGAATACCCGCTACCTCGATCGACCACTGATCGACTATTCCGAAGATCTACTCGGCACGCTGCCCCGTGCGCTCGCGAACGTGATGTACACCTGCACGGGTTCCGAGGCGAATGACCTCGCCCTTCGGATCGCCACCACCCTAACCGGTAAACGAGGCGTGATCGTCACCCGAAACGCCTACCACGGGGTCACCACCGAGACCGCAGCGATCTCGCCGTCCCTCGGCGGCGGCGACAGCATCCCCCCGTGGGTACGCCTGGTGGAGGCTCCGACGGGCGACGGCGTGGCGTTCGCGGACGCCGTCGCGATTGCGGCCGCGGATCTGGGCGCTTCCGAGCACGGGTTTTCTGCGCTCATCACGGACTCGATCTTCGCCTCTGACGGCGTACAGCCGGGCAGCACGGCTTTCCTCGGGCGGATCAGCGACATCGTGCACGACGCGGACGGCCTCTACATCGCCGACGAGGTGCAGGCCGGCTTCGGGCGTCTCGGTCACGGCCTGTGGGGCTTCACCCGCCACGACTCCGCTGTCGGGGCAGTGGTACCCGACCTCGTGACAGTCGGCAAACCGATGGGTAACGGCATGCCGATCGGAGGGGTTGTCGCCCGTCGCGACCTCGTGGACGCCTTCGCGGCCCACGGGCGTTACTTCAACACCTTCGGCGGCACGGCGGTCTCGATCGCCGCCGCGCAGGCCGTGCTCGACATCCTTCACGATGAAGGACTGATCGAGAACGCACGGGTCGTCGGGGAGTACCTCACCGCCGGGCTTGCCATGCTCGCGGGATTCCACGAGTCTCTCGGAGAGGTGCGCGGGGCCGGTCTATTCCTGGGAGTCGACCTCGTGCACGGGGAATCCCCCGACGAAGCGACAACCCTCGTCGTGGTGAACGAGCTGCGCCGGCGGGGAGTGCTGCTCGGGGCATCCGGTGCAGCCCGGAACACACTGAAGATACGGCCGCCGCTCTGCTTCAGCCTGGCCGACGCGGACCGGTTCCTTTCAGAACTTGACAGCGCACTGCGGGTGGCTCGGCATCGCGCGTTGCCTGAACACCCCGCGCGAAATTCAATGTGAGCGATGGGGGTATTGCGCTCTGGCCCCAAGGAGAGCATCCTGTGAGTAGAACAACCCGTCGCCCGGAAGAGCCGCACCAAGTGCCGCACCGGGCGACGAGTCTGTGTGGGACTAATGCGCTGTGTGGGGCCAATTCGCTGTGTGGGGCCAATTCGCTGAGACGGTGGTGTTCAAAAACCAGCGCCGTTCAGAAACCTATTCACATCCTCGAGTTCCTCGCGCGAGATCGAGTGCCCGATGCCGGCGTAGTGACGCTCCGTGAGAGTCGAATGCGAGGCAAGCCACTCTGCGGTCCGCGCAATCGCTTCGGCGGGGATCACCGGATCCGCCGGATCGCTGCCCGAAAACACCGGTGGTCGCAGCGTCTCGAGCGAAGAATCGGCGGGGGCGTCGCCGCCGATGACGAAGCCGGCGAGATTCACGAAGGCGGCGAACCGCTCGGGAGCGTGCCGCAGGGCGTGAAGGGTCATCGCACCGCCCTGCGAAAACCCGAGAAGCGAGATCGAAGCAGCAGAGGTAATCGAATCCAGCCAGTCGAAGAGTGCCTGGACGGCGGCATCCGCAGCCGCGAAACTCGGCCGAGCGGGCTCTCCGTCCGGAAACCAGGAGTACGAACCGGGAGCCAGCTCGATCGGCGCGCGGAGCGCGGCGATCACGAACTGCGGGGGAAGCATCGGGGCGAGGGCGTAGAGGTCATGCTCGTGCGACCCGCGACCGTGCATCAGCACCAACAGGGGACGCGTCGTGAGCTCCTGCGCCCGCGCGGATTCGGGAACGGACCAGACGACGATAGAGGGATCGATCGCGAGCGAGGAAGTCATGATCTCAGGGTAGGCGACGGGTCTTCGTTGATCGGCCCCAGCAGCGCCGTTGCAACTGTTGAGTGCACCGAGTCGTCGTTGCTCGGATGGAATCCGCCCGCGAGTACGTCCCGATACAACCGGGACAGTTCACTTGTCGCCGAAAACGCCGCGCCTCCCGCAACCGCGATGGCCTGGTCGACGACGTAGCGGGCGGTCCGCGTTGATCGGGACTTGAGTCCGACGAGAGCGCGAAACCACTGCGCACCACGATCCACGCCGGAGTCGAGGTCGACGGCCAGGGCGTCAAGCTGCGGAAGCAGCGCGTCCTGGGCGAGCGCCGCATCCGCAATTTTCCAACGCGCGTTCGGATCCTGGTCACGGCCGAGCCCCGTTTTCCGCGAACTGCGGGAGCGCGCGGATTCGACCGCGAGTTCGAGAGCCCGCTGACCGATGCCAAGGTACACGGAGGAGATGAGGATTTCGAAGTTGGCAAAGATGGCGAAGATGAGGGCGTCGTGGCTCGGACCAGGATCGAGGCGGCGGAACACCCGGTCGGATGCCGCGACCACCGAAGTGAGGTGGGTGGTGTTGCTCTGGCTCGCCCGCATGCCAAGGGTGTTCCAGTCCTCGGCGATAGAGATTCCCGGCGCCTCGCGGGTGACGACGGCGTGCACGAGCTTTGGCGCATCCGCTGACACGGTGTCCAGTCCGAAGAGGCCGAGCCGAGTCCATGCCGGCGACAGGCTGGTGAAGATCTTGGTACCGGTGAAGGCGTAGCCGCCGTCCGGAAGCGGCTGGGCGTCCGTGGTGCTGTCGAACAGCACGAGGTCGTTACCGGCCTCGCTGATCGCGAAGGCATAGATCTCCCCCGCCGCGGCATCCCGCAAAACGAAGTCGAGCGAGTCGTCCCCTCGGTCGTGGAGGGTCTTTGCGACGCCGGTCCAGACCAGGTGCATGTTCACGGCGAGCGCCGTCGCCGGGGCGGCCATCGCGAGGCGTGCCTGCTGGTGAGCGACCTGCTGGAGGCTCAGGCCAAGGCCACCGAAGGATTCGGGCACGAGAGCACGCAGGTAACCGGCAGAGGCGAGCTCTTCGAGATCCTCGGTGAAGAACACGTTGTCGCGGTCGTAGCCCGGCGCCCGCTCGTGGATGCGGGCCAGCAACGGATCGGTGAGCACAGAATCAGACAGAACAGGCACTGCTCAAGCATGGCACCGCTGTCGGGTGAGAATAGTGAGAGTGAGTACCGACCGCGAGCACAGCACACGGCGTTCGCATCTCATCGACCTGACGCCGCTCAGGGAGAGCGCGGCGTTTCGCACACTCTGGGCCGGCAACGCGATCTCGGGTATCGGAAGCCAGATGACGATCGTCGCTGTCGGGTTACACATCTATCAGTTGACGCACTCCACCTTCGCGGTTTCGCTGGTGGGAGCGTTTGCTCTCGTGCCGATGATCTTCGCCGGGCTCTACGGTGGAATGCTCGCAGACGCTTTCGACCGACGGCTTATCCTGCTGCTGGCCGCGATCGTCGCCTGGGGTTCGACCATCACCCTCGCACTCATCGCCTGGACCGGCGTGGAAATCACCTGGCCGTTCTACCTGCTGACAACCCTGAACGCGGTCTCGGCGACGGTGATGAACACGGTGCGGTCGGCGGTGCTGCCGCGGCTGCTTCCCGCGCGGCTGATGCCAGCGGCATCCGCCCTCACCGGCATGAGTTTCGGTGTGATGGTAACGATCGGCCCGGCGCTCGCTGGCGTGCTGGTCGCGACCGTGGGATTCGGGTGGACCTACACCGTGGATGTCGTGCTCTTTCTCACCGCATTCGCCGGTATCTTCTCGCTGCCGAAACTCGCGCCCGATGGTGACGCGCAGCGGCCAGGGCTTGCCTCGCTGCGCTCGGGAATCGACTTCCTGAGGTCTGCACCGAACATTCGAATGACCTTCATTGTCGACATCATTGCGATGGCCCTTGGCCAGCCGCGTGTGCTGTTTCCGGCCGTCGGCGCCCTCGTGCTCGGCGGAGGCGCCGTGACCGTCGGCGTGCTGACGGCGGCCGGAGCGATCGGCCTTCTGCTGTGTAGCCTGCTGTCGGGTCGACTCGGCGGGGTGCGCTGGCACGGCCGGGCCATCCGCACCTCGATTATCGTCTACGGAGCGTTCATCGCGGGATTCGGAGGGGTGCTGCTCGCCCTCTCTCTCGGCGGATTCGGACCGGTGTCCCCCACCCGGGCAAATATCCCGGCGACCATTATCGCGAGCGTGATGCTCGCGGGGGCGGGGGCGGCCGACAACGTCAGCAGTATCTTCCGGCAGACGATGCTGCAGGTCGCGGTGCCCGACAGCATGCGTGGGCGGCTGCAGGGGGTCTTCACGGTGGTCGTCACCGGAGGACCGCGCGTCGGAGACATCTACGTCGGCATCGTCGCGGCTATCGGCGCGATCTGGCTGCCACCGTTGCTCGGCGGACTCGCGATAATCGTGATCCTGATATTTCTCACGCGTCTTCAGCGCGGGTTACTTCGCTACGACGCGCTGGCGCCCTCGGCGTAGGTCTTACCGGATGCCGGCGGGCAACTCTCCGTCGGAAACGAGCGTGAGGCGCTGGGTGGCGCGGGTCATCGCGACGTAGAGCGCCCCTGCCCCCCGCTCGGATGCCGCGAGGATCGCCGCTGGATCCACCACCACGACCGAGTCGAACTCCAGCCCCTTTGCCTCCTGGGGAGTGATCACGGCGATGTCGCGGGTGAGTCCGACCGCGCCGAGCCCCACCGCATCGCCGAACTCGGCAACGAGACGATCCGTGAGCTCGCGGATGCCCGGCTCGAGCACAATCACCGCGAGCGTGCCGCCCGTCCCATCGGATTCCCGATCGATCCGCACCGCCTCCACGGCATCCGCCACAACGGTGATCGGCCATTCACTCGAACGCACCGAGCGGGATTTAGTCACGTGCAGACCGTTCGCGATCGCCATCGACTCGGCCGCCGCCGCAATCTGGCTCGGCGTGCGGTAGTTCACCGTGAGTTCCTCGAGCCGCCAACGATCGGACTCCGGGGAATCCGCGAACAACGGGGCGAGCGCATCCTTCCAGTTGGATGCCGCGGCGGCCGATGCCGCCTGGGCGATGTCCCCGACGATCGTGAACGAGCGCTGCGGTCCGCGCCGCAGCAAAAGCCGCCACTGCATCGGCGAGAGTTCCTGGGCCTCGTCAACGACCACATGACCGTAGGTCCAGGTGCGGTCAGCCGCGGCCTTCTCGGCAGTCGTCGACCGGTCCCCCAGCTCCGCAAAGTTGTCGGCGAGGTCCTTCGCATTGACCAGTCCGCCCACCCGCATATTCTCGATCGCATGTTCCGCGTTTTCGATGTCACGCTTGCGCTGCTGCTTTGCTTCGCGCTTCTGCGCCGCATCCGCCACGCTGTATTCGCCGAGGTGCTCGGCAGCCTCGTCGAGCAGCGGGATGTCGGCGATCGTGAACTCTGCCTCGCGGTCTCGCTGCAGCAGGGCACGGTCGGTCTCGGTCCAGCCTGGGGTCAGCTCGGCGAGCCACTGGGGGCGGGCGTAGAGGTCCTGCAGCAGCTTCTGGGGGGTGAGCGGCAGCCAGGCCGTATTCAGCGCCACCCGCACATCTTCGGCCGCTCGCAGGTCTTCGCGCAACATCGACAGATCGGTGTCGTCCATCGAGTTGCCGGCATCCTGCAGCTGGGTGAGCCACTGGCGGGACAGCGCGTTGAGCGCATTCTTCACGAACACCACGCGCGCTTCGTTGTGGGTCTTATTGCTCTCTCGCGCACGGCCGATCGCCGTCGCGATGAGACGCGGGTCGAGGGTGAGCCGGTCACCGTTCACCTCGAGGTCCTGGGGTGCGGACGGCACGCGCTGGCGCGAACGTACCGCGCGGGCAACGAGACCCGCCATCGATTCCCGGCCCTTGATCGCGGCGGTAGCGGGTGCATCCTCTCGCGTCGCCTCGACGTCGGGGAAGAGCTGTCCGACGCTCGCGAGAACAACCCCGGTCTCGCCGAGCGAGGGAAGCACCGCCTCGATGTACTGCAGGAATGAGCGGGACGGCCCCACGATGAGCACACCGGAGTTGCGCAACCGATCCCGGTGTGAATAGAGCAGGTAGGCCGCCCGGTGCAGTGCAACGGCGGTCTTGCCGGTGCCTGGCCCTCCCTGCACGACGAGCACTCCCCTGAGATCGGAGCGGATGATGCGGTCCTGCTCGCCCTGGATGGTGGCGACGATGTCGGACATCCGTCCGGTGCGCTGGGCGGTGAGCGCCGCAAGGAGGGCGCCCTCGCCCTGCAACTCGGAGGTCGCGCTTTCGAGCAGTTCGGCATCGAAGATCTCATCCTCGATGCGGATGATGCTCCGTCCCTTCGAGAGCAGGTGACGGCGAGCTCGCGCTCCCAGCGGCGTCGCGGCGGTGGCCTGGTAGAAGGCGCTCGCCTGCGGCACTCGCCAGTCGAGCAACAGGGGTTGCAGGTCTTCGTCGCGCAGGCCGATTCGACCGATGTAGCGGAACACCGAGCCATCCGTCCCGTCATCCGCTCCTCCGGCCGCCTGGGGCTCAAGCTCGAGTCGCCCGAAGGCGAGTCTCTCGTCAACCTCGCGCAATTGCAGGATGCGATCCTCGTAGATGCGGGCGAAGGTGTCGCGCTCGGATCGGCCCTGATGGTTGCCTCCCACGTCGAGAAGACGAACCGCGTCGAGCTGCTGTTCCGCTTCTCGCTGTAACGCGTCGAGGCGCGCGTACAGGGTAGCTACGTACTGCTGCTCGCGCTGAAGTTCACGGTCGACCACTGGTAAATTCCCCTCAAACGCCGTCCTGAAATGCGGCAGTCAAGTTTACGTGTCCCCGCGCGGGCAACTTACCGGGGTGATTGTGCCCGGTACCCGGTGGCGCCGCGTTGCCTCCCGCGTTGCCCCTCATCGACTTGGTAGTTGTTGCGACTTTTCCGCCCCTAAAGTCACAACAACTACCAAGTCGATTGCGGATGTCAGTGCGCCCACGGTTCAGCGGGTCCGACCTCAGTGCATCGGCGGCAGTGCCGTGAGCCCCCGGCGATCCTCCACGATCGACGCGAGGATCACTGCCTCGTCGAGGCTTGCCCCGATTCCGTCCCGCCCGGTCATCAGCCGCTCGCGAGTGAAAGCCAGCTGTGTGGCATCCCGTACAAATCTTCGATAGGGGCGGCCAAGCCCGTGGCGTGCCGCCCAACGGGTGGCCTGGCGGCGACCCGCTGCGGTTGTCAGTAGGTTGACTTCCGAGCCGGTGAACCAGCCGACCGCCGCGTATTCGGACAGCCGGGCGTGAGTGAGGCGTTGTTCGTGTCGGCGCAGGCGGGTGATCCCCGCGATAGCGAGCAGGAAAAGCGGAACCTGCACCATGAAGTAATAGCGAAACCAGTCGGTTGCCCAGTATCCGGCGCTGTTCCAGAAGGAGTGCAGCAGCACCGCCGGCACCAGGCCGAGCACGAAGTAGCCGATCGCTCCGAGGCGGCCGGCACGTCGGGCGGCCAAGCCAAGCAACACTCCGGTGCAGGCGGTAAACATCACGTGCGCGAAGGGCGAGAGGATGGCGCGCAACAGGAAGGTCCGAGCGACATCGCCGCCCAATCCGCCGTCCTTGTTGATCGCGAGGCCGAAGTACTGCAAGTTCTCGGTGAAAGCGAACCCGACAGCGATCATCGCGGCGTACACGACGCCGTCGGCCGGACCATCGAAGGTGCGGCGCATCACCCAGAGGATCAGAAGAATGCCGAGCCCCTTGGCGAACTCCTCGATGATGGGAGCCTGCACAACGGTCTCGAAGAACGTGGCGACTCCCGAGCCAGCAAGCCCGGCGAGCGCCTCGTAGTGCTGGGTGACGCCGGAGAAGATCAGGGCGATCAGAACGGATGCCCCGGCTCCCCACAGCAGCGCGAACAGCAGGGCCCCGCGCGGTTCCGGCTCCCAACGATCGATCCAGCGGATGAAGAGCAGCACTCCCACGAGAGGAACGGTCGCGAGCAGGAGCGCCACAAGCAGCGCCATCGGTCCCAGTACGACCAGGAGGTACCAGGCCACAAGAAGGATGACGATCGAGAGCACGACAAATCCGAGCGAAGCGAGCACGACGGTCCCGGCACTGCGACGAATCGGGCGAGTGATCGACACCTGGCCACTCTGCTCGAACACGGGATTCGCGTTGGTCGCGATCGAGGGAACCGATCCGGAGGGATCAGTCATCGGCGGGATCAGGCATCGACCGGCACACGACCGACGGTGTTGACGAGGTTGATGGCGACGACCCGCGCGGCGAACGACAGGAGTGCCAGGCGTCTCCCCGGGGTGAAAGCTCCTTCGAGACGGGCGTAGAACGCCTGCGGGATGTCACGGGGGTTCGACACGATGAGCCGGCCCCAGTCGATGATCAACTGTTCCGTTTCGGTGACCTGGGGATGATCCGGATCGTCCCCCGCCGCGGTGAGGATGTCGCGGAAATATCGTGTCGTCACCGCGGACCCGTACTCGTCGGAGATTGCGTAGGAGAAGAGCGTGACGGCACGTTCCCCGATCCACGGCGCGATTTCATCGCGGAGGGCGCGCCAGCCGAGGTCGTCGGCACGGGTGAGTGGCAGAAAATCCATGCGCTCAGCCTAGGAGACACCGGCCGGCGGTGGGGAAAGTAAAGGCACACGGCGTCATCCCCGCCCGTGCGGCCGCCTTCGCCGCCGGAACGAACCACCGCCGGCAGTGTCGGCGGCCTCGAGTTCACCAACCGTCACCTTCCGGAGCCGCCCTAAAAGACCTTGCCCGGGTTGAGCACTCCGAGCGGATCGAACACGGCCTTGATCTGGCGTTGAATATCGAACTGGTCGTCACCGAGTTCATCCCGTAACCAATTGCGCTTCAGCAGGCCGACCCCATGCTCACCGGTCAGCGTGCCGCCGAGGCGAAGTGCCGCGGCGAAGAGTTCTCCCGCCGCCGTCCAGATCACCCCGGGCACCGATCCGTCTGCCTCCGGCTCGTAGACGAAGTTGGGGTGCAGGTTGCCATCTCCCGCGTGGGCCACCGTCGGGATGCTGATGTCATAGCGATCGCCGATCCGAGCTATTTCGGCAAAGATTTGCGGCAGGGCACTTCGCGGCACCGCGACATCCTCGATGAGTACCGTGCCCTGCGCTTCGAGCGCCGGGTGGAACGCCCGCCGGATCGCGAACAGCCGCTCCCCCTCAACCGGATCCGAGGTGAGTTCGGCCTCACCACCACCCCGGCGGATAATCTCGAGCGCGACGGCCGCCTCGTCGGCGCTTGCCGCGCCATCCGCCTGCAGCAGCAGAAAGGTGTTGCCGCGGTCCGAAAGACTTTCGCCGAGATAGGCATCGATGGCGGTGAGAGACGCAGCATCCATCAGTTCCAGGGCAGCGGGACGAATGCCGGCCGCCGTGATGGCGGCGCACGCGGCGGCCGCGGTCACCACATCCCCGAACCACGCGCCAATGGTCGCGACCGGTCCGGTCGGCAACGGTCGCAGTCGCACCGTGGCCTCGACGATCACCCCGAGGGTGCCCTCCGAGCCGATCATCAGAGCGGTGAGGTCGAGGCCGGTCACGCCTTTCACGCTGCGGTGTCCGATGCTGAGTAACCGACCGTCAGCGAGCACGACCTTCAGTGCAAGCACAGACTCCCGGGTGACGCCGTACTTCGCACAGAGCAGGCCGCCCGCGTTCGTGGCGATATTGCCACCGACGGTGGAAATCGCCCGGCTGGCCGGATCGGGGGTGAACCACAAGCCGTGGCTCGCAAGGGCTGCGTTGAGATCACCGTTGAGGATGCCCGGCTCGACGACGGCGAGCTCATCGGCGACGGACACCTCGAGGATGTGGTTCATCGCGAGAGTCGAGAGCACGATCTGGCCAGCGCTCGCGATAGAACCACCAGCGAGGCCGGTTCCCGCCCCTCGCGTCACAACTCCGACGCCGTGCTCCGTCGCGATGCGCAGGGTGGCCTGCACATCGTCGATCGATCGTGCCGTCACGAGGGCGAGCGGCGCGCTTCGGGAGTCGTGACCGGACTTGTCGGCGGTGAGTGGAGCGAGCACAGCGGCATCCGTCGATACGGCGTCGCCAAGCAGGTCGCGGAGGGTGTCGATGACGGTCACAGTGCTCCCTCTGACTCTGTGCGCTGAATCCGTGCTGCGTCGATCTGCGCCGGTGTCGCCGCGGGGTGCACCGCGGCGATCGCCCTCTCACGTCTCGTGCCGCCCGAGCACGCTCCGGTCGGCTCGGCGAGCAGCGTCTCGCATCTCTCCGGCGTGCGCTCCATTCGACTGACGAGTTCGAGAGTGGTAATTCCGAGAATTGAGACGCCGCTGCCAACACGCGCAGGGTAGTTCATCACTTCACGCCAGTCCTGATGTCGAGCCGTCCATCACGCCAGCGTAGACGTTTCGTGCGGTGTCCGATTCCCGCTAGCTGCGGTCGGCGGCCGGTGCGAAAGTTGACGAATGAGCACCGAATCCATCGCCAGCGTCACGAGCTCTGATCCCCGGTTCGCCGAACGGTACCGCGCGATGTCATCGCGCGACTCTCGATTCGACGGGCAGTTCATCACCGGCGTGCATTCAACCGGAATCTACTGTCGGCCGAGCTGCCCGGCGATGACCCCGAAGCCCTCGAACGTCACGTTCTACCGCACCGCCGCCGCCGCTCACCAGGCCGGGCTCCGTGCCTGCAAGCGCTGCCTCCCGGACGCGGTGCCGGGATCGCCAGAGTGGAATATCCACGACGACGTCGCTTCCCGGGCGATGCGGCTGATCGCGGACGGAACCGTCGACCGGGATGGTGTGACCGGCCTCGCCAAACGACTCGGCTACACGTCCCGCCACCTTGGTCGCGTGTTAGTGAACGAGCTCGGGGCGGGTGCGCTCGCACTCTCCCGTGCCCATCGCGCGCAGACCGCTCACACCCTGCTGTCGGGAACCGACCTGTCGATCGCCGACATCGCGTTCGCATCGGGATTCTCCAGTATCCGTCAGTTCAACGAGACCGTGCAGGCGGTGTACGAGACCACTCCGACGGGACTGCGCGCGCGAACAGCCCGTTCCACGACGACGCGACCGCCTGAGGGTTCGACGACATCGATCACGCTGCGTCTGCCGGCTCGGCCTCCCTTCGACGGCGTCGGACTCATGGCCTTTTTCGCGGCGCACGCCGTCAAGGGAATCGAGACAGCGGAT
>JANYIZ010000178.1 GCA_025408445.1 Frigoribacterium sp. | reverse complement strand
ATGACCGCGGCGATTCCGCACTCCTGAGCGGCCGACTGTCGCTGTCGGTTATCGCTGTCGGCTGCCGATGGTCGTCATGGCCTGTTCCGTGGGGTCAGCAGCGTGACGGCGGAATGCCGTTGGGTAATTGCCTAGCGCGCTCCACGATGAATACATGTTTCGCGAAACGTCGAGGCTGCGGACCGGGCACGCCCTCCGGGGTATGGCGCGCATTCACGACGTTTCTGACGTTCATAACCCTTTCGCAACGACCGCAGCGGCGTGAAGCCACGCGCGCCGTGAGGCCGAGGAGAGAGCGGTGTACTCGAGTCGCCCACCGTGAATCGCCGGATCGAACGGCACCGATACGGCCTGCCGCGCCAACGACTCAAAGCCGTCCGCGACCTTTCGTGCGTCCGCGGCGGAACCCGTCTTCTCGGATTGCGAGACGATGACGACCGCTTGGGATGCCAGGCGGGCGGATGCCTGGTCGCGCTGCGAAAGCGCTTCGAGGAGTAGCGCACCAGCTTCCGCGTGCTCGCCGAGAGCAGTGGTCGCGATCACCAGCTGGTCGGTGTGGTCGATCATCCGCAGCCAGCGTTCGGCCGACTCGTCGTTGCCACTATCAATGAAGATCAAGCGGAAGTACTTCGCCGCTATCAAGTGCAAATTGTCGAAGTCGTCCGAGGAGATTCGCTGCTGGGTCGCAAGCATTGTGGGATTCGAGCGGAGCACATCGTACTTGTCGCCCGTCTGGTGGTGAACGAAGTGCGACAGGTCTGATGACTGGGCGGCGGGGGAGAGCAGATGCTCCGTGTTCGGCAGTAGCGTCTGGACAGTGGCGTCGTGCAGCCCCTGCTCTGTTCGCCAGCCCAGCGTCCCTCGCGTCTCGTTGTTGTCCCAGGCGAGCACCCCGGAGCCGCCATTGCGCGCGAATACCGCTGCCAGAATCGCGGTGGTCGGTGTCTTGTTCGCGCCGCCCTTGCCGTTCACGATAGCGATTGTCCGCGGTCCGGGCCAGTGCTGGCTGACGGTGTGAGCCTCGTCGCGTTCTATGCGCTCTTTGGCGGACGCGGTGATGGGCAGCCCGGTCATGGCGATGACCCCTCGCCAGCCCTTCTTGGCGCGATCGGCCTTTCTACGCTCTTCCGTGAGGAACGACCTGCGGCCGGCCAGGGGTGCAGGTTCGGGCTCGGCCTCGATCTGCATCGACGGAGTCGGCATGGTTGCCGGATGCGACGGCAGTGAGATCAGCGAAGCGAGGGGCTTTTCCTCGATCGCCGGCTCATCGGGGACACGCTCCTCCCCACCGATCTCGCCACTGGGATGCACCACCAGTGACCATGCGCCCTCATTGTCCGTGGTGGTTACCTTCACCGGCCGGCCCAGTTCAACGGCGACCCTGCTGACTCGGGAGAGGATCACTTCGCGCAGTTGCTCGTCGCTCTCGGCGGCGAATGACTCGCTGACGTCGTCGATGCTCAGCTCGCCAGTGTAGTCACCGTTGAAACGAGCAGTGATACGTGGCAGGGCGGGGCTTTCAAGGGCCACTTCAATCTCGCAATCCTCTCGCGCCCCGACGTCCGTGACGCGCTCGTATTATCAAGAGTGAATTCTACTTCAGGCCCGGTTTCCTTCCCTGGGGGCTCGATCGGGTCAAGATCGAACTGCGACCTCCAGCCTCGGGTCCGAGCGCAACTGTCGTGTGGCAGCTAAGCCCCCACCAAGAACGCACCAGACGAAGGACGATCAACGCGACAGATTTGAGGCCTAGCCTCCGACCGGCGGAGCACACCGATGCTGTGTCACTTGGGAACGGTCAACGGTTTCGCAGGCTGAGTTTACCCCGGATCGTTTTCCAGGTCTTGCCAGTAGTCGTAGAGCGATTGTTGGTATTCCATGTGCAGCTGGGCTGATCGTCGCATTGCCTCTGTGGTGGGGTTTGGCGGCCTCATAAAACGGTGTTTGTACAGCGCGGCGCGGTCCGCCCATTCGACGGCGCGGAGTTGGGCGGGCAAAGACTCGGGCGTCGCGTGCAGCTGGATCAGCAGTCCGCCTTCCAGCATCGACAACCCGATCTCCGGAGTGTCACCGGGACGGTGTCCGGCATTGCGCCATTCGACAGTGGCGAGCATGCATGCGCTCCCACCAACGTGGTCGGCAACATTGAACAGATCGTTTACGGACAGGCGGAGAAATTCGTGTGCGAGACCGTGACGGAGAACTTCATGCCCTCTCTCATCCAAGTTTGCCGCCCACCAGAAGCCTGCGTTGTCACCGCACCCGCCACACGGGCGGAGATCTCTTTGGCCCGGGCCAGCGGGAGCGAAAAGAACACTCCGACGAGATCGGTCTTGAGCGGGTTCCCCATTCGGATCGCTTGGCTCACCACCTCCCTGTGACGCTTCAGCTTGCCATAGCCGCCCAACAGTCACCAGTCATGGCGGAAGATGCGACAGCCCGCAAGCCGGACGACCACCCGGCGGTTTTTCAGGTGCTTACTGGAGCACGGTCAAGACCCGATTCCGCCCGGGTTAGCCGCCCGTTGGCGGAACGCCCAGCGGGCAGGTAAAACTGCGAACCTGCTCGCCTCGACGCTCTGCTCGAGGTGAACGCAAGAAGCGCAATGTCACTCGTCGGTCAATCTTCAGCCCGCGCGGGTGCCGAGGATCTGGGCGAGAAGAGATCGGCGATTGTGCGTCTGCGACTTCGCGAAGATGGATTTGAGGTGATCCTGCACGGTCAACTCCGACAGGAACATCCGCTGGGCAATGAGTTTCGTGTCGCTGCCGTCTGCGAGCAGGCCCAGTAGCTCCACCTCGCGCTCGCTCATACCGTGCGCCAGCGCGAAGACCTCAAGACGTTCTTCGGGCGAGCTGGCTTCAAGGGACACCGCTGTTGCGAACCCAGTCTCGCGGCGCGAGCGGTGATCCACGTGCCCTCCGCGAGATGTACACGAGCGCGGGCCTCATGTGAGTCGACCTTCCGCTCGACCGCAAGTAGCTGCGCTGCCGAGTTGTAGACGCTCGCGGGCACCGGAGGCAGGTCCAGGACAGCTGGCATGAGCGTGCGAAGCCACTCTTCCGACGCCGCGGTCTGGCTCAGTACCTCAAGGTTCTCGCTCAAAACGAGCACGACAGGGCCGTCGTCGCGCCGCCGAGCCGGTGGGATGGTCGAGAACATCAGCGCCTGACGGACGCGAAGTGCGCGCGTCAGCACCGGAGCGAGCTCCGCGAGGAACGCGACCTCGTCGTCATCGAATGCGTTCGGAGCGCCACTCCGCCACAGGTCGAGAAACCCCCAGCAACCATAACGATCGGCCA
>JANYIZ010000177.1 GCA_025408445.1 Frigoribacterium sp. | reverse complement strand
CTCGCGAGCCACCTCATTCACGAGGTGCACCTCCGCCGCAGAGAGGTCGATGTTGGCTGGGATCACGTCGAGACCGGGCGTCGAAGTCGTGCGGATCGTCTCATGGGCGTCCTTCACGGTTCCGAGCATGAGGTCGTAGATATTCGACCCCTCGTGACTCGGTACGCCGAGACCAGCGGACAGCGCTCCTTGCGGATCGAAGTCGACGGCGAGAACGCGGCGACCGTATCCGGCAAGCGATGCGCCGAGGCTGATCGCGGTCGTGGTCTTACCGACGCCACCCTTTTGATTGCAGAGAGCGATGATGCGGGCGGGACCGGGCTTCGCCAGTGGTTTCGGCTCGGCAAAGACGCTGATGGGGCGGCCGGTCGGGCCGTTGACGACACGTTCGAAACCGGGGAGCGCCTCAGCCGATTTGTCCCGCTTCGCTGTCATCCCGACATTCCTCACCCTTGGTCACCGGCCGCTGCCGACTGGTGACGATTCTACCGATGCGCGTCATTGCGGCCGATTCGACCCGCCTCCCTCACCCCAAAACGCAGGAGATTCGCCACCGAAATGGTCCTTCGGCAGCAGAACCCCCTTTTCGTGGCGAATCTCCTGCGTTTTCGAAGAAGTGCCAGCGGCGGAGCGGTGCTCAGCGAGCGCGCGGGTGGGCGGTCGTGTACATATCCCGGAGGGTATCTGCGGTCACCAGCGTATAGATCTGCGTCGTTGCGACGGATGAGTGACCGAGCAGTTCCTGCACCACGCGCACGTCCGCGCCGCCCGCGAGCAGGTGCGTGGCGAACGAGTGCCGGAAGGTGTGCGGCGAAATCTCGAAGCCGAGCTTCGCCTGCTCCGCCCGGGCGCGGATGATGAGCCACGCGTTCTGCCGAGAGACACGCTGGCCGCGGATGCCGAGGAATAGTGCGGGGGTCGCCCTGCCGCGGGTGGAGAGCATCGGCCGCGCCCGCACCAGGTAGCTGTCGATGGCGGCCTGCGCATAGGAGCCGAGCGGCACGATCCGCTGCTTGCCTCCCTTGCCGAACAGCCGCACGACATCCACAGCCGCCCCCTCAGTGCCGATCACATCGTCCACATTGAGGTCGACGGCTTCGGAGATACGAGCACCGGTGGCGTACAGCAACTCCAGCAGGGCGTGGTCGCGAAGGGACTGCAGATCGTCGCCCGCCGCGGCGTCCAGCACTGCTGCCATCTGCTCGATCGTGATGGCCTTCGGCAGCCGACTCGCGAGCTTCGGCGGAGTCACGTCGGCTGCGACATCCACATCGACCATCCCCTCATCGAGCAGGAAGCGGTGCAGGCTACGCACACTGGACAACATCCGAGCCATCGAGGATGCCGTGAGCGGCTTCTCACTTCGGACGCGCAGGTGTTGCACAAAGGCCGAGACGTCGGCGAGGGAAATGCCCTCCGGGGTCGTGACCTGCCGGGTCTCGAGCAGCCAACGGTAGGCCGCGAGGTCACGCCGATAGGCCGCCACGGTGTTCGCCGACAGCCCGCGCTCGATCGAAACATGCCGGAGATACCGGTCGACGGCCCCCTCAAGTGAAGAGCTGTCAGTCACGGCCGCGAAGTTTCGGATGGCGCGGCCAGGGTGCGTCGGCCGGTCCAAGACTCGCCCAGCCCCCGGCCCGCGAGACCTGGGCCGTCAGCACGGCAATGGAAAGGATCGAATTGCCTATCGTGCGAGCGAGCACCGCGGCGACGACCTCGTCGAGCGGCACCCAGCGCTTCTCGATCTCTGACTCCTCGTCGGTTCGCTCGAAGGTTTCGCCCGAGGCGCCCAATCCGCGAGCCAGGTAGATGCGAATAGCCTCATTGCTGCCGCCGGGGGTCGAATAGAAGTCGCTCAACAGATTCCACTCGCCGGCCACGACATCCGCCTCTTCGGCGAGCTCACGCTGTGCTCCGAGGACCGGCGCTTCCCCATCAATGTCGAGCAGCCCGGCCGGAATCTCCCACTCTCGCGCGCCGATGGCGTGGCGATACTGGCGGATCAGCAGCACCCGATCCTGCTCATCGAGAGCGAGAACCGCAACCGCACCGGTGTGGTCGACGTATTCCCGGGTGATGGTCTCGACCGGCTCCGCATCGCCGTATTCGAACACGTCACGACGGATGTCCCACACGATTCCGCCGTAGACGACCTCGCTCGACCTCAGGGTAACCGGCGATACCTCGTCGGCAAGCACTGGGTCGGCGAGCACCTCATACGGCCGCTCTGCGCTTGTCTGCTGCTCTGCGTTTGTCTGCCGCTCTGCGCTTGTCTGCCGCTCTGGCGCGCTCACGCGTCCTGCACCGTGAACAGCCGGGTCGCCTCCTGGCGCTCGAGCGCCGCACCGACGAGTCCCTGGAAGAGTGGATGTGCGCGGTTGGGCCGAGACCGCAGCTCCGGGTGCGCCTGCGTTCCCACGTAGTACGGGTGCACGTCTCTCGGGAGTTCCACGAATTCGACCAGGTGTCCGTCCGGGGAGACACCGGAGAAGTCGAGTCCCGCCGCGGCGATCTGCCCGCGAAAGGCGTTGTTGACCTCATATCGGTGACGATGACGCTCTTCGACGCGGCCTGAGTCATAGACATGCGCGACGATCGAGCCGGCGGCGAGGTCTGCCGGGTAGAGTCCGAGGCGCATGGTGCCCCCGAGGTCTCCCCCCGCGATGATGTCCACCTGTTCGGCCATGGTCGCGATCACGGGGAATTCGGTCTCCGGGTCAAATTCCGACGAGGATGCCCCGGTGAGACCGACAACGTTGCGCGCGGACTCGATCACCATGCACTGCAGTCCGAGGCAGAGTCCGAGCGCCGGGATGCCGTTCTCGCGCGCGAACTTGAGCGCCCCGAGCTTGCCCTCGATGCCGCGCACACCGAATCCTCCCGGCACGCAGATTCCGTCGACGTCCGACAGCAGCCGCGCGGCCCCCTCTGGAGTCTCGCACTCGTCAGACGGGATCCAGCGGATGAGCACCTTTGTCTGCTGGGCGAAACCGCCGGCGCGCAGCGCTTCGGTCACAGACAGATAGGCGTCCGGCAGGTCGATGTACTTGCCGACGAGTCCGATCGTGACCTCGTGCTTGGGCTGGTGCACCGCCGTAAGCAGATCTCGCCAACCAGACCAGTCCACGTCGTCGGCTTCGAGCCCGAAGTGGTTGATGATGTAAGCATCGAGTCCCTGGTCGTGCAGCATGGTCGGGATGTCGTAGATCGACGGCACGTCGATCGCGTTGACGACGGCCTGTTCGTCCACGTCGCACATCAGCGCGATCTTGCGCTTGTTGGACTCGGAGACCGGACGGTCGGAGCGGAGCACCAGGGCATCCGGCTGGATACCGATCGAGCGCAGCGCCGCAACCGAATGCTGGGTCGGTTTCGTCTTCTGCTCACCTGAGGCTCCCAAGTACGGCACCAGAGACACGTGCACGAAGAAGACATTGTTTCGACCGAGTTCGTGCCGCACCTGCCGCGCGGCCTCGAGGAATGGCAGGGATTCGATGTCGCCGACGGTGCCGCCGACCTCGGTGATGATCACATCCGGCTTGCCAGAGCTCAAATTTTCGCTGTCGCTCGCCTGCAGCCGCATCCGCCGCTTGATCTCGTCGGTGATATGCGGGATGACCTGCACCGTGTCGCCGAGATACTCACCTCGGCGCTCCTTCGCGATCACGGTCGAGTAGATCTGGCCGGTGGTGACGTTTGCGGCCTGGTTGAGATTGATGTCGAGAAATCGCTCGTAGTGGCCGATGTCGAGGTCGGTCTCCGCCCCGTCATCGGTGACAAAGACCTCACCGTGTTGGAAGGGGTTCATGGTGCCCGGATCCACGTTGAGGTAGGGATCGAGCTTTTGCATGACGACACGGAGGCCCCGAGCCGTGAGAAGGTTGCCGAGACTGGCTGCCGTGAGTCCCTTACCGAGACTCGAAACGACCCCACCCGTGACAAAAATATGCTTGGTTACGTCCGCGTTTTGTTTGTCGACCACGGGGTTACAGCTTACCCGAGGGTCTCTGCCGAAAACGGACCGGGGCTTGCCCCAGTTCAGGCAATCTCAGGCCCCTGCGGTGCCCAGTTGCACCCTCAGCGAATCCACCCGCGTCGCGATGATCTCGCTCGCGGTCCAGCGGGCCTGCAGTCGCTCGAGCATGGCGTTCAGTTCGGTCACAGCGATCCCGGGGGTGAGGGTGAGGTGCACGAGCAGTTCGGGGCCTTCGAGGCGGGCATCCGGGTCCCCTGGCTCGAGGCTCACGGATTCCACGGTGGGTTCGAACGCGGCCGAATTGCGGAATTGGCCCAGAATTTCGGGGTCAAGATAACTCGGGATCCACCTCTGGGATTGTGCGATCGCCCAGAGCGCTGGGCGACGGATGGCGAACTCCGTCGGCGAAGTTGGGTCGAGCACCACGAGCTCCGTGCCCTCGCTCGCGGCGGCTAAAGCAACCCGCACGGCGTTCGCCGGCACCGGCCGCGCCAGCGGCTTCCAACGCCGCATAGCGTCGACCGAGCTGAAGACAGGCATGACGTTGCGACCGTCCGGGCCGGACACCGTGACGATCGACAGCTCCGCACTCTTGTCTCCGGTGTGATGGTGTGCATCGATCCCCGATTCGCCACGGTGAGCCACGAGCGGAATCAGCAGTCGCGAGTTCCGGATGGCATTGATGACTTCGGCCTCCCCGACTCCGGCCGCCCCGATTTCCCCGTCTCGGAATAGGCGGAGAGCACGGATCAGGGCGGCGGGAGCCGAGCCATCGTCGGCGGAGGCTGGATGGTGCTCGAACTGGCGCCCCTCCCAGGGCACGCCAGCGGAATCGGACACGGTGCTCTCGACGCGCTCAGTCGGACGCGACCGAGAGCGCCTCGGTGAGAGTGAAGGCCTTCGCATACAGCGCTTTGCCTACGATTGCCCCCTCGATACCGAGCGGCACGAGAGCGCGCAGCGCCGCGATGTCCTCAAGATTCGAGGTACCACCGGATGCTACGACCGGTCGGTCAGTGCGCTCGGCGACCGATCGCAGCAGCTCGAGGTTCGGGCCCTGAAGAGTGCCGTCCTTGGTGACATCCGTCACAACGTAGCGCGCGCAACCGGCCGTCTCGAGGCGGTCGAGAACCTCGAACAGGTCTCCGCCCTCCTCTGTCCAGCCCCGCGCTGCGAGGGTCGTGCCGCGCACATCGAGGCCCACCGCAATGAGTTCACCGAACCTGGCAATCACGCGGGCGGCCCAGTCCGGGTTTTCCAGCGCCGCTGTTCCGAGATTGATGCGCGTGGCGCCGGTGTCCAGGGCGGCCTCCAGGCTCGCGTCATCGCGGATGCCGCCCGATAACTCGATGAGGGCGTCCCCACCAACCCGCTTGATCACCGAACGGATCACATCATGGTTATTGCCACGACCGAACGCCGCGTCGAGGTCGACGAGATGGATCCACTCGGCTCCCTGCGCGGTCCAGTCGCCTGCGGCGTCCACCGGGTCGCCATAGCTCGTCTCACTGCCGGCCTCCCCCCTGGTCAGGCGCACGGCCAAGCCGTCGGCGACGTCGATGGCCGGCAACAGCACGAGTTGGGGGGTGCGGGCGAGATCGCTCATCGGGTCTTTTCTGTTCGTCACGAAAGCTCGGGAAGTTTTACAGGGATTCGAGCCAGTTCGAGAGTAACCGGATGCCCGGCTCCCCCGATTTCTCGGGGTGAAATTGAGTGGCGCTCAGCGGTCCGTTCTCCACTGCGGCCAGGAATCTGGTTCCGTGCTCTGCCCAGGTGAGCTTCGGCTGGGGGAACGGAGCCGTGACGTCGAGACTCCACTCGCTGGCGGCGTAAGAGTGCACGAAGTAGAACCGCTCCTCGGCGATACCCTCGAACAGCAGGGAATCGGGCGGTGCCTCCAGCGTGTTCCAGCCCATGTGCGGCAGGGTCGGCGCCTTCAACTCCGTGATGACTCCTGGCCACTGGTCGAGGCCCGCCGTCTCCACTCCGCGTTCGACTCCGAGACCGAACAGCACCTGCATTCCCACGCAGATACCCAGTACCGGCTTGCCGCCCGCCAATCGAAGGTCGACGAGATCTCCGCCGTGCACGGAGTCGAGGGCGGCCATCACCGCCGAGAAGGCACCGACTCCCGGCACGAGAAGCCCATCGGCGGCAAGCACCCGCGTGCGATCCGCCGTGAGTTCGACATCCGCTCCCGCAGCCTCGAGAGCCTTCACTGCCGAATGAACATTGCCGCTACCGTAGTCGAGCACCACGACGGAGGGGCGGCTCATGGTCAGAGCGCGCCCTTGGTAGACGGAATGCCGGTGACTCGGGCATCCGGCTCCACGGCTTGGCGAAGGGCACGCGCGAAGGCCTTGAACTCGGCTTCCGCAATGTGGTGCGGGTCGCGGCCACCCAGAACGGTGACGTGCACGGTGAGCCCGGCATTGAACGTGATGGCTTCGAAGACGTGGCGCACCATCGAGCCGGTGAAGTGGCCACCGATGAGGTGAAACTCAAAACCGGCCGGCTCGCCGGAGTGCACGAGGTAGGGACGCCCGGAAACGTCCACCACCGCCTGCACCAGAGCCTCATCGAGAGGAACAAGCGCATCGCCGAATCGCGCGATTCCGGCCTTGTCGCCCAGTGCCTCCCGGATTGCTTTGCCGAGCACGATGCCGATGTCTTCAACCGTGTGGTGAACGTCGATTTCCGTGTCACCACTGGCCCGAACCGTGAGGTCGATCAACGAGTGCTTCGAAAACGCGGTGAGCAGGTGGTCGAAGAACGGCACCGATGTTTGGATATCCGACGCGCCGGTGCCATCGAGGTCGAGCGACAGATCGATGCTCGACTCGCTCGTCTCACGCTGGAGGCGAGCGACGCGCTGGGGACTCATGGCCTTATCCTATCGAGAGCACCCGTGCCGACGGCACCGGCGTCGAGGGCACCGAGTGCCTCGAGGAGGGCGGTCGTCTCCGTTGCCGTGCCCGCCGTCACCCGAAGGTGATTCGGGATTCCGATGTCGCGGATGATGATGTCCTGCTCAAGCAGCGCCTCGAATACGGCATGAGGATTCTCGACTCCTCCGAACAGTACGAAGTTGGCCCAACTGCGCCAGACGGGGTAGCCGAGCCGCGGGAGCTCCTCAAGCAGGCGGTCCCGCTGCTCCTTGATGTCATCCACCATTGCGAGCATCTCGGTGCTGTGGGCAAGCGCGGCGATCGCCGCCGCCTGGGTGAGAGCAGAAAGGTGGTAGGGCAGGCGCACGAGGCGCAGAGCGTCAGTTATGGCGGGATCCGCGGCGAGGAAACCGAGTCGTGCCCCCGCGAACGCGAAGGCCTTGCTCATGGTGCGGGAAACAATGAGCCGCTCACGCCCGGCGAGCAGACTCAGCGCCGTCGGCAGCTCTGCCGGCGCGAACTCGGCGTAGGCCTCGTCCACCACGATGATGCCGTCGGTTGCGTCATAGGCGGCCACGATTGTCTCGAGGGACAGCGGAGTTCCGGTCGGGTTGTTCGGTGAGCAGAAAAAGACGATGTCCGGAGTGGTCTTCTCAATCCACTCCACCGCTGTCTGCGGCGAAATCTCAAACGCCGGGTCCCGCTCCCCCGCGATCCACCTCGTGCCGGTGCCTGCCGCGATGATCGAGTGCATCGAATACGTGGGGGGAAATCCGAGCACGCTTCTGCCGGGACCCCCGAAGGCCTGAAGGATCTGCTGCAACACCTCGTTGGAGCCGTTCGCGGCCCAGATGTTGCCACGCGTGAGGCCCGAACCCAGATAGCCAGCGAGACTCTCGCGCAGTTGCGTGAACTCTCTGTCGGGGTAGCGGTTGAGGCCAAGCACCACTGCGGCGAGTGCGGTCACGATGTCCGTGGCCACCGCCTCGGGGATCGGGTGAGTGTTCTCGTTCACGTTCAGGCGAATACAGACTTGCTCCTGCGGCGCGCCGTAAGGAGTGAGGCCACGAAGGTCGTCACGAATGGGCAGATCGTCGAGGGAAGCCACCTACCAATGTTAGAGGCGCTAACTTGAGTGACCGTACATCAGGGCGGGTACGTCAGGGCGGGTACGACAGGGCGCGTACTTCAGTGCCCGTTCTTCAGTGCCCGAACCTCAGTGCCCGTACTTCAGTGGGATGGCCAGAGTCTGCCCCGGCTGCACGACCGCGCTGGACAACTGGTTGAGATGCACAATGTCGGAGACGACATCGCGAGGGTCGGCCGAAGGAGCGATCTGAGCCGCTAGCTGCCACAGGCTCTCACCCGCCTGCACTGTCACATGCCCGAAGGTCACTGACTTCAAGGAGGCGGCGGAAACAGGGTCCATGGCGGCCGCGCCGCCACCGTTCACGGCAAACCCGAGGGCAGCGATAACGAGCGGGAACGCCACGATCAGAGTCAGTAGTGCATAGCCGCGGCGGGTGATCCGAAGTCGGGGGGTGCCGATCGTGCCGTTCACAATTGCTGTGCTCATTGCCATGCCTTCCTTACAGGGTTTTCGTATCCGACACTCGGCCGGAAGTGCCGGATACGAAGCTTTGTTCCGAACATACCTTCGAATTACCGGGAATTCAAGCTTCGTCTTCGATTTTTTCACCGATTAGATCGCGACACACTCGAACAGGTGTTTGTTTCGGGCGCCAAAGGTGGATACAGTTTCGACTGTTTGGGAATCAGACAACCAGCAGCCACTGACACTGTGGAAACTGGCCCTGTCGAAGCAGAGCCGAGATAGTGGGAGAAGCATGAGCGAGATGGGTTCCGAGATGGATTCAGTGCGGTCCGGCAGGGCGGAAATGCGCGGACCACGCGAAGCCGGTCCCCTGCAGGAGAAGCCGGGCACACGCCGTCGCAAGAGCCTGAGCGACAAGCAGCTCGCCATCCTCGATTTCATCCAGCGTGCCGTCGCGACCCGCGGCTATCCGCCGAGCATGCGCGAGATCGGGGACGCCGTCGGACTCTCCTCCCTCTCAAGCGTCACCCACCAACTCAACCAGCTCGAGCTCAGTGGCTATCTGCGTCGCGACCCCAACCGGCCCCGCGCCCTCGAGGTGCTCATCGACATCCAGCAGGAAGAGGGCGCAGTCGTCTCCGACAATCCGACGCCAATCGGTGATGCGGCGATGGTGCCGCTCGTGGGTCGCATCGCCGCCGGCATCCCGATCACGGCGGAGGAGATGGTCGATGAAGTTTTCCCGCTCCCCCGCCAACTCGTTGGCAAGGGCGAGCTCTTCATGCTCAAAGTCGTCGGGGATTCGATGATCGACGCGGCGATCTGCGATGGAGACTGGATTGTCGTGCGTCAGCAGAAGAACGCCGAGAACGGCGACATCGTCGCAGCAATGCTCGATGAGGAAGCCACCGTCAAGGTGTTCCAGCAGCGTGACGGCCACACCTGGCTGCTTCCCCGCAACAGCGCCTTCGCGCCGATCCTTGGTGACTACGCCGAGCTGCTCGGCAAGGTCGTCGCGGTACTGCGCTCCGTCTGAGGCAGGAGGTACCACCCGAGGCAGCCGAGTACAGCCAGAAGTCCGGCGCTCGCGATCGAAATGGTGGCTGTGTGGAAGAGCACTGTGCGATTGAAGGGGTCAACGCCGCCGGTGACTCCGCCGATCCAGATCGCGAGTGCCACACCCACCTGCACGACACCAAGAATCACCCACACCGTAACCCTGGCTCGTGAATCGAGTCGACCCGAGTCGGCTTCGAACACCCGATGCTCGACCGGCGGCGTGCGCCGCACCCACCCCCTAGCCCAGATCGCGGAAATCATGAGTCCGCCGATACTGCTCGCGTACTGGGCCCAGCGGTAGGCCGGGAACCGACCGAGTTGCGTGCGGAGGGCAGCAATCTGCAGAACCATCCAGCCATCCGGATGCGTGAAGGCGTCCCACACAAGATGCGTAGCGATTCCGACGAGCAGTGACACCAGCGTCACAGACACCAGACGGAGTGGTGGGCGCCAATCGGGGCGCCTCGTGGGTAGCCGGAAGCGAGCGCGCACCCATTCCGGCGCGAAGTCGATAACGGGCGCTCGGAAGACGAGGGCCCAGAGCACCAAAACGAGTATTCCCATCGGAAGGTCAGCGAGCGGCACCCCGGGAATCGAGTGCGTGAGCTCCCGCGGGATACCGAGCGGGAGGAAATACGGAAGATCCGGAACCATGCTGCCGATCACCAGCGCCGCCGGAGCGAGTGGCGAGCGCACGAACGGCAGGATCGCGGCGATATGACTCGGCGTGAACGGCATCCGCTCACCCTAGCCGTGAGCGGTGCCAGCGGACCCGTGACCGGCCAAGCGCCCGGCGGTCAGGTCGACGCCGTGAACAGCACTCGCATCAGTGCGCGTGCACACGCTCCCGAACGGCGCGCGTGGCCGCGACGACGTTGGTGAGGGATGCCACGGTCTCGTCGTAGCCTCGGGTCTTCAGTCCGCAGTCGGGGTTGACCCACACCTGGCGGTTCGGGATCGATCCGAGGGCGATCTCGATGAGGTCGGTGACCTCCGCAATCGACGGCACTCGCGGCGAGTGGATGTCGTAGACCCCCGGGCCGATCCCGCGGCCGAAACCGCTGCGCTGGATGTCGGGAACGACCTCCATTTTCGACCGGGCGGCCTCGATCGACGTGACGTCGGCATCGAGATTGTTTATGGCGTCGATGACCACACCGAACTCCGAGTAGCAGAGATGGGTGTGGATCTGGGTCTTGGGGGCTACTCCCGCGGTGGCGAGACGGAACGAGCGCACCGACCAGTCGAGGTAGGCGGCCTGGTCGACTTTTTTGAGGGGCAGCAGTTCACGCAGCGCCGGCTCATCCACCTGGATGATGCCGATGCCCGCCTCCTCCAGGTCCTCAATCTCGTCACGGAGCGCGAGCGCGACCTGGTTCGCCGTCTCACCGAGCGGCTGATCGTCGCGCACGAAGCTCCAGGCCAGGATGGTGACCGGGCCGGTGAGCATGCCCTTGACCGGCTTCTCGGTGAGGCTCTGCGTGTAAGCCGACCACTCCACCGTGATGGGGGCCTCGCGCGCGACATCCCCCCAGAGGATCGACGGACGCGTGCAGCGGCTGCCGTAGGACTGCACCCATCCGTTCTGCGTCACGGCGAAACCATCGAGGTGCTCGGCGAAGTACTGCACCATGTCGTTGCGCTCGGGCTCACCGTGCACGATCACGTCGATCCCGATCTTTTCCTGAAGCTCGACGACGCTCTTGATCTCAGCCTTGAGGAAGTCGATGTACGCGTTCTCGCTGATCTCGCCCTTCGCATTGGCCGCGCGGGCCTTGCGGATGGTGCCCGTTTGGGGAAACGAGCCAATCGTCGTGGTGGGCAGGAACGGCAGGTTGAGGGCGGCATCCTGCGCGGCCAGGCGCTCGGCGTAGTCGCCGCGTCCGAAGTCCGATTCGGTCAGCGCAGCCGCGCGAGCGCGCACGTCACCGTCGCGCACGCCCGGAGCGACCCGACGGTCGGCGAGGGCAGCGGAGGCGGCATCCAACTCGCCCTGGATCGCGGATGCGCCGTGCACCAGTCCGGTCGCGAGGGTGGCGATCTGCGCCACTTTTTGGTCGGCGAAGGCCAGCCAACTCGTGAGTCGCCGGTCGAGGAACGGCTCGTCGGCCACGTCGTGCGGCGTGTGAAAGAGACTCGTGGAGGAGGTCACCGCGATATTCGGGGACAGTGCCCGCAGGGATTCGAGTGTTCCGAACGCGGCGGCGAGATCTCCGCGCCAGATATTGTGGCCGTCGATGACACCGCCAACGAGGGTCTTCTCGGTGCGGAATCCCCTCGGAATCGAACCCTTCACGAGGTCGAGACCGATGGCCTCGATCGGCGTCGCGTCGAGCACCGGGAGTGCGTCGTCGAGGCTGCCGTAGGGTGCGGCCACGAAGATCTGTGGGCGTACGGCAACGGCACCGAGGGCGTCGTAGGCGCGCTTGGTGGCGGCGAGCACCTGGTCGCGCGGCACCTCGATGCTCTCGCTCACGAGTGCGGGCTCGTCGAGCTGCACCCATTCGGCACCGACGGCGGTGAGCGCGGCGAGCAGTTCGACATATACCGGAAGCAGGTCGTCGAGCCGGTCGAGCGGCTGGTAGCCCTCAGGCGCGCTCTCACTTGGTTTGCTGAGAAGCAGGAAAGTGACCGGGCCGACGATGACCGGGCGGGTTCGGAATCCGGTGGTGGTGGCTTCCGCGACCTCACGCACGAGCCGATCGGAGGCAAGGCGCAGGGTGGTCTCTGGGCCGATCTCCGGAACCAGGTAGTGGTAGTTCGAGTCGAACCATTTGGTCATCTCGGCCGGTGTGTTGTCGCCTTCGCCCCGGGCGATCGTGAAGTAGCCAGCGAGGTCGACGGTGCCGTCCGCTGCCACGAGGGAGGAAAACCGGGTGGGAACGGCACCGACCGTGACCGCGGCATCCAACATCTGGTCATAGAAGGAGAAGGCCTCGGGAATGGAGGAGTCCGTCTTGCCCAGACCGAGAGACACCAGGCGTTCGCGCGTGACGCGACGCAACTCGACGGCCGTGGCCTCGAGCTCATCGGCAGTTATCTTGCCCGCCCAAAACGACTCGACGGCCTTTTTGAGCTCACGGCGACGGCCGATCCGGGGGTAGCCCAGAATGCTGCCGGTGGGGAAAGTGGGGGTCGTCATGCGCATTCCTTGAGGTTGGGTGATTCTGGTGAGGTCGGCCGGGCGATGAGACCGACTCCGTCGAGCACGGACAAGACGGCTCGGTGCTGGTTGAAAGTGTAGAGGTGGAGGCCCGGCGCTCCCCCGGCGAGGATCTCGAGAGAGAGCGAAACCGCGTGCTCGACTCCGATGTCCGACTGTTCGTCAGTCGACTCAGAGGCGTGCAGACGGCGGGAGAGTTCTTCGGGACGCCGTTCTCCCGTGAGTTCGAGGATGCGTTCGAGTCGCGTCGCTGTCGTAGCTGGCATGAGCCCAGGAAGGATCGGAATGGTCACTCCGGCGGCGTGAGCCTGGTCCACGAAAGCGAGGTAATCCTCGGCGTGGAAGAACAGCTGGGTAATCGCGATGGTCGCCCCGGAGACCTGCTTGGCCAGCAGGGTGTCGACGTCCTGGTTGGACCCCTTCGAGCGCGGATGCCCGTTCGGGAAGGCAGCGACGGCCACGCGCACCTTCTGCCGTGACGAGGGGATCGCGCCGCCCCCGGAAGCACTGCGCGACGGCAGTGTCGCGTACTGGGCCCGCTCCGTCTGAACCCGATGAATAAGCTGGACGAGCTCGGAGGCACTTCCGAGGTCGCCGAGAAAATGGTCGCCTTCGACCGCTCCGCGCGGAGGATCACCGCGGAGGGCGAGGAAGCTCGTGATTCCCGCGTCGAGGAATTCCCGCACCAGGCGATTAGCCTCGAAGTGTGACGAGCCGACGCAGGTGAGGTGCGCGAGGGGAAGGACCGAGGTCTCGCTGAGGATAAAACGCAGCACCTCGAGCGAACTCTCACGGGATGAACCGTTTGCCCCATAGGTGACCGACATGAACTCCGGGCCAGGGGCGGCCAGCTGCTGGATTGTGTCCCAGAGCGACTGCGCCGCCGCCGGAGTACGGGGAGGAAACAGCTCGAACGAGAACGGGATGCGCGCGCTCGACCCAGCGTTGTCGCTGGGTTTGTCGGGAGCGGGCACGATCTGGCCTCAAGACTTCAGGATGGCTGTGCCGCGGCCCGGAGGCCCACTGCATCGCCGCCTCAAACGGATGCGAAGCCGATCGGCTCCTGTGGGCGGATGCCGGGCTCGGCTGTCGCTCCATCGGCCTCAGGTCCCGCTAATCGAGTTCTTGGACGACGTGCGGTTAGCCTAGCAAGCGGGACTGATACGAGAAGAAGTGTTACGCGCTCAGACGATGCTCGCGGGCAGGGCCACCGCGAAAGGACGCAGGGCCGCCGCATGTTCTTCGGTAACGAGTACCGCGATCCGCGTCCCACCCTCCTCGTAGTCGGTCGACACGATTCGCGCATGATCGTGGAGTGCGGAGATCACGTCACCGCGGTCGTAGGGCACCAGCAGGTCGAGTTCGATCGACGGGGCGGGAAGCGTGCGGGCGATGGCCGCGAGGATCTCTTCAATACCCTCTCCGGTGCGCGCCGACGCGAAGATCGCCTTCGGCTCGAGCCCTCTCAGAACGAGGCGCTGACTATCGTCGATGAGATCGCTCTTGTTGAACACCACGATCTCCGGGATGTGGCGGGCTTCGACTTCGCCGATCACGTCACGAACGGTGGTGAGCTGGCTTGCCGGGTCCGGGTGCGATCCGTCGACGACATGAAGGATGACATCCGAATCAGCGATTTCCTCGAAGGTCGAGCGGAAGGCCTCGACCAGTTGGTGGGGCAGATTGCGCACGAAGCCGACGGTGTCGGTGAGCGTGTAGGCCTGTCCCTCCTCGGTCTCGTTCTTGCGCACCGCCGTGTCCAGCGTTGCAAACAGCGCATTCTCCACGAGCGCTCCGGCCCGAGTGATGCGATTGAGTAGCGACGACTTGCCGGCGTTGGTATACCCGGCGATCGCCACGGATGGCACGGAGTTGCGGTTACGATTGGCGCGATTCGCCTCCCGTGCCGGCTTGAAGGCCAAAATCTGTTTCTTCAGGCGGGACATGCGAGTGTGGATGCGGCGGCGGTCGAGCTCGATCTTCGTCTCACCCGGACCACGGCTTCCCATACCGTTACCCGCGCCCACCTGGCCACCGGCCTGGCGAGACATCGACTCACCCCACCCGCGAAGGCGGGGGAGCAGATACTCCAGCTGGGCAAGTTCGACCTGTGCCTTGCCCTCTCGGCTCTTAGCGTGTTGGCTGAAAATGTCGAGAATCACGGCGGTACGGTCGATTACTTTCACCTTCACGACGTCCTCGAGGGCACGCCGTTGGCTGGGCGCGAGCTCGCTGTCGACGATGACGGTGTCGGCACCGACGCTGGCGACGACATCCCGAAGCTCGATTGCTTTGCCTTTGCCAAAGAAGGTGCTGGGGTCAGGGGTCGCGCGTCGCTGGAGGAGGCCGTCCAGTACGGTGGCACCGGCTGTCTCGGCCAGTGCGAAGAGCTCGCGCATCGAGTTCTCGGCCTCTTCGGTGTTGCCTTGGCTGTAGATGCCGATGAGCACGACGCGCTCAATCCGCAGCTGTCGATATTCGACCTCGGTGACATCTTCGAGTTCGGTGGAGAGACCGGCGACTCGTCGAAGCGCCTGACGGTCTTCGCGGTCAAACTGGTCGCCGTCGGAGTTCGATTCGACGCCGCGACGCTGTAACGCCTGCGCCCCGCCGTTCATTGTGGTTCCACTGCCAAACAGCGTGTAGCCGGCCGACCTGCTCGCGGCTCTCGCCAGCACGCGGCTGACGGCGTCGTCATCCTCGTGTGCTGCTGTCTCAGGTTCAATCATCTGGTTAACCCTAGCTCTTCGTATTTCGATAGATTTCTCTGCATGGCCCCCGAGCATTACTTCTCTGAATTACCCGAGAGTGAACTCAAATTTCGTCAGATTCACGTTGCTCTTGCCGGCCAGGTCCGAGAACTGATCACGTCCAATGGCATCTTTTCTCCCGAGCGCATCGACGCGGGCACTCAGGTCCTGCTCGCCAACACTCCCCCGGCGCCACCCGGTGGAAACCTGCTCGATCTTGGCTGTGGGTGGGGACCGATTGCCCTCACTCTCGCTGTTCAGTCTCCTCACGCCACGGTATGGGCGGTCGATGTGAATTCCCGCGCCCTCGACCTGGTGCGCCGCAATGCAGAAACCATGGGTATTACCAACGTCAACGCTGTCACCCCCGAAGATGTTCCCTCAGACCTGTGCTTCATGACGATCCGCTCCAACCCGCCGATTCGAGTGGGCAAGAACGAGCTGCACGGCATGCTCGAATTCTGGCTGCCCCGGCTCGACCTCGAATCGGACGCCTGGCTCGTCGTGCAGCGCAATCTCGGCTCCGACTCGCTGCACCGCTGGCTCGAGAGCTGGCTCCCGACCGACTTCACCACCTCGCGTGCGGCCACGAACAAGGGCTATCGAGTACTGAAGGTGCGGCGCAAGTGACCCGAACGGATCCGCCGCACTACGGATCCGAGCCTGATCTTCTCGAAGGTTTTCTTAAATACCAGCGATCTGTGGTGTTCATGAAGGTCCGGAGCCCCAGCGATGCGGATGCGGCGAAACGGCTGTACCCCACCGGCGGCTCGTTCACCTGATCGAAGAGACCGCCCGTCACCTCGGCCACCTCGATCTGCTGCGGGAGATGCTCGACGGCGCGACGGTCGAGTAGAGAGGCCGGAGACTCCCCTCTCCGCTCTCCGCTCTCCGCTCTCCCCTCTCCCCTCTCCCCTCTCCGCTCTCCCCTCTCCGCTCTCCCCTCTCCGCTCTCCCCCTCTCCGCTCTCCCCCTCTCCCCCTCTCCGCCGAAGCCGGAGGGTTTGACGTCATGACCGTTCTGGTACAGCCTCGCGGAGGGAGACGTGCGCTCTCGCGGAGGGGATATGGCGCCGCGGAGGGAGACGTGCCTCCCTCCGCGAGACCGTATGCCTTCCGGGACCATGACAGGGGCTCGCGCAGGCTCGTTATCCCCCGCCACGACGACTCTTTCCCCGCCACGACCGACGACCCGTGCCGCCGATGTGAGGCGGCACGTCGCGGATCGGCACGTCGCGGATCAGCACGTCGCGGATCAGCAGGTCGCGGATCAGTAGGTCAGGTCGCCTTCGAAGACCAGTTCGGCCGGTCCGCTCAGCGAGACGTGCTCGCCGTCTTCGGCCGCCCACATCCGCACACCGAGCGTGCCACCGGACACCTCGACCCTCCACTGGTTCGGCGCGCCAGTGCCCGCCCAGTGCCGAGTCGCAAGAGCCGCAGCCGCGGCTCCCGTGCCACAGGACAGGGTCTCTCCGCTGCCGCGTTCGTGCACACGCATCCGGATGCGTCCAACGCCGTCCTTGACCAGCGGATCCATCGGCACGACGAACTCTACGTTCGCGCCGTCCGTCGCCTCGGGCTCGAGCACGGGGATGAAGGTCAGGTCGGCACTTTCGAGCTCCTCGTTACTCGACAGGGCAACGACGACGTGCGGGTTTCCGATATTTATCCCGATACCGGGGCGAGCGACGGACAGGTTCTTCGCCCGCACGAGCGGCTCTCCACCCTTCAACGACCAGCGGCCGAGATCGACCTGGAATCCGGAAGCGTTGCGCTGGAGGTCGCGCACGCCGCTCCGCGTGCCGATGGGCAGAGTCTCCCCCTGGCCGAGCGTCGCCAACCCGTTCTGGATCAGGAACTTGGCGAATACCCGGATGCCGTTGCCGCACATTTCCGACACCGATCCGTCGGCATTGTGATAATCCATGAACCATTCCGCCGCGTCATCCTCGGCGAGGGCCGCAGCGCCAGCCGGCAGATTCTTCGAGCGGACCGCGCGGATCACACCATCACCGCCCACTCCGAAGTGACGGTCGGCGATCGCGGCGATCTGTTCCGCGGATAGGTCGATCAGGCCGTCGGGATCGGCGAAGAACACGAAATCGTTGCCGGTCCCCTGGCCCTTGGTGAAATGCAGGTCAGGCATGATCCCAGAGTAGCTGGCGGGCAGTGGCCACCCTGTGCGGGTCATCCGAGTCGAGCCAGGTCGTTTGGGGATAGCGACGAAACCAGCCGACCTGCCTCCGCGCGTACTTGCGGGTGAGTACCCGGGTCTGCTCGATGGCTTCGGCCTCGGTGATTGCCCCATGCAGTTGCTCGATCGCCTGCGCATAACCGATGGCTCGCGATGCTGTCACGCCGAGGCCAGCGAGCTCAAGCGACCGTGCCTCGTCCCCCAGACCGTCAGACCACATGCCTGCGACCCGGGCATCGAGCCGATGCACCAACAGTTCCCGCGACGTAGCGAGACCGAAGGACGTCGTGGGTATCCAATAATCCGACTCCGCGGGGAGACCGGATCCGAAAGGGCCTCCGGTTAATTCGACGACCTCGAGTGCTCGCACGAGTCGGCGTCCATTGTGGGGGCCGATCGCTGCCGCAGCCTCCGCGTCAACAACCGCTAAGTCCCGATGGAGAAGTCCGGGGCCGCGGTCTAGCAACTCCTGCTCCAGCCGAGCACGGATCACGGGATCGGTGCCGGGAAACTGAAAGTCGTAGACCACCGACGAGACGTAGAGTCCCGATCCTCCGACCAGAATCGGCACGGCGCCGCGGGCGAGGATACCGGCGATCGCGGCGCGGGCATCTGCCTGGTAAGCAGAGACACTCGCCTCATCCCTCGGATCGAGGATATCGAGCAAGTGGTGCGGGATGCCGCGGCGCTCGTCGACCGGCAGCTTGGCCGTGCCGATGTCCATTCCGCGGTACAGCTGCATCGCGTCGGCATTGACGATCTCGACGGCACGGCCTTCGGCCAGGAATACGTCCGCGAGATCGAGCGACAGGCCGGACTTGCCGGTTCCGGTGGCCCCGACGATGACGATGAGCATTACCGCTAGCGCTGCCCGTCGTCCAGGTCGTAGATCGGCGCGGTGGCAATTCGCAGGGTGGGCAGTCCGAGCGATACGCGCGACGGAGCGGATGCGGCTCCCGCCGGCGATGGAACCGCGCACGAGTCAGCCTCTGCACGATCCCAGGCGTCCCCGGCAGTCGTGCGTCGGATCACCAGGGGCGCACCATCGGCGGAGTCGGCGAGCAGGTAGAACGGCTTCGCGTCCGAAATGCGCACGGAGACGACATCCCCCGGCCGTGGCAACTCGCTGTGCGGCGGCACCTCGAAATGCACGAGTCGGCTGTCTTCGGCGCGACCAGAGAGACGGTGAGTGTCAGCATCCTTTGACCCTTCGGCCCCGACCAAAACCTCGACGCTCGTGCCGATGAGTTTCTGGTTCTGTTCCCAGGAGATGCGATCCTGTAGGGCGACCAGGCGTTCGTAACGCTCCTGCACCACCGCCTTCGGCACCTGCGCGTCCATGGTGGCCGCGGGGGTTCCGGGGCGGATCGAATACTGGAAGGTGAAAGCGGTCGCGAAACGCGCGAGCTCAACCACGCGCAGGGTCTCCTCGAAGTCCTCTTCGGTCTCACCGGGGAACCCGACGATGATGTCAGTGGAAATCGCCGCGTTCGGGATCCGCGCGCGCACACGGTCGAGGATGCCGAGGAACTTCTCGGACCGATAGCTGCGGCGCATTGCCTTGAGGATGCGATCCGATCCGGACTGAAGGGGCATGTGCAGTTGAGGCATCACGGAGCTGGTCTCGGCCATCGCATCGATCACGTCATCGGTGAATGCGGCCGGGTGCGGACTGGTGAAGCGGATGCGCTCGAGACCGCGGATCTCGCCGGCCGCGCGCAGCAGCTTGCCGAACGCGTGACGGTCGCCGAACTCGACGCCGTAGGAATTCACGTTTTGGCCGAGGAGCGTGACCTCGATCGCACCATCATCCACGATCGCCTGGATCTCGGAGAGAATGTCGCCAGGTCGCCGGTCCTTCTCCTTGCCCCGGAGGGCGGGCACGATGCAGAAGGTACAGGTGTTGTTGCAGCCGACCGAGATGGAGACCCATCCGCTGTAGGTGGATTCACGCCTGGTCGGGAGTGTCGAGGGAAAGACATCGAGGGACTCGAGGATCTCGAGCTGGGCTTCACCGTTGTGACGGGCTCGTTCGAGAAGGGTGGGCAGTGAGCCCATGTTGTGGGTGCCGAAGACCACGTCGACCCAGGGCGCCTTCTCGAGAATGATGTTCTTGTCTTTCTGCGCGAGGCACCCCCCGACCGCAATCTGCATACCCGCATGCTTCTGTTTCACCGACGCCAGGTAGCCGAGATTGCCGTAAAGCTTGTTATCGGCGTTTTCACGAACCGCGCAGGTGTTGATCACGACGACGTCGGCATTGCCGCTCTTCGCGCGCACATAACCCGCCGCTTCGAGCGACCCGCTCAGTCGCTCAGAGTCATGCACATTCATCTGGCAGCCGAAGGTGCGCACCTCGTAGGTGCGCGGCATGGCGCTCAGCGGCAGGGACGATGACGCAGCAGAAGACGTTTCAGATGACGCAGCAGGAGGGACAGTCAAAGTCATGATTGAACCAGCTTAACCGAGGCGGTCAGCAGTGCCCGCAGGTGCACCCTGAACGACTTAGCGGAACCGCACACCGCTCGAACGCGGGGACAGTGCCTCATCAATCGCCGCGCGCACAACTGACGATGAGTAGCCCTTGCGCGACAGGAACCCGTGTAAGCGGCGCTTAGCCGTCTCAAGGTCGTAGGAACTGAGCTGTCCCGCGCGCTTCACCGCGAGTTCTGTTGCCCTGGTCTGTTCGTCGTCGTCATCGACCTGCTCGAGCGCCGCGTCGATGTGCTCCTGGTCGATGTGGCGACGACGCAGCTCTGCGGTGATAGCGCCTCGTCCGAGACCCTTGCGATCGTGCTGGGTGCGCACGAACGTCTCCGCGAGAGCAGCGTCGTCGAGGAGACCGACCCCTTCGAGCCGGTCGAGCTCCGCTTCCACGACCTCCCCGTCCAATTCGCGAGAGAGCAGGGTCTTCTCGAGCTCCCAGCGCGACATCCCTCGCCGGGTGAGGGCGTGCATGCTCACGTTCTCGGCGCGAACCTCGCGGCGCCTGTTGCCCTTCTCAGCTGGTGCATCGCCCGAGTCTGCATCGCCCGAGTCAGCATCACTCGATTCCGCGTCTCTCGATTCCGCGTCTCTCGATTCCGCGAAAAAGGAGACGAAATCGGGCGCTGCCGGCGGTTCGGCAGCGATGGCCTCAGCAGGATTGCTTTCCGGTGACGGCGGTGGCGTGGCGCCGGGCAGATAGCTGATCCGCGCCAGCTTCGGACCGTCACCGGAGACCATGGCCTACGCTCCGATCGCGGTGCGGCTGTCGAGCTCCGCAAAACTCGCGTTAGCCGCAGCCTTGGCTTCGGCTGCGGTAGCACGCGAATTCTTCGCAGGAGTAGAGGCCGAGGTCAGCGTGCCCGCGGCCTTAGCCGCCACCAGCTCCGCGTTGGCATCCGCTTTGGCCCGTGAGGCAGCGGCCGCAGCGGCCTTCGCGTCGACAATAATGCCGAGCTTGTCCTTGATCTTCTGCTCGATCTCGTTGGCGGTGGCTGCGTGCTCAATCAGGTACTTACGCGAGTTCTCCTTGCCCTGCCCGAGTTGGTCGCCGTCGTAGGTGTACCAGGCTCCCGACTTGCGCACGATCTCGTGCTCGACACCGAAGTCGATCAGGCTTCCCTCACGGGAAATGCCGGTGCCGTAGAGGATGTCGAACTCAGCCTGCTTGAACGGTGGAGCCATCTTGTTCTTGACGACCTTCACCCGGGTGCGGTTACCGACAGCGTCCGTGCCCTCCTTGAGGGTTTCAATGCGGCGGATGTCGAGTCGAACGGAGGCGTAGAACTTGAGCGCTTTGCCTCCCGCGGTGGTCTCGGGTGAGCCGAAGAACACACCGATCTTCTCGCGAAGCTGGTTGATGAAGATCATGGTGGTGTTGGTCTGACTGAGCCCACCGGTGAGCTTGCGAAGGGCCTGCGACATGAGTCGGGCCTGGAGGCCGACGTGCGAATCGCCCATCTCTCCTTCGATCTCGGCGCGGGGCACAAGTGCCGCCACGGAGTCGATTACGACCAGGTCGATCGATCCGGAGCGGATGAGCATGTCGGCGATCTCGAGCGCCTGCTCCCCCGTGTCGGGCTGGGAGACGAGAAGGGCATCGATATCGACACCGAGCGCCTTGGCGTACTCGGGATCGAGGGCATGCTCGGCATCGATGAAGGCGGCGATTCCACCGGCCTTCTGGGCGTTGGCGATGGCATGGAGAGTGAGCGTGGTCTTACCGGAGGACTCCGGACCGTAGATC
>JANYIZ010000176.1 GCA_025408445.1 Frigoribacterium sp. | reverse complement strand
TGACCTCATCCACAACATCGTCAAAGCGACGCGTCTTGTAGCCGAGCGGTGTGGTGAGGCCGTTTCCGTGCATCGGGTCGGTGACCCACAGCGGGTTGGCATCGACCTGCTTGATCGCCTCAAGAAGCGGCGGTAGAGCGTCCCGTACCTTGCCAGCTCCCATGCGAGTAATAAAGGTCAGACGTCCGGGCTCGCGGTTCGGATCGAGCTTGTCGATGAGCCGAAGCATGTCGTCGATCTTGGTCGTCGGGCCGAGCTTGACGCCGATCGGGTTGCGCACGCGAGACATGTAGTCCACATGGGCGCCGTCGAGGTCGCGGGTGCGCTCCCCGATCCAGATAAAGTGTGCCGAGGTATTGATCGGTGTGCCGTTGCGCGAGTCGATTCGCGTCATCGGGCGCTCGTAGTCCATGAGCAGGCCCTCATGACTGGTGTAGAACTCCACGCGCTTGAGTTCGTCGAAATCGGCGCCCGCCGCCTGCATGAACTTGATGGCCTTGTCGATGTCGTGGGCCATCTGCTCGTAACGCACGTTCGCCGGGTTGCGGGCGAAGCCCTGATTCCACCGGTGTACCTGGCGCAGGTCGGCGAAACCACCCTGGGTGAAGGCGCGTACGAGATTGATCGTGGATGCCGAGGTGTGGTACCCCTGCACGAGACGGCGGGGATCTGCCTCGCGCGACTTCGGCGTGAAGTCGAAGCCGTTGACGATGTCGCCGCGGTACGCCGGCAGGGTCACGTCTCCGCGGGTCTCTGTGTCGCTCGAGCGCGGCTTGGCGAACTGTCCAGCCATCCGGCCCATCTTGATCACCGGGGTGGAAGCACCGTAGGTGAGCACCACAGCCATTTGCAGCACCGTTTTGACGCGATTGCGGATGGCGTCGGCGGTCGCCCCGGCGAAAGTCTCGGCGCAGTCGCCGCCCTGCAGCAGGAAGGCCTGGCCACGCGCGGCGGCGGCGAGACGCTCGCGCAACACGTCAACCTCACCGGCAAAGATGAGGGGCGGAAGCGTGGCGATCTCTGCTGAAGCAGCCTGCACCGCCGAGGCATCCGGCCACTGAGGCTGCTGCTTGATCGGCAGTGTGCGCCAGTGGTCGAGACCGGCGATTACGGACGGATCTGCGAGTACGACCGGGTCATCATTGCTGGCAAACACAGGGGGTGGTTCCTCAATGCGCTGGGGGTGAGATCGGGCTGAGAGAAAGAGAGAATGGCCCGACTTGCCAGCTTACCGGCTGAGTGAAGCCTGCTTCTCCTTGACGGAGGAGGCATAGACATCCACGTACTCCTGGCCACTGAGGCGATTGAGCTCGTACATGATTTCGTCGGTGATCGAACGAAGAATGAAGCGGTCGCCCTCCATGCCTTCGAACCGCGAGAAATCGAGCGGCTTTCCGATGACAATTCCGATTCGGCGCACCTTCGGCAAGCGCGATCCGATGGGCATCACCTTCTCGGTATCGATCATCGCGACCGGCACCACCGGAACGCCGCCCTCGAGAATCATGCGGGCGACACCGGTGCGACCCCGATAGAGCCGGCCATCGGGGCTACGAGTGCCCTCCGGATAAATGCCGAGTACCTCACCGCGCGCGAGCACCCCGAGCCCGGTCTGCAAAGACGCCTCGGACGCCTTGCCCCCAGAGCGGTCGATCGGGATCATCCCTGTGGCCGTCAGGAAGTTCTTGATCATCCACGATTTGGTGCCGCGCCCCGTGTAGTAATCGCTCTTGGCGAGAAAGCTGATGCGGCGGTCCATCACGAGCGGCAGGAACACTGAGTCGATGAACGAGAGATGATTGGATGCCATGATCACACCGCCCGATTTCGGGATGTTCTCGTGCCCGGTGACCCACGGACGGAAGGCGGTCTTGAGCAGAGGACCCGCAACCAGGTTCTTCATGAACCAGTAGAACATTTGTAACCCACGCCTTCAGAGATTGCCTTACTCTAACGGCTTCGCGCCTGACTACCGGCTTTCGGAGTGAAGTCTCGCCAAGTCTGCCGCTCCCACGACGCCCGCGTCGTTCACCAGTTCGGCGATCACGAACGCAGGTTCGGGGTGAAATCCGCGTGCAGGGAGGCAAGAAAGGTAGGCCTCCCGGATCGGATCGAGCAGAAGGTCACCGGCCACCGCGACGCCCCCGCCGAAGACGAAGACCTGAGGATCGAGCACCGCGCTGAGCGAGGCGCAGGCTTGACCGAGCCAGGTGCCGAGTTGGCGGAGCGCCTGCACAGCACCAGCGTCACCAGCAACGATGAGGTCTGCGACATCCGGCCCGGTGAGGACGCCCTTCTGTTCGCGCACCGCAGCGAGCCCGAGGCCGATGCCGTCCATATCCGCAATCGCATTGGCCATACGAAGCAGCGCGCGACCGGAGCCGTACTGCTCGATACAACCGCGGGCGCCGCAGCCGCACGGGAGGCCGTCCGGCACGACGCGCATGTGGCCAAGCTCGGCTCCCGCGCCGAACCCGCCGCGGAACAGGCGGTCCTGGGTGACGATGGCCCCACCGACCCCGGTGCCGATGGTGAGCATGGTCATGTCGCTGTAGAGGCGGCCGGCGCCGAAGCGGAACTCGGCCCAGCCGGCCGCGTTGGCATCGTTATCAATAGTGATGTCGAGGTCGAGTCGGTCGGTGAGGCGCTCTCGGAGTGGCTCGTGCCGCCAGCTGATATTCGGCGTGTAGTACACCGTCGACTGGGCCGCATCGATGAATCCCGGGGCGGCGACGCCAGCGGCCTGCACCTCATGGCCGGCGTGCAGGCGCTCGATCATGGCGACGACCGCGTCGACGATCTGCTCAGACCCGGTGGTCGGAGTGGCCACCCGATCTTCCACGATGATCTCCCCCAGCTCGGAGACGAGGGCCCCCGCGATCTTGGTGCCGCCGATATCGATTCCGATTGCATGCACGCGCAATGACCTTTGTTCCGAGGGAGAGATGAGGGGAGTGCAAGTTGTGGGAGAGGTACAACCGGTAGATCGATTCCCCGTCGCACCACATAGAGTTTAGCCAACGGGGGTGTCTTGCACTATTTGGCGCCCCGCCCCGATTGTGCACGAAACGGCTTCAACCTGGAGCCCGTGCCGGCCCCAAAGGAGTTGCCGTGCAGGAATATGACGTACCCGCTCTTGTCGATGCCGATCCCGATGCGAACGCGACGGACCTGCTGGTCGACCGGGTGAAGTCCACCCCGGATCTCCCGCTCTTCGCGCTCCCCACCGCATCCGGAAGCTGGACGGATGTTTCCGCCTCCGAGTTCCTCGCCCAGGTGGTTGCTCTCGCGAAGGGCCTCGTCGCCGCCGGCATCCAGCCGGGCGACAAGATCGGGCTCATGTGCAAGACGCGCTATGAGTGGACTCTCATCGATTTCGCCACGTGGTTCGCTGGCGCGGTGCTCGTGCCCGTGTACGAGACATCCTCCCCCAGCCAGGTGCAGTGGAATCTCGCCGATTCCGGCGCGATTGCCATGATCACGGAGACGCCGGATCATTTTGCCCGCTTTGACGAGGTCTACGCGGACCTTCCCCTGATTCGTAACGCCTGGAAAATAAATCTCGGAGACCTCGACAAGCTGGCAGCAAGCGGCGCTGAGGTAACGGACGAGGAGATTGAACGACGCCGCGTGATGGCCAAGGGGTCAGACCTCGCCACTCTGATCTACACCGCTGGCACCACCGGACGCCCGAAGGGCTGTGTCCTCACCCACTCCAACTTTGTGGAACTCGCGCGCAACGCAGCCCTGGCGATCCCTGAGGTGGTGAACACGCAGTCGAAGACACTGCTGTTCATCACTCTGGCCCATATCTTCGCCCGGTTCATCGCCGTGCTGAGCATTCACGGCGGGGTGCAGGTGGGCCACCAGTCCGATACGAAGCAACTACTCCCGGCCATGGCCTCCTTCAAGCCGACATTCCTGCTCGCAGTGCCTCGCGTCTTCGAAAAGGTCTACAACTCTTCGGAGCAGAAGGCAGAGAGCGGCGGCAAGGGCAAGATCTTCCGCCGCGCCGCTGCTGTCGCCATCGAGCACTCGAAGGCGCTCGATGCCGGAGTCGTGCCTCTCGGACTCAAGCTGCAGTTCGCCGTGTTCGACCGCCTCGTGCTGTCCAAGATCCGCGAAGCGATGGGTGGTCAGGTCAAGTTCGCGGTGTCTGGATCGGCTCCCCTCGGCCTTCGGCTCGGCCACTTCTACCGCAGTCTCGGCATCAAGATTCTCGAGGGCTATGGGCTCACCGAGACCACTGCGCCGATCTCCGTGAGCCGCCCGTCGAACTTCAAAATCGGCACGGTGGGGCCACCGCTTCCCGGCGTCTCCGTTCGCATTATGGAGGACGGTGAGATCCAGGCCAAAGGCATCAACATCTTCGACGGTTATTGGAAAAACCCCGAGGAGACCGCGAAGGTTTTCGACGGCGAGTGGTTCACGACCGGTGACATTGGCGAGTTCGACGACGAAGGCTACCTCTCCATCACCGGGCGCAAGAAAGAGATCATCGTCACCGCCGGTGGCAAGAATGTCTCACCAGCCCAGCTCGAGGATCCCATCCGCGCTAACCCGATCGTCGACCAGGTGATCGTGGTGGGCGAACAGAAGCCGTTCATCGGCGCCCTGATCACCCTCGATCCCGAGATGCTGCCGGTGTGGCTCAACAACATTAGTGAAGACGCCTCAATGTCCATCGAGGAGGCGGCGCGGCATCCGAAGGTCGTTGCAGAGATTCAGCGGGCGGTGGATGCAGCGAACGCGACAGTCTCCCGGGCGGAGTCGATCCGCAAGTTCGTGATCCTCACTCGGGAGCTCACCGAGGCGAGCGGACACCTCACCCCCAAGCTGAGTATCAAGCGCAACGTGATTCTCGCCGACTTCGCCGCTGACATCGAAGGCATGTTCCAAAGCGCGCCTAAATCGGAGGGTATCTCATACTAGCGATCCGCGCCGCTAGCCCAGTACCGGGCCGGAGAGGCTAGAACCAGTCGCTGTTGCGGATGGCCTGCATCGCCTCTCGTCGGAGGCCCTTCTCGAGGCCGTCGATATAGAGCTTTCCATCGAGGTGGTCCGTCTCGTGCTGAAGCGCCTGAGCCAGTACCCCTTCACCATTCAGCTCGATCGCATTACCGTCGAGATCGATTCCGGTCACCCGGGCGAATGGATAGCGCAGTCGCTCGAAGTAGAAGCCCGGCACCGAAAGGCAGCCTTCATCCACGAGTTCCGGCTCGCCCGACAGCTCCACCACGACCGGATTGATGATGTACCCGATCTGCCCGTCAACGTTGTAGCTGAAGGCCCGTTGGTTTACCCCGATCTGTGGCGCTGCCACTCCCGCACGACCGGGGATTTTCACCGTATCGATTAGATCCTCGATGAGGCCGGTCACGTCATCCGTCGGGCGGATCAGATCCGAGACGGTCTTCAGCACCGGATCGCCGAAAATTCGGATCTGTCGCTCGGTCATGCTCGTTCGCTCGCTTCCGGGTTGGTTGGGTGAGATTACCGGCCGCCAACCCGGCAGAACGCTCGACTGCTGTCGGTCAGGCACCCTGGCGAGCGGGGAGGCCGTCCGTGACGAGTGCGGCTAGTTCGCGGGCCGATGCCTTGGTGAGTGGCTTGAGATCGCGGTAGTTGATCACGGAACCGGCGGCCAGCTGCGGGTCGTAGGGGATGCGCACGATCTCACGCACCCGGGACTTGAAGTGGGCCTCGATTTCCTCGAGTTTCACGAGATTGGTGCCCTGTGTTGCAGTGTTGAGCGCCACCACAGCATTCTTCACGAGATCTTGATAGCCGTTCGCCTCCAACCAGGTGAGCGTCTCGGATGCGAGTCGAGCCTCGTCGACACTTCCTCCGGACACGATCACCACGGAATCGGCTCGTTGCAGTGTCGCCCGCATCACGGAGTGCACGATTCCCGTTCCGCAATCGGTGAGCACGATCGAGTAGAACCGGGCGGCGAGGTCGGCGACCACGTTGTAGTCGTTCTCGTCGAAGGCTTCGGAAAGCAGCGGGTCAGTGTCAGAGGCGAGGATGTCGAGCCGCGTCTCATCGCGCGACACCATCGTCGTGAAGTCATTGAAGCTATTGATGGTCGGGGCCAGTGTTACGACGTCCCGAACGGTCGAGCGTGTCTGCTTGTTGACACGCTCGGACAGCGTGCCGCGGTCGGGGTTGGCGTCGATCGCGATGATGCGGTCTTCGCGGATGTCGCTGAGCGCCATCCCGAGGAGCGCGGTGATTGTGGTCTTGCCCACGCCACCCTTGCGCGTGAGCACCGGGATGAAGCGGGCTCCACCCTCGAACTTCTTATCGACGCGGGCCTCCACGGCCTTTCGGGCGAGAACGCTCGGCGAGTCGCCGCGGTTCACGATGTGCAGCGTTGCGACATAAAGGAAGGCGTTCAGTCCACCCTCTGGCTTCACGCGCTTTTTCTTGCGCGCATCGATGAGCCGCTCCGCGGTTAGCATGCTCGCGACCTCTGGCGTCGTCGGGATGTCGCCGCGTGCGCGTTCGCGTCGACTGAGATCGCGGCGGTTCAGGGCACGTTCATCGTTGGTCGGCAGCTCCGGGATGACGACAGGTTCTGGCTTCGGCTCAGGAGCGGGCGTCGGAGCCACCACGGCAATGGACATGGTTGACGGCTTTACGACCTCGACAGAGCCCGGGTTCACGGGCACTTCTACGATCGACACGGCGAGCTCATCATCGGGCGCGGCATGCACCGGGGTGGGAAGACTTACCTCGATGGTGAGACTCTGAGGCAGGCTCACGGTGAGGTCGTCCCCGGCGGCGTCGGCGAAGTCGTAGCCTACTTTGGGGTCGGAAAGCGGGTCGCGACTCTCCGATTCCCTGCTTCTGGTCGACATACCAAGAACCCTTCGTTGTGCTGAAGACGGTGCAATAAAGGCCCTCCATTCTACCGCGAGGGGCGAATAGCACCGGATGGGGCCGACTGTACCCGCGATTAGGCCGGTTCGATCACGACGAGCAGGTCTCCGGCATCCACCTGCTGAGTCCGCGGGATAGCGAGACGCTTGACGGTACCCGCGACGGATGCCGTGATGGCTGCCTCCATTTTCATGGCCTCGATGGATGCCACGCTCTGGCCGACCGCAACAGAATCGCCGTCGGTGACCTGCAGGGTCACGACGCCGGAGAACGGCGCGGCGATGTGGCCCGCCAGGGTGGCATCCGCCTTCTCCGCGGTTTTGGTCTCGACGGTGATGCCGCGGTCCCGCGCGAACACGGGACGCATCTGGCCGTTGATCATCGTCATGACCGTACGCATACCCATGTCATCGGCGTCGCCGATTGCCTCGAGCCCGATATAGAGGCTCACACCCTTCTCGATATCGATGACGTGTTCCTGGCCCTGGCGCAGGCCATACAGGTAGTCGACGGTGTCGATCACCGAGAGGTCGCCGTACTGCTCCCGCACCGCTTCAAATGCCTTCGTCGGAGCGGCAAAGAGGAGTCGATTGAGGGTGTCTCGCCGGGATTCTGCGTCTCCGGCCAGCCCAGCGCGATCGGCATCCGTAATCTCCTCGATGCCGATCTTCACGGTGCGACCGGCGAGCACCTTGGTGCGGAAAGGTTCGGGCCATCCCCCCGGAAGGTCACCGAGTTCTCCTGCCATGAAGCCGATGACCGAATCGGGGATGTCATACCTGTCGGGGTTCGCCTCGAAGTCGGCCGGATCGGCGTTTGCAGCCGCCAGCGCCAGAGCGAGGTCACCGACGACCTTCGACGACGGGGTGACCTTGGGCGGGCGACCGAGCATCTTGTTGGCGGCGGCGTAGAGGTCTTCGATCTTCTCGAACTGGTCGGCGAGCCCCAGTGCGATCGCCTGCTGGCGCAGGTTCGACAGCTGGCCTCCGGGAATCTCGTGGTGGTAGACGCGGCCCGTCGGTCCCGGCAGCCCGGATTCGAATGGCTTGTAGGCGTGACGCACGGCCTCCCAGTAGGGCTCAAGATCGGAGACGGCCTGCAGCGAGATGCCGGTGTCCCGCTCGGTGTGGGCGAGCGCGGCGACGAGAGCGGATGCCGAGGGCTGGCTGGTCGTGCCGGCCATCGGCGCACTCGCGACATCCACGGCGTCGGCTCCGGCGCGGCTGGCCGCGAGAAGAGTGGCGAGCTGGCCACCGGCCGTGTCGTGGGTGTGCACGTGCACGGGCAGGTCGAAACGGTCACGCAGGGCGGTCACAAGCTTCTCGGCGGCGCTCGCGCGCAGCAGTCCCGCCATGTCCTTGATGGCGATGATGTGGGCGCCAGCATCCACAATCTGCTCCGCGAGCCTGAGGTAGTAGTCAAGGGTGTAGAGATCTTCCGCCGGATCAAGCAGGTCACCGGTGTAGCACAGGGCGACCTCGGCGAGGGCAGACCCGGTCTCGAGCACCGAGTCGATCGCCGGGCGCATCTGGGAGACGTCGTTGAGAGCGTCGAAGATACGGAAGATATCGACGCCGGTGGAGGCCGCTTCACGCACGAAGGCATCCGTCACCTCGGTGGGGTACGGCGTGTAGCCAACGGTGTTGCGGCCCCGGAGCAGCATCTGGATAGCAACGTTCGGCAGCGTCTCACGCAGGGCGGCGAGACGGTCCCAGGGGTTCTCGCCCAGAAAGCGGAGAGCGACGTCATAGGTCGCGCCGCCCCAGGCTTCCACCGAGAGCAGTTGCGGGGTCATGCGGGCGACATAGGGAGCCACGGCCACGAGATCCTTGGTGCGCACCCGCGTCGCAAGCAGCGACTGGTGGGCGTCGCGGAACGTGGTCTCGGTCACCGCGAGCGCGGTCTGGGCGCGCAGGGCGGCGGCGAACCCGACCGGGCCGAGTTCGAGCAGGCGCTGCCGGGAACCGGCCGGTGCAGGCTGGCTGAGATCGACGTCCGGCAGCTTGAGCGCCGGATTGAGAATACCCGCACCGTCGCCGTACGGACGGTTGACCGTGACATCCGCGAGCCAGTTGAGGATCTTGGTGCCGCGGTCCTTCGACTGGTAGGTGTCGAAGAGCTCCGGACGTTCCTCGATGAAGGCGGTGCTGAGGTCGCCGGCCTGGAAGGACGGGTCGTCGAGCACTGCCTGCAGGAACGGGATGTTGGTGGAGACGCCGCGGATGCGGAACTCGGCGAGTCCGCGCTTGGCCCGCGCAACGGCTGCCGGGAAGTCACGCCCGCGGCAGGTCATCTTCACGAGCATGGAGTCGAAGTGCGGGCTGATCTGGGTGCCGGGGTCGATCGTGCCACCATCGAGGCGGATACCACCACCACCCGGCGAACGATAAGTGGTGATCATGCCGGTGTCGGGGCGGAAACCCGCCGCAGGATCCTCGGTCGTGATGCGGCACTGCAGTGCGGCACCGCGCAGATGGATGTCTTCCTGGTGAAGGCCGAGTTCACCGAGCGACTGCCCGTAGGCGATACGCATCTGCGACTGAACGAGGTCGATATCGGTGACCTCCTCGGTCACGGTGTGCTCCACCTGAATGCGCGGGTTCATCTCGATAAAAACGTGCTGGCCCTTACGCTCCCCCTCCGTATCGAGCAAAAACTCAACGGTGCCGGCGTTGACGTAGCCGATCGACTTGGCGAAGGCGATCGCGTCACGGTACATCGCCTCGCGCGTCACTTCGTCGAGATTCGGAGCCGGCGCGATTTCGATCACCTTCTGGTGCCGACGCTGCACCGAGCAGTCACGTTCGAACAGGTGAACGGTCTCCCCCGTTGCATCCGCCAGGATCTGCACCTCGATGTGACGCGGGCGCACCACCGCCTGCTCGAGGAACATTGTCGGGTCGCCGAAGGCGCTGTCGGCCTCGCGCATGGCCTCGAGGAGTGCGGCGCGCAGGTCTTCCTTCCTCTCAACCCGTCGCATCCCGCGTCCGCCACCACCGGCGACGGCCTTGGCGAAGATGGGGAAACCGATGGCATCGGCACCGGCCAGCAGTTCCTCGACGTTCTTGGACGCCGGAGTGGAGGCGAGCACGGGAACACCCGCCGCGATCGCGTGTTCCTTGGCCGTGACCTTGTTGCCGGCCATTTCGAGCACCTGCTGGCCCGGGCCGATAAAGGTAATACCGGCGGCCGCGGCGGCTTCGGCAAGCTCGGGGTTCTCCGAGAGGAATCCGTAGCCGGGGTAGATAGCGTCGGCACCGCACTCGAGGGCGACACGGATGACCTCCGAGACATCGAGATATGCGCGCACCGGATGCCCGGGCTCACCGATCTGGTAGGCCTCGTCAGCCTTGAGGCGATGCATGGAGTTACGGTCCTCATAGGGGAAGACAGCGACCGTCTGGGCGCCAAGCTCATAAGCAGCACGAAAAGCACGGATGGCGATTTCGCCACGATTGGCCACGAGGATCTTGGTGAACATCTGGTCCTTTCCGAACTTCGGCCAGTTTAGGGCCGAGTGATGCTGTTGATAGTCCGTCAAGGCGCTGTGCGGGCGGCCATGATTTAGGTTCTTTGAGACTAGTGAAGGTATCGTGGACCCTCGTGCATGTACTCAGCGTCAGCTCTCTCAAGGGTGGGGTCGGAAAGACAACGGTGACGCTCGGGCTGGCCTCGGCGGCCTTCTCGAAGGGCTTACGAACCCTCGTTGTCGACCTTGACCCCCAGTCCGACGTATCCACCGGCATGGATATCAATGTCGCCGGTCACCTCAATGTGGCCGACGTGCTCGCCTCGCCCAAGGAAAAGATCGTGCGGGCCGCGATCGCGCCGAGCGGCTGGACCAAGGGTCGCCCCGGGACGATCGACGTGATGATCGGGAGCCCGGCAGCCATCAACTTCGATGGGCCGCATCCGAGCATCAAAGAGATCTGGAAGCTCGAAGAGGCCCTCGCCAATGTCGAGGCCGACTACGACCTCGTGTTGATCGACTGTGCCCCCTCGCTCAACGCACTCACTCGGACTGCGTGGGCCGCATCGGACCGCGTGACCGTCGTGACCGAACCGGGGCTGTTCTCCGTGGCCGCCGCCGACCGTGCGCTCCGAGCCATCGAGGAGATTCGTCGCGGCCTCTCCCCTCGACTGCAGCCTCTCGGCATCATCGTGAATCGGGCCCGCGTGCAGTCCCTCGAACACCAGTTCCGCATCAAGGAGCTGCGGGACATGTTCGGCCCTCTCGTTCTCAGCCCGCAGCTGCCCGAGCGCACCTCGCTTCAGCAGGCTCAGGGTGCCGCGAAACCGCTGCATGTCTGGCCGGGCGAGAGCGCACAGGAGATGGCGCACAACTTCGACCTCCTGCTCGATCGCGTGCTGCGCACCGCCAAGATCGGCGAGTACGCGGTCACTGCGTAATTCGAGGCCGCCGGATTTCACCGGCCTCGGGGCATCCGTCGGCCTACGGCGCGTTCGCCTCGTCCACCGCCCTGTCCGAAATGCAGGACGCCCTGTGACAGACGATGCAGATGAGCCTCACCTGCAACTCAGGTCACACTCGCTCCTGCATTTCGCACCGGGCACGGGAGACTGGCCGGGATCGGAGCACGAGTCAAATCATGGCAGGGCACCAGGCTGCACCCGCAGGCGCGCGGATGGCACCGCGCGCGGCGCTAAGAGGCGCGAGTGGCGCGGCGCTAGGAGGCGCGAGTGGCGCGGCGGGCGGCTAGCTCGTCCGCGACATCCGGACGCTCCGAGTCGAGCTCGACAAGACTGTTCTCCACCTCGCGAAGCACCTTGCCAACGGCGATGCCGAAGACGCCCTGACCGCGGCCAACCAGGTCGATGACCTCGTCGTTGGAGGTGCAGAGGTAGACACTCGCGCCATCGCTCATGAGAGTGGTCTGGGCGAGGTCGTTCACTCCGGATTCGCGGAGTTGGTTCACCGCCGTGCGGATCTGCTGCAGGGAAATGCCGGTGTCGAGGAGGCGCTTGACGAGCTTGAGCACAAGGATGTCGCGAAAGCCATAGAGACGCTGGGAGCCGGATCCTGCGGCGCCTCGCACTGTCGGTTCGACAAGCTCGGTGCGAGCCCAATAGTCCAGCTGGCGGTAGCTGATCCCCGCGGCGCGCGCGGCCACCGCCCCGCGATAGCCCGCGGTGTTATCGAGGTCGGGGAGGCCATCGGTGAAGAGCAATCCGAGGTCGTAGCGAGAATCCTCGTTACGGGTACTGAGCTCACTCATGTGACTGCCTTCCACCTGTTGTCGACCACCCTCAACTCTCAAGGAGTGGTTGATACTTCTGTCTCTCCCCACGTTACCGAGAGGACCACCCGGTTGCGTCGCTTTAGCGATCCGAGGTGTCGGCGTGTCGGTCAGATAGCATTCTCGACGTCGAAAATCGGGGGGGATTTCAGCTTAGGGGTCTAGGCGAGATAGTGCCGAGCGAATCAGGCTCGATCGCACGATCTCGAGCTGTCCGGCGATCTCGCGCGCGAGTTCGCCCGCTTTGGCCCGGCTCGACGCGTCTTTTCGTCGCGCTACCGGGATCAGGGCGCTCTCAATGAGTCCGAGCTCGCGCTCAGCGGCGGCGCGGAAACCTCTCAGGTGTCGTGGCTCGATGCCGGAGCGCTGCAGTTCGACGAGCGAGGAAAGCACGGCGAGAGCCTCCTCACCGTGAAGATCGGCGGGAGCGACGAGCGAGGAGGAGACTGCATCGTTCAGCAGCTGCGGGGTTGCTCCGGCTTCGCGAATGAGCTCGTCGCGTGACATCCGCCTCTCCACCGAGAGAATGGATGGCGAGGCGAAGGTGGAACCGCCCGGCATTACGGGCGGTCGGCCGGCATCCAGTTCGTCGAGATAGCCGCGGATGACCTTGAGGGGCAGATAGTGATCGCGCTGCATTGTCAACACGAAACGCAGGCGGTCGAGGTCGCTTGGCGAGAACTTGCGGTAGCCGGATTCAGTGCGGGCCGGGGAGATGAGCTGGCGCTCCTCGAGAAAACGCAGCTTCGAGGGGGTGAGGTCGGGGAACTCGACGGTGAGGCGGGCAAGCACCTGGCCGATGCTCAGCAGCGGAGCAGCGCCAGGCACACGGGCCTGGGCAGACGCGCGGGGCACTACTTGCTCGCCTGGTGAACGAGATCCAGTCTGGAGGCATAAAAGGTGAGGCGAAACTTGCCCACCTGCACCTCCGCCCCGTCGCGAAGTAGAGCGGTATCGATGCGGACGCCATCGAAATAGGTGCCGTTGAGCGAGCCGAGATCCTTGATCTCAAAGGCGGTGCCGTGGCGGAGGAATTCGGTGTGGCGCCTCGAGACGGTTACATCGTCGAGAAGGATGTCGGCATCCGGATGTCGTCCCGCGGTCGTAACATCGGCGTCGAGCAGAAATCGGGCTCCGGTGTTCGGGCCGCGGCGCACAACGAGAAGAGCAGATCCGGAGGGCAGCGCGGCGATCGACGACTTCTCCTCGGGAGAAACTTCGCCCTCGAGGGCAGCCAGCTGTGCTTCAAAGTCCGTAGTCAGGTGAAGGGTGGTGTCGGTGTCGCGCGGCCGGTTTCTCGCCGCGTCATCCTGGTTGACCGGGTCGACCATAACGCACCTCCCATATTCGCCGAGCTCTCACGAGCGGCGTGTGTTTTGTCGTCATCGCTCGACGACAGTTGCTAGCGCTTCAGCGTATCGGATTCAATGACCTCGCCGGGTCGCGGAATTCTTGTGACGCGCACGGTTTCACGCAGATAAATGATGCCGGCCCACCAATACAGGAAGGCTCCCCATAGCGCGAAGGCCCACCCGAATGGCACGGTGATCCACGCCGCTGCGGGGAATGCCTGCCCGATCATCAGGATCGGTAGCGCGTAGAACAGGCAGAACGTGGCCACTTTTCCAAGATGATGCACGGGGAGCGGCCCGTATCCAAAGTTGGCAAGAGTGACGCCGAGGATCGCGAGCATGACATCCCGCCCGACGATTACGATCACGAGCCACCACGGGATCACCCCGCGCACCGCAAGCCCGATGAGCGCAGTGAAGATGAAGAGTCGATCGGCCGCCGGGTCTAGCAACTGGCCGAGGCGCGTGACCTGGTTGAGTTTGCGGGCGATGACCCCGTCGAGGAAGTCTGTGATGCTCGAGAAGACCAGCACGAGAAGTGCGAAGCCGTCTTCGCCCCGCACGATGAGGATGAGAAAGACAGGGACGAGAAGAAGCCGGACGAAGCTCAGGATGTTGGGGATCGTGAAAATCCGGGAACTCACCTGGTAGCTCTGCTGAGGTTCCACGAGCCAGAGTCTATCCGCGAGCCGGGTGAGCTTCAGCTTCGCTTCATGGCACCGCTGGTTATCGTCGCTTTCGTGTTCGTGGCGGCATGCGTCATCGCCCCTGCCGCCTCGATGTTCACGAGCGATTACTCCTGGGTCGATCGACGCTGGTCGCTGCTGCCGGTCGTCTGACCCTGGATCTTCGGCGGAGGAGCTGGCCTGCAGCACGCGCGACTCGACCTGATGCGCGTGCTCGTGACCTCTGGGATGTCCCGCTCACGGCTCACTTCGCCCGGAAGGGCGGCTACTCGGGTAGCGAGGACCATTGCTTCGCTGTGATCATCCTCCCAACGCTCACGGTGCTGGAGAACCGGGATATCCCAGTCGGTGCTATCGAGATTTGCTCGGCGGCGGCAGGTACGAGCCGTCACCCGAGCAATGATGCGTGTTCAATGATCGCCGGGGTGTTTGGGCGCGTCCGACGGGCGCTGTCGGTAACGTGTCGTTCATGTCGTGCATCCGCTTCAATACCCCCGCCCAGCGCCAGGCCATGCGCGATCACCGTCCGTCGATGCTGACGAGCGAAGAAGCGTCGAGGCTCCATCCTGCTCCCCCGGTGACCGAGAGCAAGATCCGCCGCCTTCGGCTGTTGGCAGCGGATGCAAACCCAAAGATCCGCGAGAGTGCGGCAAGCAGCTTTAACACCCCTGAAGATCTCTTCGTTGCGCTTTCGAAAGACCCCGACGAGCGGGTTCGTGCGTGCGTCGCCCGGAATGAGACGGCTCCGTTTGTCGTGCTGCGCTCACTCGCCAATGATCCTTCAGAGCGCGTGCGCGGATTCGTCGCCGTCAATTTTTTCGCGCCAGCCGACGTGATGAGGCGCCTCGCGGATGACAGGAGCGAGACGGTACGCGCGCTTGTCAGCTGGAAGGGTGCTCTCTCCGACGCGTGAGCCGCGCCGCATTGCGCACCTTCACCGCATTTCCCAGGCCGTAGAGTCAAACAATGGATGCCCCGTCGAGCACGCGCGTCGACAGCTGGATTTGGGCCGTGCGACTCTCAAAGACCCGTTCGGCAGCGACGGCCGCCTGCCATGCCGGACACGTGCACGTGAATGGCGAGAGAGCCAAAGCCGCCCAGCCTGTGCACATCGGCGATGAGGTTCGGTTACGAAACACGGACCTCGAACGCACGGTTCGGGTCGCCCGCCTCGTGGCGAAACGCGTCGGCGCGGTAGTCGCCGCAGAGTGCGTCATCGACTTGACCCCACCGCCTCCACCGAAGGAAGAAGTGGCGGCGACGATCAGTCGGGACCGAGGAGCGGGACGTCCAACCAAACGCGAACGACGTGACCTCGAGAGGCTGCGCGGCCGCGACTTACCAGAGTGATTCCGGGTCGTGTCAACGGTGCCTGAAGTGCCCGCGTTGCGCCTCGATTCGGTAGCCCTGCTCACGCCACCCCTCCCTGTCCCGGCCAAGGATGCGGTCGGTCATCCCGAGCCGAGCGGCGCGTTCGGTGCCCGACCACTGGAGTGACTCTTCGCGAGGGCCAGCAGAGCGCGGATTCGCGGGGTGTTCCGCGATCTTCGCAGCCTCGTGACAATCAGGGCAGACGCAACCTGATGCACCCGTCTTGTGAGGCCCAACGACACACATAACCACTTCAGGGGAGGCAACTGTCACGGGCTGGAAAAGCAAGCTCGTTGCAATTCCCGTCGCGACGCTGGGGCAGGCTGCCGCGGCGCCGCCGGTTCGCTTCGGCCGGGGGGGCCCGTCTACTCTGGAGCGAGACCGCAGGGGTCGACGAAGAGCGAACGGGGTCGGTGTGAAGAGTCAAATCGTCGCCTCGCTCGGTTTAGTCGCGGGGCTTCTTCTGATGAGCGGATGCGCGGCGGCGACCGCCACGCCCCGCGCGACCTCGACCGCGACGGGCACCTCACCAGCAATACCCACCGAGCTGTATGTGGTGCCAGACAAAGCGAACGCCATCTCGCTCGACCGTGATACGCACGCCATCACGACAATCGGCATCGATGGGGTGGTGGTCTCCCCAACCGGCGATGGCGTGTCGAAGCTTCCAGCGACTGCGACCGCCCTTGTCGCGGCCGCCCATGCTCGCGGGCTCACTGCCGAGCTTCTGGTGAGCAATTACGACACCATCACCAACGACTTCTCATCGAAGATCGCAACCGCACTACTGGGCAACCCCGAGCACCGCAACGCGGTGATCACCGAGCTCGTCACCCTGGTCGCTGTCGCTGGCTTCGACGGAGTGCAGATCGATCTGGAATCGCTTACCCTCAATGACTCTGCGGGACTCGCAGCGTTCACCACCCAGCTGCACGAGTCGCTCGGCGCTCCGAAATCCGTGTCGATGGCCGTAACGGCCGAGAAGTCCCCCGGCCGTTACCTCGGTGCGGGCTACGACTTCGCGCGGTTGACGCCGCTGCTCTCCCGGGTGGTTCTGATGGCCTACGACCAGCACGGTCCCACCTGGTCGAAGCCCGGCCCGGTCGGCGGACTTCCCTGGGCCACCACCGCACTCGATGCCCTCCTCGCCGCGGGCGTTCCCGCAACCCACATCGACTTGGGCGTGGCCGGCTACGGCTACTCCTGGCCCGGAAATGGCTCGGACGGCAGGCAGCTGAGCGATGACGACTCTCGCACCCTCGCCGGCGACCTCGCCCGCTGGAACCCAACCGAGGCGGAGTGGACCGCGACACTTCCGGATGACACAGTGGTTTGGTGGTCTGACTCACGCTCTCTTTCGGAGCGTAAAGCCCTCGCACTCAGTCGTAACCTGCACGGTCTCGCAGTGTGGGAGCTGTCGCTCACCGACCCGCTTTAGGCAGATGTGGACAACCTGGTGAGAGCCGACTGGCCGATCGTGACCGCGTCCATTGTGGCGGATGCCCAGCGGGCTCGACTAACCAGAGTTCTCGCCGAAGACTTCGCATCGGGTGCCGCCAGGCGAAAACCAACACCGGTGCGGATACGCTGGAACAGACCGAAAGAGAGTGGAACGCATGACTGAAGCCGGTGAACTGAACGAGCCCGTGCAGGACGGAAGCGGCGACGCGACCCGTGACCAAAAGATCGCCGGCCTCGCCAGCCAGGTCGCTGCGGATGTCACCCTCCGACCGCAGGAAGACCTGCTCACCCAGTTGCGAGTGCGCCTCTTCGACGCGGGTATCACGGTCGATGAGGCTGAACTCATCGCTATCGCTGGCACCATCGCTCTCGGTAAATAGGCAAATAGCAGGCGCCACTACTGCCCGAGAAGCCAGCCATCCGGTTCCGCAAGCTGTGCCGCGGCATCCGGTCCCCATGATCCTCGAGGGTAGGGAAGAACCGTTGGCGGGTTCTGGAGAATCGGAGCGATCGCTTCCCAGGCGTGACCGAGGCCGTCTGGGCGGGTGTACAGCGAGCGATCGCCAAGCACTACGTCGTTGATGAGTTTGACGTAGGGCGGCAGCGGGTCCGCATCGGTCACCTCGGATAACGGAAGTGCCGTCGTGCCGGTGGCAAGCTCGAACCCTGCACCGGGTTCCTTCACGACCATACGAAGATCAATCGCGCCGGAGCCCGCGAGCGTCACCGTGAGTACGTTGCCGACAACCGGGGCGTCGTGACTCAACGGTCCGTCAGCCGGCTTGCGAAAAATGATGCTCACCTGTTGGGCGTCCTTGGCGAGTTGCTTTCCCGTGCGCAGCAGGAACGGCACGCCGCGCCAGCGATCGGTGTCGATCCACAGTCGAGCGGCGACGAAAGTGTCGGTGGTCGAGTCCGCTGCGACTCCCTGAGTGTCGGTGTAGCCCTCAAACTGGCCCAACACCACATCCTCTCGCGACAGGGGCCGGAACGCGGCGATCACCGACTCCCGGGCGGACTGCAAGTCGTCGTGCTTCATCGACAGCGGAGGTTCCATCGCGATCTCGGCGGCGACCTGAAACAGGTGGGTGACGATCATGTCGAGAAGCGCCCCGGTCTCGTCGTAGAACTCCGCCCGATCGTCGATGTCGAGGGTCTCGGGAATATCAATTTGCACTGCTCGAATGTGATCACGGTCCCAGGCGGTATCGAACAGTCCGTTGCCGAAGCGCAGCGCATGCAGATTCTGCGTGCCTTCTTTGCCGAGGAAGTGGTCGATACGAAAGACCTGGTGCTCCTCGAGCACTCGGTGCACCGCAGCATCCAACTCCCGAAAGTTCGCGGGGGATGTGCCGAAGGGTTTCTCGTAGACAACGCGTGAACGCTCGGCGAGATCGTGTTCCCCGAGTCCCTCCGTGACCGTGATGAAGGCAGTCGGCGGAATTGCAAGATAGTGGATGAACTGCACGTTATCGCCCAGTTCGTCCTTCGCGTCAGCGAGCACATCGAGGAGGGATCCCGGATCAGACTTCTTGAAACCCCCGCCGGCGAATCGCAAATGAGCGCTGAACTCCTCCCAGGGCCCCTCCTCGGGCTTCGGACCGAACTCGGTGAGAACCTCGCTCACGTGCTCGCGAAAGTCCTCGTGCGAGACGTCGCCACGGCCGTTTCCCACCAGGAGCCATTTCTTCGGCAAGAGATCGTGCTTCGCTAGCTCGAAAAACGCCGGGATCACCATCCGCTTGGCGAGGTCGCCGGTCGCACCGAACAACACGAACACCGTTGGGCCTGCTTCTGAACTGTCTTCCATCGGATTCTCCTCGCTCGATCGCCAGTGGGGTCATGGTGGACTGTGGCCCGGGCCGACCGCAAACACAAGGGGCTCGACGGCGGGTCACAGCGTCTTTTCGGGCACGGGACTCTGCATCACCTAGCTCCCGCAGTGCGCCCGTGTATACGCCCCGGCCTCGTCGCAGCTGACTGAACGCCTCACGTTGCGGACCTTCAGGATGTCGAGCTATTCGGCGCCCCAGCTACGCAATCGGTTGGTCGGATCGAGCCTCGAAAGGATGCGACCCATGATGCGGTCGAGGTCGGCGACATCCGACTGATCCAGCACGTCGATCACTGAGTCACGCACTGTGGCGACATGGCCCGGCGCCGTTTCGACGACTTTTCGCCACCCCAGCTCGGTGAGCGATGAATTGGTCGCGCGACGGTCTTCGAGGCACGGTGTGCGTTCCACGAATCCGCGCCGCTCCAGCCGCGCAATCACATGCGACAGGCGAGCGAGACTCGCGTTTGTGGCGGCGGAGAGTGCCGTCATGCGCAGGGTGCGCTTCGGTGCCTCCGAGAGCCTGGCAAGGGTGAAGTACTCGAAGTGTGTGAGCTCCGCATCCCGCTGCAACTGCGCATCGAGGATGCTGGGCAGCAGCTCAACTACCGAGACCAGTCGAATCCAGGAATGCAGTTGCTCCGGGGTCAGCCAGCGGGGATCATCCATCCGCGCAGTCTAGTTGGTTACTTGACGCTACAACCAAAAGGCGAGACCCGTGAGAGTGGGCCGACGTGCCACCCCGTGACAGACCGGCCCGCTCTTTCATCGCCCCTGATCAGTGGATCAGCACCTTCAGCGCATCGTGTTGCGCGGCATGGCCGAAGACGTCGTAGGCCTCAAGCATCTGCTCGAAAGTGAACTCGTGAGTCACGAACTTGTCGGCGGGTAGCTTGTGTTCCGCAACGAGTTTCAGCAACATCCCGAGTGTGTTGGTGTTCACGAGGCCCATCGAGATTTCGATGTTCTTGATCCAGAGCTCATTCAGCGCGAGCTCGACGGGCTTGCCGTGCACCCCGATGTTGGCGACATGACCGCCGGGTCGCACGATGTCCGTAGCCATGGTGAACGTGTTGGGCACGCCGACGGCCTCGATCGAGACATCCACTCCCAGTCCGTCGGTGAGCGCGAGCACCTGTTCTTTCCAGTCCGCGTCGCCCGAGTTCACGGTGTCGGTCGCCCCAAAATCCTTCGCGCGAGCCAGCCGAGCATTATCGAGATCAATCGCGATGATCTTGGACGGGCCGTAAAGCCGCGCGGTCATCACCGAGGAGAGGCCTACCGGGCCTGCACCAATCACGGCAACGACATCTCCCGGCGTCACCTTGCCGTACTGCACACCGATCTCAAAGCCCGTCGGCAGGATGTCGGAGAGCAGGATGCCCTCGGCATCAGTGACTCCTTCCGGTACCTTGTACACCGAATTCTCGGCGAACGGCACGCGCACGTATTCAGCCTGGGTGCCGTCGATCATGTAGCCGAAAATCCACCCGATACCCGCGACTCCCTCCGGGTTGAGGCAATGACTGTAGAGACCTTTGCGACAGTTTGAGCACTGACCACAGGAACTGACGCAGGCGAGGATGACGCGGTCTCCGACGGCCAGCTGGCTGACGCTGTCACCGACTTCGGTAATCACGCCGATACCCTCGTGACCGAGAATCCGACCGACGGATACCTCCGGGACGTCGCCTTTGAGGATGTGCAGGTCGGTGCCGCAGATCGTGGTCGCCACCATTTTGACGATCACATCGGTCGGCGCGAGAATCACCGGATCCGGAACATCCTCCCAGCTTTTCTGGCCGGGACCTTTGTAGACGAGGGCTTTCATGGCATGACCTTCCTGTCGTGTACCCCCGAGTCAACGCCGATGGTCCCCCCGTCGCAGGGCCGAAGGTCCCGTCGGTTTGCGGCCAGGATCGGGAGGTTCAGCGCATTGTTGCGACGTACACGGTATTGGATGAGGTCCCACCGGTAAGCGGGTTATCGAAATCGACGACATGTGCCTGCACCGCGGCGAATACCCCCGATGCTCGTGTCAGAAACTCCTCGTCGGGCGGGTCATCAGACCACAGCGCGAACACGCCGTCCGCTTGCAGGTGCAGCGAGACCGCTTCCATGCCGCTGGACGTATACAGATCAGCATGGCTCGGGTCGAGCTGGTGACGGGGCGAGTGGTCGACATCCAGCAGGATCGCGTCGTAGCGGACGGATGCCGTATCCGGCGGTCGACGCATGAGGCCGAAGAAGTCGTCGAGCACCAGTGCTGTTCTCGGGTCTTCCGTGAGCGCCGCCGAGACTGGAAGCAGGCCGCGCAGGTGCCAGTCGATGACGGCAGGCAGGGTGTCGATCACCGTGAGCGAGCGCACGCGATCGTCGGCGAGGGCCGCGACCGCCGTGTAGCCGAGGCCGAGGCCGCCGACCAGAACAGTGAGATCCGTTGCCTCGACAGCCGCGAGACCCAGATTCGCGAGCTCCTCTTCCGCCACGGTGAATAAGCTGGACATGAGGAATTCTTCCCCCAGTTTCACCTCGAATACGTCGACGCCGAGGGTGGGTTCAACTCTCCTTCGCAGGGTGAGATCTCCCATGCTGGTCGGCTGGAAGTCCAGTTCTTCGAAGCGAGCGCTCATGGATTTCCTCTCTGACCGGGGTCGACCGACACCGCATCCGGAGCCTAGCGCCTGTGCCGAGGTTCGCCCGGGTACGCCGAGTCATGGTCTGGCGACGAACCGTTGTGAGTCCAGCACGCCCCTACTCTGGTCACATGAGGATCAACGCATTTTCGGATGTCTGCCTGCGCGTAGTCATGCTGCTGGCGGCCTCTCCCGAGGCTGCGATGATGACCTCCCGGGCAATATCGGAAGCCATCGCGACGCCCTACAACCACGTGAGCAAGGCCATCATCCGACTGCGCGAACTCGGGCTCGTAGAGGTTGCCCGTGGGCGTTCGGGTGGGGTGCGGATCAGCGCCGAGGGTCGCAAGGCCACGATCGGCTGGCTCCTGCGCCAACTGGACACTCGCCTCGATCTGGCCGCATGCATCACCCCCAATGGCCCGTGTCCGCTGCTCGACGGGTGCGGGGTGCGGGGTGCATTGCGCCGGGCACGGGAGGCGTTCTACTCCGATTTGGACCCCGTTGTGATCGCCAGTCAGCCCCATAATCAACCAGAGACACGAGTCTTTTACTAGCCTCTGTAATTAACTAGTATTTCAAATGCTAGTTTTAAGAGATCATTCGGCACCGCAAAGGAGTCAGCATGCTCTCGGCCCAATCCCTCCCCCTGATCACCGCAACTCTCCCTCTCGTCGGGGAGAAAATGCCGGTGATCGCCCGAAACTTTTACGGTCGCATGTTCGCCGCCCACCCCGAACTCTTCGACGGGCTGTTCAGCCGCTCGAATCAGAAGAACGGCTCCCAGCAGTAGGCGCTTGCTGGCAGCATTGCCGCCTTCGCGACGCACCTGGTCGATAATCCGGAGACCACCCCCGAAGCCATGCTCTCCCGCATCGCGCACAAACATGTGTCCCTCGACATCCGCCCGGAGCAGTACGACGTGGTGTACCAGTACCTGTTCGAGGCGATTGCCGAGGAGCTCAGCGAGGTGATCACCCCCGAGATCGTCGACGCCTGGACCGAGGTCTACTGGCTGATGGCACACGCGCTGATCAAGTTGGAAAGTGGCCTCTACTCCGCTGCGGCGAGCGATCACCCCTTGGCACCCTGGGTCGTGGTGGCTAAAGAGGCTGCGGGAATCGACGCGGTGACCTTCACCCTGGAGCCGGCAGACGACACTCCCGTCACGCCGTCATTGCCCGGCCAATACGTGAGCGTCACGGTACGGATGCCCGACGGCATCCACCAGGTGCGCCAGTATTCCCGGTCCGCCAGCGCCGGGACCGACACCCGCGTGTTCACGACGAGGCTGGATGCGGACGGCGAGGTCTCCCCCGCCCTGCACCGCGACGTGCAGATCGGGGATCAACTGATTCTCTCCAACCCCTGCGGGGACATCACGCTGAGTACGGGCGACAGCCCCCTCGTGCTGGCCTCAGCCGGCATCGGATGTACGCCGAGTGCATCCATCCTTCGGTCTCTCGCCGACCAGGGGTCCAGGCGCGAGGTGCTCGTTCTTCACGCCGAGAGCACTCTCGAGCGCTGGGCGCTGCGGGATCAGATGCTCGAGGATGTCGCTCTGCTCGAAGCAGCCGAACTCGAACTCTGGTTGGAAGTGCCCAGCGACGGCGACGAGGCGCACGACGGCTTCATGTCCCTGGCCAACGTGGCGATTCCCGAGAATGCGTCGGTGTACCTGTGCGGCCCACTGCCCTTCATGCGCAGTCTCAGGTCGCAGGCGCTCGAATCCGGAGTGCCGGCCGAGCGTATCCACTACGAGGTGTTCGGACCAGACCTCTGGCTCGCCGGCTCCTAATCCCGCACGTAGATATTTCGAGAAGTGCCGCGGGCGCTCGGAGCATCCAGATCCGTGCTTCCGTCACGCATCACGCGTCCTCGGCGCTGCCTCTTGGCTGGATACCATGGTCGGTATGACACTCCCCTCCGCATGGAACCTCTCAGGGCGCACAGCTTTGGTAACCGGGGCGGGAAGCCCGACAGGAATCGGCTTCGCCTCCGCACGATCGCTCGGTCAACTCGGAGCCTCTGTCGCGATCACCGGCACGACCGATCGGATCCATGATCGAGTCAACGAGCTCCGCGAAATCGGAATTGACGCTCATGGATTTATTGCGCGGCTCGAGTCGGCTGCGCTCGCCGTCGCGCTGGGTGAGGCGCTGACGGCGGCATCCGTGGTACCGGACATCCTGGTGAATAACGCCGGCATGGTCTCGACGGGCGATACCGAGATGCTTTCGGGTGACGCGCTCATGGACCCGGACGAATGGGATCGCAGCATCGCGCTCAACCTGTCAAGCGCGTTCTACATGACCCGCCTCGTTCTTCCCCGGATGCGTGCGGCGCGCTGGGGTCGAATCGTCACGGTGGCGAGCGTGACCGGACCAGTTATGGCATCACACGGCGACATTGCTTACGCCGCGGCAAAGGCTGGTCTCGTCGGCCTCACCAGAGCCCTCGCGGTGGACGAAGCTGGTGCTGCGATCACGGCGAACGCGGTCGCCCCCGGCTGGATTGCGACCGGTTCCCAGTTGCCGGCCGAAGCGCTCGAAGGTGCGCATGTTCCCGCGGGTCGAAGCGGAACGGCCGACGAGGTCGCTTCGGCGATCGCGTGGCTGGCAACCCCGGGCGCGTCCTACATGACCGGACAGGTCATCGTCGTCGACGGCGGTAACAGCGTCGACGAGCAGCGACTGGCTTCTGTGTAGCGCGGGCTTCTGTGTAGCGCGGGCTTCTGCGTAGCGCGGGCTTCTGTCTTATGCGGGCTATGAGTCCGCTCGCACGGGAGAAATATCGCGGGCGAATATTCCCGTCGGATCGATGTTCGCACGAAGCACTGCCGCCCGGGCGAAGGCTGCGTCATCGAGTGTGCGTTGCGGCGCCGCAGCATTTTCCGCGAATGTGGGGAGAGTGAAGCCGGTGCTCCAGGGGCTCATGACGCCGCGCAACGCCGCCAAGTCGGCGACGATATTCTCCCGTGATTCTGGCGTGGCAAGCAGACCGACTCCGAAGTAGGAAAAGCTCCCGCGTACGCGGTCGAATGCACCTCCCGCAATTGCGGGCTCAGCAAGCCGACCGCCGAGCTGGCGCAGCTCGAACATGAGGAGGGAGGATTGGGCACCGGCGGCGTCGAGGATGCGCCCCAACGCCAGATCATCGAGGTAATCCAGCACAAGATGATCCGAGACGACCGCTACCGGGAAGGGAGGATCCATATGGGTATGCGGTAGCGCAGCGGGCGGTGCTACGGCCCACGAGTTGAAGATCGGCTCAATTGCCCCGCGGAGTGGCTCCAAAAAATCGTCCAAGATCTGCTGAGCCGCATCGAGGTCTCCGGGGGTCGAAACGCTGATGGCCCCGTCGATCATGAGAATCTGCCCACTGGTCAGTACCTCCGGGAGCATGCCGGAAACGGGAGGCAGATTCAGCATCCGAAGACTCGTGGTCGCTTCGGGTGGCGCCGTTTCGGTCCACTTCCTCCAGAGAGTCGCGATCACCGCAGCGTCGCTGGCTTTCCAGGCGATTTGCCCGGTGATGACGTGCGCCATCGGAAAAAGCTGGATTTCCACACCCACCACGACGCCGTACCCGCCGCCGCCGCCGCGAAGCGCCCAAAAGAGCTCCGGGACACTGGTTTCACTGACCTCAATGGTTTCGCCGGTGGCAATCACGATGGTGATTGAGCGAAGCGAGTTTGCCGCGATCCCGTGGAGCCGACCGTAAAAGCTGAGGCCACCGCGAAGTAAATATCCGATTGCACCGATCGTGCCGCTGGAGCCATGCAGGGCGATCAGTCCGTGGGCAGCGGCCGCATCAACGACGCTTGACCAACAGGTACCCGCAGAAATTCGTGCGGTCAAAGCGACCGGGTCGATGATGACCGGTTCGTCAAGCTGGGTCGAGATGAGGAGATCCCCGTGCATCGGACTGGCTGACATCGCAGCATGTCCAGTGGCCTGCGCGCGAACACCCATCCCCAAATTACGGGCAGTCAGGATGGCGTTGATAACGTCGGTTGCGCAAGTCGCGATCACGGTATGAGCGGGGTCAAGCTGGGCGTCGAGGTTGTAGCACGCAACGGCCTGCTCATAGGCTTTATCACCGGGCGACGAGAGGGCGACCATAGTGGGTGTCTGGCTTGGCATGTTCTTCCTCGTATCTATGAAAGCGGTGGTGGCGCCTTATCGGGTGATTAGATTGCCGCCACTATAGGGGTCGCGCGTCTCTGGATGTGGAATTTGCTCATAATCTTTTGTCTTGACACACCACTTGGCAGGAGAAGCCGCACCGGCTTGCTCCACCTGATCACCCGGATGGAAAAGTGATTGCGAGGGGGTGCAGGAATGGTGCGGGTGAATACCGACTGTTCACAGGGAAAGGGTCGGATGGCGGTGACGCGGCCGAATCTCTTCGGTAGAAACGCTGAACCTTCGGGTCTTCAGCGGTCGAGGGGAGAAAATAGGCTCACCATAACGGGCAGAGAAATCGAGGAAACCACTGTGGCAAGCGGCGAAATCCAAATTGACAACGGTATTTTTCGGGTGACAAAGTGGATGATCGAACCCGGTGGCGAGATCCCCATGCACGTCCATGAATACGACTATGTGGTGGTCCCACTGGTGGACGACACAATGTTCGTGACAAATGCCGACGGCTCCGAACTGCGAGCGGAGCACGGATTGGCCAGAGCTACACTCGCCCCGCGGGTATCGAGCATTCCGTCATGAATCGGGGTACTGCCTCGATAGCCTTTATCGAAACCGAGAAGCTGTCGTAGCCACGATGCACCTCTCTCGGCGAATCCCTTCGGCACTCTGTTGCACCGAAACATCCGCCTCGATAGCTGCTGTCTCGGCGCTGGTGAAACACTCTCCGTGCCACGATAAGACTGACGAGAGAGAGTGCCGCGATAGCCGCGAGATAAAACCCCGGGACCAGAAGTGAACCGGTCGTCTTGATCAGGAAGGTCAGGATAAATGGCGCAAATCCTCCAAACACGGTCACCCCGACGTTGTAGCCCAACGACAGCCCGGTCGTGCGGATCTGCACCGGAAACATCGCAGACATGATCGCGGGCAACGGTGCAAAGTACAGCGTGGCAAGTATGCCGAGAACCAGCTCAATAAGAACGATCGTCACCAGTACCGGCGACTGGCGCAGCAGAATGAACATCGGAATTGCGAGCAGAACCGTTCCGATTGCTGCCCAGGTCATCAGTTTGGCCGGCCCAACACGGTCAGCGAGCATGCCGACGAAGGGCGCCCCTACGCTCATCACAATGCCGAAGGCCAGAGTTGAGACGAACGCCGCCGCCGCTGGCATACCGAGCTTAACAATGGCGTAGGTCGGCATGAACAGGGCGATGTAGATGCTGACGGAGCCGAGTGCGACCACCCCGACCATTGACAAGAGCCAACCACCATTGTCGATCAACGTTTCCCGAAGCGGTGAGGCAGAGGGCGTCATGGTCAGAAATTCCGGGGTGTCCTCCATCTTCGAGCGGATGTACCAGCCGACCGGCCCGATCAGCAGCGCGAAAATAAAAGGCACGCGCCATCCCCAGCTATCAAGTGCCTGCTGGCTCAGCTAGTTGTTAAGAACGAAACCAAAAATTCCCGCGAGCAGTATGACGCCGCCCTGGGGTCCCACCTGCCAACTCGCGTAAAACGCTCTTCGATTCGGCGCATGTTCGATCAGGAATGCTGTCGCTGTGCCAAATTCTCCGCCCGCGGCAAAGCCCTGAATGAGTCGGGCGAGTAGGAGGATTACCGCCGCCGTCACGCCGATCATCTGTGCCGTCGGAACGAACGCGATAAAAAGTGTGCCGATAAACATCAGCGAGATCGACACCAGCATGCCGGCCTTGCGGCCCGCTACGTCGGCGTAGCGGCCAATCAAAATACCGCCGAGGGGACGCATAACGAACGAAATCCCGAATGAGCCGAACGCGAGAAGCAGGGATGCCATCGGGTCGTTACTGGGGAAGAACAGCTTGGCGATCGTGACCGCGAATGCGCCGTAGACGATGACGTCGAACCATTCCAAACCATTACCGATCGACGCGGCAACCACTGCCCTGCGTGCCTGGCTGCGCTGGAACTCAAGCGTGACTTCCGCAGTCGGTACCTCTGGCCTCGCTTGTGTCGGTCGATCGGTCACTGGTTTTCCCTGTTTTTCTTATGGTGCAAGAACACGTCATCCGGCCGAAAGATGCTGGATGAGCTTGCGCATGAAATCCTCGCAGGCGTTCACCTGGCTGAGTTCGATGTATTCGTCGGCGGTGTGACCTTGCTCCATGCTGCCCGGTCCGCACACCACGGTGTCGATTCCGGCCAGCTGGAACAGTCCACCCTCGGTGCCGTATCCAACCGTGCCGTCGTGGGAGGTGTCCTGTGCTGGTACAACTGCTTTATCGCCGATTGGCGGGGCGCCGATAAGCGTGGCGCCGGTGAGCTGGCTGACCAGCCGGAGGGCCTCACCGGTGCCGGGGCGAAGTGCGGGGGCAGCCCCGAGGGGAATGATGCGAATGTCGGCTCCATCATTTTCTTGCTGCATCTCCGTGCGTAATTCCCCCAGAAGATAACTCTCGATTCGATCGGTCATCTCCGCTGGTTCGACCCCCGGGATGGTGCGGAACTCGAATTCGAATTCGCACAGATCGGCCACCGTATTGACGGCAACACCGCCGCTCACCACTCCGACGTTTGCGGTGGTGAACGGTACTTCGAAAGTTGGATCGAACGGGCCACTGGCCCGATGCTCATCGGCGATTGAGCGGATGAACGAGATTGCCTTCGCCGCGTACTCGATGGCGTTGACGCCACCGGGGGTATTCGATGAGTGGGAGGCGACCCCGGTCACGATCACTCGGAATAGGTGGCTGCTCTTGTGCGCCGTCACTACCCGCATACTCGTCGGATCGCCCACGATGCAGAGTGCCGGATGGATATTTTGCACCTCGAGTTGTTCGAGGAGAACGCCGGCTCCATGACATCCGACCTCTTCGTCGTAGGTGAAGGCCAGATGCAACGGTGTACGAAGTCGAGCGGAGATGAATGCAGGAAGCATCGCGAGGATGACGCCGCTGAAGGTTTTCATGTCACAGGCGCCGCGCCCGTAAAGTTTTCCGTCGCGAATGTGAGCGATGAACGGATCGCTGCTCCAGACCTGCCCATCGACCGGAACGACATCGGTGTGCCCGGCGAGCATGACGCCCCCGGCGCTTGTGCCGTCGATAGCCGGGATGGTGACAAACAGGTTCGCTTTGGTGCCCTCGGTATTCGAAACGACAAGCGGGCTGAGGGCATGCGACGCCATTTCCGCACGAATTAATTCGATGAGTGCGAGGTTCGATCGCCGACTTGTGGTGTCGAACGCAACCAGTTTTCGAATCCATTCGAGGGTGGTCGGTGAGATCGCGCCGGAAATGTCCACGAACTTCATCCTTGCACGGCCCCTCATCACCTCGATAATTCCCCTAGCGCCCTTGCCTCTACCCTTGCCCTTGCCCGGGTGAAATCTTCTCTCGCCCCACAAATAACCGCGCGGGGATTCAATCGGCCGCACAGCAATATGAGCCCTCTTGACATTTCTGATTGCGCGTTGATGTTCGCTCCGTTGCTCCTCTTTGAGTTTCAGCTTTTTGAATTTGGGCGTGGGTGACCGTGAAGGATTCAGGGGTTCAGGTTCACTGAGTCGCAGGCGGTGGGCCGGAATCCGGAGGCGCAGTTACAGCCGGTCGGTTGACCAGGGCGTCGACCTCCGCTGCGAAGGGCAGACTCGGTGAGGCTCCGCGGCGAGTGACCGCGATGGCTCCGGCAGTCATGGCACGGATAATGGACGTTTCCAGCGAATCGCCCGCGGCCAGAGCCGCACCAAGGTATCCCGCGAAAGCATCGCCCGCCGCGGTCGTGTCGATCGCTTCAACCTGCACAGCCTCAAATGTCGTGCTTCCATCGGCAGTGACGAGCACCGCGCCGGCAGAGGCCAGGGTGATGACCGCTGTTCGGGTTCCCCGGTCGAGAAACCATCGCGCAGCCATCGCTGCGCTCTCCGCGTCGGTCACCGTGACTCCCGTGATCGTTGATGCCTCGGTCTCGTTTGGCGTGACGATGTCAATGCTGGCCCATATCTCATCGGGGAGCGTCGCGGCGGGGGCCGGATCGAGCACCACGATCAGACCGGCCGCGCGAGCACGCCGAATCGCGTGCATCGCCGTCGGCAGGGGAATTTCCAGCTGAGTGAGCATCACGGACGATGTTGGAGCCAAGGCGCGTATGGCTTCGCTGACATGGTCGAGGTCGAGCAGCGCGTTTGCCTTCGGTACGATCACGATGTCGTTCTCGCCGCTCGCATCCACTCGAATTTGGGCGACGCCAGTTGCGCCCGGCATCACACTGACGTGGTCAAGCTCAATTCCTTCTGAGCGAAGCCCCTCCAGTACCAGGGACTGGAAGGCGTCAGAACCGACACACCCCACCAGTGCGGAGCGGGCACCAGCCCGGGCCGCAGCGACAGCCTGATTCGCCCCTTTACCGCCGAGAACCAGAGTGACGTCGTCGCCGAGAATCGTTTCACCGCGGAGGGGAAGCCGTCTCGAGAAGGTGGTCACGTCGACCGTCACGCTTCCCACCACAATCACTCCCCCTCGGCCAGCGGTGGAATGGGGCATTTCAACAGAACCGTTCATGAGCGCTTCATCTCCCGTGGTGTGGCTGTTGACTGGCGAACAACGAGGTTCACCGGAAGGGTCATGACCCGCCCCGCGGATGTTGGCTCGCCCGAAATGCGATCGCAGAACAGCCTGGCTGCCTGCGCACCCTGACCCATACCTGCACCATGCCGGGAAGGTCGTCTGGGCGCACCATTCCCCATCCGATGTTCACGCATTTGTCGAAAGCTGCCTGAAATTATCCGGGTGTGACGATGGTTCACCAGACCATATTGGTTGCATCAGCGACAAGTGCACAAGCCCAACGTCAGCCGTCAAGCGTGTCCGGATACCGTGACCCGTCGACGAAGTTTCCGAACAGCGGCCGTTCGCCTTCGGTGACGGAGTCCACGAGCAGGTCCCCGCCAACGAATGCGCCACGCCACGAGGCACCGCGACCACCGAACACCTCTTCCCGGTCACCACGGGAACGAGCGCGGTTGATGCCGAACTTGAAGGAATGCACTTCTTCCCGCACGCGCGCGGCGAACGCACGGTCATCCGTTGCGACAGAGGAGACCAAACTGCCGTTCGAGACATTCATCGCGGCGATGAATTCCGCCTCGGTGTCGACCAAGACAATGGAGTCGATCGGTCCGAATGGCTCCGAGTGGTGCAGGGACCATGCTCGAGGTGGCTCGAGCACACAGGCCGGCGCGACGTAGGCGGCGACGTCCTGCCCTGGCAGGAACTTTCCCTTGGACAGATCCCCGTGATAGAGCGGGATACCACCCATCGTTATCGCCTCGTCGTACTGGGCTCGCAAATCGGTGGCCTTGACTTTCTGGATCACGGGACCGAACTCGAGATCCGGCAGGTCGTCTGCTGCATCCTCGACAGCCAGCGGATGCCCGAACCGAAGGTTTCCGATCATCTCCAGGTACATCTCGAGGAACGCCGGAAATAGTCGCCGTTGCACCACATAGCGGGGGTAGGCCGTGCAGCGCTGTTTGGCGTACTCGAAGCCCTTGCGGAGGATTGGTGCGAGCTCATCCCAATTCGAGTAGTCCCAAATACCCCAGGCGTTCAACCCTTCCTGCTCCAGAATGTGTCGCTTATCGAAATTTGCGAGGGTCATGGCCGCCGCGCGCCCATTCGACCTCCCACCCACGAATGCGAGTGCGCCGAGATCCGGTGAGGAGACGAGAGCATCCGCCAGCTCGGCCCCTACGCCGGACAGCAGCGTAACGGGGAGGCCGGCACGTGCCATCATCGCGTGCGCCAGCGTAAGTGCGTGAAAGCCGCCCTGTGAGGGAGTCTTGGCAATGACCGCATTGCCCGCCAGCAGTTGCACGAGCTCGGCGTGCACCAGAACGCTCAGCGGATAGTTCCATGATGCGATGTTCGAGACCGGGCCCGACAGGGGTCGCCGACCCTCAAGTTGCCGTCCGATCTGCCCGAGGTACCACTCCACACCCTCGATGCAACGGTCGATGTCCGCACACGCGATCTTCCAGGGCTTTCCGATCTCCCAGACCAGCAGCATCGCGATCGCGCCGCGGCTGTCACGAAGCCCGTCGAGAGCGGCCCTGACCCTCGCGACCCTGTCGTCAAGCGGTACGGTGGCCCACTCCCGGTGCTGGCGAACAGCGTCGGCCACGGCGGCGACGGCGGTATCGTGGTCCACCCGCGGGGGCCCGAGGATCGGTGACTGGTCGACCGGACTGACGTGCTCGCCCGTGGTGCCAACAGAACGCCAGTCACCCCCGATGAGGTTGCGGATTCGATCGCTGTCGAAGGCTTCGGGCGCGAGGCGCCGTGAGGTGTCGGTGACAGTATGCCAGTCGGTACCGGGCTTGAGGAGTAACGTCATTGTCGTTCCGATCCGAGAGCTGTTGTCTCTGGCGCGAGGGTGGTCGGGCAAGCCTAAGTCGCTCCCGCCCGTGCCTCACTCGTTCGCCGAGCGATTGACAGCAAAGGCGGATGCTGGGTCGGCGAAAGCCCACCGCTACGACCACGTGAATGCACCACGCGCGCTCGACCATCTCTCGTCCCGAGAGTCCTCAATCATCTGGTGCAGCTGCCGTCAGTGGCTGAAAGCGCCCCGGAACTGCCGGCCGTAGTGGGTCGGCAGCAGCTCGTCTTGGCCGCTGAAGCGGCTGCGCAACGTGCCGGTGGACGGCTCATCCTTCACCAGTCCGCGCTTGGCGAGCGTCGGCATGACCTCGTCGATGAAGATGTCGTACGAACCGGGAATCGTCCAGTTCATTACGTTGATGCCATCAACCCCGGCGCGCTGGAACTCCTCGAGGCGATCGGCGATCTGCTCCGGGGTCCCGACGAAACGTCCGCGCACCCTCGCGGTGATCTGTGCAAGGTCCCGCACCGTTGGTTCGCGGTCGGTCATGGTCTGGCGCAGCCAGGCGATGTGGCTCAGGCCTCCCTCTTGCTTGATGTCCTTCAGCGGCATGTCCGGGTCAAGCGGTGTGCCCGTCTCCTGGTCCAATCCGATGTTGATGTGGGCGAGGAATCCATCCGTCGAGATGTAGCTGTCGATCTCTTCCTCATTGCGCTTCGCCTCCTCCTCGGTCGAACCGACGATGAAGGTCAGCCCCTGCAGAAACTGGATGTCGCGGGGGTTGCGCCCGGCCTCGACGGCGAGTGCTCGAGTGGCGTCGATGTCTTTCTTCGCGATCTCGGGGGTCGGCGAGAGCAGGAAGACCCCCTCCGCGTTACGGGCCGCGAAGGCGCGACCGGCCGGTGATGCCCCGGCCTGGAAGATCATCGGCGTGCGCTGCAGCGACGGCGACGGCAGGTGCGGACCCTCGACGCTGTACCGCTCCCCCCGGTGATTGATCTTGTGGATCTTCGTGTGGTCGGCGTAGATACTGTTAGCCCGATCTTTGAGCAGTGCACCGTCATCCCACGATCCCTCCCACAGCTTGTAGACGACATCCATGTATTCCTGGGCCCAGCGGTAGCGCTCGTCGTGCTCGATCAGGCGGTCCATCCCGAAGTTGCGGGCAGAATTCTCGAGCGAGCTCGTGACGACGTTCCAGCCGATCCGTCCGTTCGAGATATGGTCGAGCGTCGACACGCGGCGGGCGAACTCGAAGGGGTGCGCCTGGATGATCGAACTCGTGAACGCGAGACCGAGCCGATCTGTCGACACCGCCAGCGCCGAGAGCAGCACCGACGGATCATTCGACGGAATCTGAAGACCCTCGCGCGCATTCACCTCATACGAGCCGTTGACGGGACCATAGAGCCCGACGACATCCGCGAAGAAGATGGCGTCGAAGTTGCCGGCCTCGAGTTTCTTCGCGAGCGTGATCCAGAGGTTCACGTCGTTGAAGTCGGCCTGCTGGGCTGACGGATGCCGCCACAGCCCGTGCTGAATATGTGAATTCGTGTTCATGACAAAGGCAGAAAAGTGCAGCGGTGTAGCCATAACCTCAAGTCTGGTGCCCGCGACCCACAACTTCGTCACACGGCGTAGCTCTACGCAACATCGTTTTGGACGACGCAGCAGGGGGTCTGTATCGTCAGCGGTTGTCAGTGATCAGCGCCTGTCCGCAATCTCAGCTCGTTACCGTAAATCCCTAGGAGCCCCGTGTTGAAAACCCGAATTTTTGCCGTAGGCATCGCCGCGACGACCATCGCGCTCATCGCGACCGGGTGCGCCACCACCTCTTCTCCCGTGTCAACGAATGCGGTAAAGAACATCACGACAGTCAAGGTCGGCGCCACGTTCCCCGCCGACGAAGTCCTCAAGTACGTCGCATCGAGCGGCCAGGCCAAGAAGGCGGGCATCGAGATCCAAGTGACGTCGTTCACCGACTACACCACCCCGAACTCGGCGCTGCAGGATGGCTCTATTGACGCGAACCTCTACCAGCACCTTCCCTTCTTGACCAACTTCAACAAGGCCAACGGAACCGATATCGTGCCCGTCGGCAAGGTCTACTTCCCCGCGCTCGCTCTCTATTCGAAGAAGATCACCAAGGTGAGCCAGATCAAGAATGGCGACACCATCTCAATCCCGAGCGACCTTCCCAATGAACTCCGCTCACTCAACCTCCTGCAAAAAGCGGGCCTGATCACCGTCAAGGCTGGCGCGACCGGTGTCATCGGCGATATCGCCACCAACCCGAAGAACCTGAAGTTTCAGGAACTGGATGCCGCAACTCTCCCCCGCGCAATCGACGAAAACGTCGCCGGCATCGTCAACCTCACCTACGCACTCCCGGCCGGACTCACCGGCAGCGAACAGATCTACAAGGAGAGCGTTGAGGGCACTAAGTACACGAACCTGCTCGCCACCAAGAAGGGCCACGTCAGCGACCCGAGCATCCAAGCGCTATACAAAGTGCTGACCTCGCCCGAGACCCAGGCCTACATCAACAAGCAATACAAGGGACTTATTACCTCAGCAAGCGGGCCGGCCGAATAATCCCCTCTCGTAACTGAGCAGCAGAGCAAATTCGTGATCGAGATAAGCGACCTCTATAAGGTGTACCCCGACCGGCGAGCGAACAGCTCGCCGGTCGAGGCCCTCCGCGGCATCGATCTCACCGTAAAACGCGGGGAGATCTTCGGAGTAGTCGGCCAGAGCGGCGCGGGCAAGTCGACGCTGATCCGCTGTGTCAACCTGCTCGAGCGACCGACGAGCGGCAGCATCCTCGTCGATGGCCAGGACCTGGCGAAACTGTCCGACGGTGGGCTGCGCGCCGCGAGGCACGGCATCGGCATGATCTTCCAGCACTTCAACCTCCTCGCTTCGCGCACAGTGCAGCAGAACGTGGAGTTCGGACTCGAGATCACCGGTGTGCCCCGCGCTGCCCGACGCACGAGAGCCGCAGAGATCCTCGACCTCGTGGGACTGGCGGATCGGGCATCCGCGTTCCCTTCGCAGCTCTCCGGCGGCCAGAAGCAGCGGGTGGGTATCGCACGAGCGCTCGCGGGTAACCCGAAGGTGCTGCTCTCAGACGAGGCGACGAGCTCGCTCGATCCGGAAACCACGGATTCCATCCTTGAGCTGGTGAAAGACCTCAACGTGCAGCTCGGGCTGACCGTGCTGCTCATCACCCACGAGATGGAGGTCGTGAAACGCATCTGCCACTCCGCGGCCCTCCTCGAAGCCGGGCGAATAGTCGAGAGCGGCAACATCATCGACCTCCTCAACACCGCGGGCTCAAAGATCTCGCACGCGCTTTTCCCACTCGGTGAGAGCATGGGTGCCCAGGGCAACACGGTGATCGAGATCATGTATGCGGGGCAGCTGGCCGAGGAGCCGATCGTCGCAAAGCTATCGCGCGAGTTCGGGATCGATGTGAACATCCTCGGTGCCGCGGTCGAGGTCGTCGGCGGTACACGAGTCGGGCGGATGAGGCTGGAACTCCCCGGCAACGCCGACCGCAACTCTGCGCCAATCACCCGACTCCGCGACAGCGGCCTGTTCGTCGAGGTCCTGTCCGCTGGGGTCCTGTGCGCCGGTTCCCTGTCCGCGGAAGTCAGGGAAGCGGGCGCATGATCACCGACTGGTCGGCTATGCCCGCCATCCTGCTGCAGGCTCTCGCGGAGACCGGCCAGATGGTCGGGATCGCGCTGGTCTTCACCATCGTCTTCGGGCTCGCGGTCGGAGTGGTGCTCGTCGGTACCGATACCGGTGGCATCATCTCCGAACCGTTCCGTTCGCCCCGCCTCGGAGCGGTCATCCACGCGGTGCTCGGCTTTCTGGTGAACGTCGGAAGATCGCTGCCGTTCATCATCCTCATGGTGCTGCTCATTCCGGTGTCCCGCGCTATCGTCGGCTCATCGATCGGATCAGTCGCTGCCGCTGTGCCACTCACTGTCGCCGCCATCCCCTTCTTCGCCCGCCTCGTGGAGATCGCGCTCCGGGAGGTCGACGAGGGACTCGTGGAGGCGGCAAAGTCACTCGGTGCCCGTCGCGGAACGATCATCGGGAAGGTGCTGCTCGCCGAGGCCCGCCCGGCAATTGTGCTCGGACTCTCGACATCCGTCATCTCGATGATCAACTACTCGGCTATCGCCGGAACCATCGGGGGTGGCGGAATCGGCGACATCGCCATCCGCTACGGCTATCAGCGATACAGCATCCCCTACCTGGTGGTGACGATCATCATCTTGATCGTGATCGTGCAGGTCGTGCAGCTCATTGCGGGTGCTGTGGTGCGGCGGCTGAACCATCGCTGACCGGCTCTCGCGGGTCAGCTGTTCGATGTGCGCTGTTCGCCGCTTGGCTCGAACTCCGTCCTGAATTCGTGGACCAGTGAACCGTGATTTGATCCACGAATACCCAAGAGCGTCCCGATTCATCGCCCTGTGGGTGTGGCCTGCATACCCGGATCTACCCCGCAGCGGCTGCGGCACCCTGTTTGTCGAGTAGTTTCTCGCCGGAGGGGTATTACTAGTCGCCGAAGCGCTCTTCGACGAGCGCGATCAGGCCCTTCGGGCCGAGGAGGTCGTGGAGGGTGGCACGCAGGCTATCCATTTCCGCGACGTCTGAACTCGTGATGAGCGAGCGAAACACGCTGGTTACATCTTCCAACGCGCGAATGCATCCGAACCGGGCGAGGCGTGTCTCGTCGAGGTCGAACGCTCCGTAGCCGCTCCAAAAAGCGTCACGATCAGCAGGGCGGATTGGTCGACGCGGAAGCACGCCGAGCTCAATCAAAACCATGTCGACCTCTCGGTGGGCAGTTGTCGCCTCGTCGAGGTCGATTAGCCAGGGATGCCCGTGCTCATCGAGCAGCACATTGCCGAGGTGCGGGTCACCGTGGCAGGGAACGCGAGGAGCGGGAGTCCGCAACGCTTTGAGCTCTCGCGCCATTCGGTCGAGCCGTGTCAAACGAGAACGATGTCCGCGCCAGAGGTCCGTGAGGCTTTCGGCCTCGGGATCATCCTCCGTATTTCCTTGAAATCGGAGCGAAGTGAAGTACTGGTCGAGCTTCCTGAATCGACTTCGGCCGTTTTGGCCAGTTCGCTTAATCCCGCTTCGAACCGGGGTGATGGATCGAGGTGGGCGGTGTTCGTGCACAACTCTGAGAATCATTCCCAGGTCACCCCACTGGTCGGGTCTGAGGCCGGTTGCCATCGCGTCATCACCGTCAATCCATCGGCTTACCGAGACAAAGGACTTCCCCGTTTCGCTCCAGGGCATTTGAGCTCGTGTCAGTCGAGGTGCGACGACACCGGTAAAGCCGTCGCGGGACACAGCGGATGCGAGAGCGAGCCCGTAGCGACAGTCGCGTTGGGTTGCTTTCACAGCCCAACCTCGACCGCCCTCGTCAACGATTCGCCACAGGGTGGCGGCGGGGTCGAACCCCCCTGAGACGAGCTCGACCGTTTCCGCGCGAAGGCAAAATTCTGACCGCAGCGTAGATGCCAGAGCCAAGGGCAACGTCGCAGGAGTTCGAGAGGGGCCGCTCATGTCGACATTCTCCGCTCCTGCACTGTGTAATGAGCCGGTATCGAAGCATTCATTCTGTCGGCATTCGATGAGCTCTATTGCAGTCCGAGAATTGCCACACTTCAGCGACGAATCGACGAAGGCAATCGAAAAAAATTCGCTTCAGGCGGAGAGGCGCCGATGACTAAAAAGTCGCGACGCTATCAGAAATGACAGGTACTGTCCACTTTGGCGAGTGCTATTGACCTCTAGTGACCTATCGTCATAACGTTTCGTCCCCACCCCCTGCGCCAATTTCCACCGCGCCTATCCGAGGAGATTCATATGGACAACCTGAACCTGACCCGCAGGGGTCTTCTTGCCGGCTCGATCGGAGCAGCCAGCCTGCTCGCTCTCGCGGCCTGCGCGCCGAGCGCCCCCCCCGCTGCCAGTTCCGGGGGCGTGGCGGGGTCGAAATCCAAAATCGGGGCGGTGAAGGGCACCCTCACTTTTGCTTTTTGGGGTGGAAGTGATGGGGAAACGGCGGGCTTCGCCTATGCCAAGAAGAAGTTTGAAGCAGCCAACCCCGGTTCGACGATTACGTTGAAAATCCTTCCGTATGACGGATTCTTCCAAGGAATCGACCGCGGAATCACCTCAGGTACAGCGCCAGATATTTTTCGGGTCGATTACACGACGATTGGCAAGTACAGCGCGAAGGGTGTTTTGCTTGACGTCTCCCCGTATTTCAGCGCCTCTGAGAGTGCAGCCTTCCTTCCTGCCCTTTGGGAGGCGGTGAAATACAAGGGCATCGCTTACGGGGTTCCGCACCAGACGGACACCACGGCTATCGTGTTTAATAAGGCCGCGTTTGCAACTGCGGGCATCACCTCCGTTCCCGACAAACTGTCCGATGCTTGGTCGTGGGACGAGTTTTCGAAGGTCGCTACAAAGCTTCGCAAAACCTTGCCTGACTCGAAATACCCCTTCGCCTACGACTGGACCGCAGCGGGCGCGTATCGCTGGTCATCGTTCATATACCAGGCCGGCGGATCCCTACTCACGGCTGATCTCAAAAAGGCTGCGATCCCGAGTGCAGCAGCGACAAAAGCAATGGACTTCACGAAGAGCTTCTTTGATAAAAAATGGGTCCCTGCCAATAACACCGTCAAAACCACGGTTTACTCGGACAACTTCTTCCTCAACCAAACCGTACCGATGACCTTCATCGGTGACTTCCTGATTCCGGAACTCGCCGATCCGAAAGACGGATACAAGGGCGGGGAATGGGGTACAACCTTCATGCCCCGGGACAAGAGCGCAGCCTCCGACCTGGGCGGGAATGCCATCGTTGCCCGGAAGGACACCAAGAACCCCGAGCTTGCTGCGGCGTTCCTCAAGTTTCTCGTGTCAGAGGACTCGATGAAATACTTCTGTGAGCAGGCAATCGAGCTACCAACGCTCAAATCCCTCGCCAACTCCAAACTGGACTACGTGAACCGGCCAGACGCGGTGAAAGTATTCACCGAGCAGGCCGCGACAATCAGCACGACGGTCGTCAAAGAATCGACGGTCGCGTCGTTCGCGACGATCAACACCGTGCTTCAGGACCAACTCGAACTGGCATTCCACGGTCAAAGCAGCTCAGCCACGATCTCTGCAATCGCAGGCGGTATCACTTCGGCGCTTGCGTCCTAGGCCATCCGCAATGACTAAAACCGAAGCGGATCGTGCTTCCCCCGTGACCACACGTATTTCCGCACGATCCGCCTCGGTGCCACTCGCGGGCTCACGCGGAGTGCTGCGACGAGCTAACTCGTCGGCGGCAGGGATGTTTCTGCTGCCCAACATCGTGATGATCGCTGTATTCACGCTGCTACCCCTTATTTTCGCCTTTGTGATCAGTTTTCAAAACCTGGATTCGCTCGGCGGATGGTCGTGGGTTGGGTTTGGCAACTATGTCAAGCTCGTGACGGACCCGGTCTTCTGGCAGTCGATGACCAACACCGGCATATTCACGCTTTTCACGGTTCCGGTCGGAATGATCCTCGGTCTTGGAATCGCTGTGCTGCTCAATGGGGTGCTGCCCGGTCGCACACTGTTTCGGTCCATCATCTTCCTACCCCTCGTCGTCTCCGGGGTTGCGACAGGGGTACTCGGCGCCTGGATGTTCGACCAGAGCAACGGCTTCATCAATAGGATTCTCGGCTCTGTGGGGATCGCACCAACCGCGTGGCAATCCGATGGGTTTTGGGCGATGGCCTCCATCATCCTCGTCACCCTGTGGCAACGAGTCGGGTTCGACATGCTCATTTATCTTGCCGGCCTCCAGGGGGTCGATCCGTCGGTCCAGGAGGCGGCCACCGTCGACGGTGCCACCGGGTGGCAACGATTCAGGCTGGTCACCTTTCCGCTTCTGGGACCATCGACCTTCTTCTTGCTGATTATGAACATGATCTATTCGTTCCAGGTCTTTGACACCGTGTGGGCAATGACCCGCGGTGGCCCCGGATTCTCGACGACAACGGTTGTCTCGTACGCCTATCGGACGAGCTTCGATGAACACGGTCCCCAGCTGCTCGGGTACGGCGCCGCAGTCGGTGTCGCGATTTATCTCATCAGCCTCGCGATCACGGCGATCCAGTGGCGCTTCAGCAGCAGCCGCGATCAAACCGACTGACCCCACGCACCCTCATTTTTCCCACGATCAGTAAGCGAAGGAAGGAAGCGAATGTCTCTCACTAGCGCTTTCGAAGTGTCTTCAATAGAGGCGACCAAGTCGATGGAGGTCACGGCGGTTACCGGGCCGCGCCGCAAATCACACGGCAAGTTCCTCGGGCTGCGCTTGGCTGCGGCGATAACCATCAGCCTCGTCATGTTCTTCCCGCTCTACTGGATGATAACGACAGCCTTTTCTACCCGCGCCGACCTCTATGCACCCGGGCTGCACCTCTGGCCAGAACATTTCACACTCAGTAACTTCATCGATCCGATAGTTCGCTTCCCGGTCTGGAAGTGGTTCCAAAATTCGCTCGCGATAGCGACCCTGACAACGATCATCACCGTCATCTGCAATCTGCTCGCCGGCTACGCGTTCGCCAAACTAAAGTTCCGGGGCAAGAACCCGCTGTTTCTCGTGTTGCTTTCAACGATGATGATTCCCGCTCAAGCCATCATGGTTCCCCAATTCAAACTCGCCATCGCGCTTGGACTTTACGGAAATATCTGGTCGGTGATCCTCCCCGAGAGCGCAGTAATTTTCGGCGTGTTCCTGGCCAGGCAATTTTTCATCGCAATCCCCGATGAATTGCTCGAAGCCGCCCGGGTTGATGGCGCGGGCCACCTCCGCACCTTTGTCTCGGTGGTTCTACCGCTCTGTAAACCACTCCTTGCCGTGCTCACCCTTCTCACCTTCATGGGAGAGTGGAATGCGTTCGGATGGCCTCTCGTGGCCCTCTCCGGAGACCCGGCGCTCTTCACCCTCCCCATCGGGATCGTTGGCGACCTGCAGGGGCAATACACCTCGAACTATGGACGGATCATGGCAATCAGCCTGCTCATGACACTGCCCGTTGTCATCCTGTTCATCACATTCCAAAAATATTTTGTTGAGGGTCTTGCCCGCTCCGGAATCAAATAAGCGAGGCTGTTGCTCAGCTAAATCGTCGGGGTAAATTACGTCACTCCCCTGAATTTCGACAACTTGTCTCGCTGATACAGCTCGCCCGGGCAGGAAATGCTCTTGACGGTGCTGAGGAAACTCGGATCACGGCACCATCGGTGGCGGAAGTCGACCCGGTGACGAGGTCGCAGGGTGACGTGCTGCACACATCAACCTTGTGATGCGATCCTCTCCCATCGTGAATGCTGCCCAGACTCGCGATCGCTCGATATTGCGTCACCGGCGCAGTGAAGGGGCACCAGTTGGGCTAGCTGGCGGCTGTCCCGAGCCAGCGGGTGCCTCGCACACGGAGCCCGAGCGTGAGTGCTCTCACGCCGATGTAGCCGAGACCGAAGGCCGTCCATACGGCAAGAACGCTGTGCTGCTGGCCGCCCCACCACAGCAGCGGGAGGTAGACGGCCACATTGAGGATGCCGCTCAGCGCGAGGTAGCGCCCGTCTCCGGCTCCGATCAGCACACCGTCGAGGACGAATACGAAGCCCGCGAGTGGCATGCCAACCGCCATCACCAGAAACACGGCCACTAACGCCCGGTTCACCGGCTCGTCGCTGGTGAAGAGCCGACCGAGCACGGGCGAGAGGGCTGCCATGACGGCCGCGGCGAGCAGGCCCGTGAGGACTCCGAACCGCACCAACCGGCGCGTTATGAGCAGCACCCGATCGGGCCGGGCTGCTCCGAGGCCGTGCCCGATCATCGCCTGCCCGGAAATAGCGAGCGAATCGAGCACAAAGGCGAGAAGAGAGAACACGGCGAGCGCCACCTGCAGAGTGGCGAGGCCGGTGACACCGAGCAGACTCGCGGCGAACACCGTCGCGACCATCGCCAGTCGCAAGGACGCGGTTCGCAGGAACAACCAACCCCCGGATGTCGCGGCAAGGGTCACCCCGGCGAACCCCGGCCGCAGCCGCGCCCCGGTCGCTCGGGCCGCGCGTATCACCGACACGGCAAAGAGGGCGGCCATCCCCCACTGTGCGACGACCGTGCCAAGCGCCGATCCGGCGATCCCCCAGCCGAGCCCGTAGATGAACAGGGCGTTGAGTCCGGCATTGGCCGCGAACCCCGCGGTCACAATCTTCAGGGGGGTTCGGGTGTCCTGCAACCCGCGGAGTAAACCCGTCGCGGCCAGCACGAAAAGCATCGCGGGCAGGCCACAGGCGGAGATCGTGAGGTAACTCACGGCGGCAGCCGAAATAACCGGGGCCGACCCGAAGGCGGCCACCACAACGGGCGCGAAGAGCAGCCCGAGCACGAGCAACACGGCTCCCACGGCGAGCGCGAGCCACGCGCCATCCACTCCGGCTCGCACGGCAGCAGTCCGATTTCCGGCTCCGAGCAGGCGCGCAACAGCAGGGGTGGTGGCATAGGCGAGAAAGACGAGCAATCCGACCGCCGTCTGCAACACCACGCTTGCGATACCGAGTCCGGCGAGCGGCACGCTGCCGAGGTGACCGACGAGTGCGGTGTCCACAAGCAGGAAGAGCGGCTCCGCGACGAGAGCGGCGAGTGTCGGAACCGCTAGGCGCAGTATTTCGCGGTCGAGCGGATGGACTACTCTCACTCGCTCAGGTTAGACGTCGAACCGCAGTGCCATCCCCGCCGGCGCGCTGCCCGCGCACAGGCGGGCAATCAACGCGAGCGCTCGATCTCCCGGACGATCCCGGGAAGCACGCGTTTCATATAGGGGCCCCAGAGGAGCTTGATGATCGCGGCGAGCGGCAGGCCGTAGCCCGGCTTCGAGTGGAAGCTGTACCGCCAGCGGATGAGGGTGCCATTCGGCGCCTGGGTGAAGGTCCACTCTGCCCGTGCGCTCTCCACCATGACGCCGAAAACCTTCTGGAAGTCGGTGAGGTTGTAGGCGAAGAATTCGAGGCGATCGACGTTGGTCGTGTGCTCGATCACGCTGCCACCATCGGAGAGCATGAGCTGCCTGGTCTGTCCGACACCGTCCCAGTCGCCAGTCTGATTGCGCACTTCCACAACAGCGGGGAGCAATCCGGCCCTCGGGTAGAGGCCCACCGGTGTGTGCATCGTTGCGACTTGCCAGGTGCGATCGAGCGACGCGGTGGCAATCAGTTCCGTAATGGCGCTCACGCTGCGTCCGGGCATTCGATTCCTCATTTCCTGATGGTGACGGATAGTTCGGAGCCGCGGCCGTTCGGGATTGCGCAGGCCTTGGGCTCCGCAGCGCGCGGCGCCTGTTATTTGCACCGCTGCTCCGCTACGGAATGAGCGCTATCTTGCCGCCCGGATGCCCGGCCTCGAGCAGCGTGAGGGCTTCGATCGCTTCAGCGAGCGGAAACGTCCGGGCGATAGGAACCACCAGCCCGCCGTCTCCCGCGAGCGCGATGAGCTCGGCGCGCACGGTGCGGCGATACGCCGCACTCGCGGGCAAGGCCCCCATGATCAGTCGGATGCCCGCCCCCTCCGCCCGCTGCATTGCGGCTATCGTGACAATCCTGCTGCGATCGGCGACCAGCGCGAGCGAGACATCCACCGCTTCATCGGTTCCCACCGTGTCGAGACAGGCGGCGATGCCCTCGGGTGCAAGGTCGCTCACGCGCTGCTGGAGTCCGCTCCCGTAGACGACCGGCTGGGCGCCGAAGCGCTCGAGCACCGGGAAGCTGCTCTGGCTCGCTGTGCCGATGACGCGAACTCCCAAAAGTCTCGCTTGTTGGATGACACTCACCCCCACCGCTCCAGACGCACCGTGCACCAGCACGGTCTCGCCGGCGGTTACTCCGGTTACGTGCAGCATCTCGGAGGCGGTGGTGGCCGCGAGCAGCAGGTTCGCCGCCTCGGGGAACCCAAGCGAGGCCGGCTTCGCGAACACGTTTTTCGCGTCGACCGTCATCGACGTTGAGTACCCGCCCTGCACGAGGAAGGCGATTACCTCATCACCGATCACACCGCCACCCGACGCGATCGTCGTATCCGCACCGATCGCGCTGATGACACCGGCAACCTCGTAACCGACGGGGATCGGCAGGAGTACCCGATCCGATCCGCGCGCGATGTGCTTGAAATCGGCGGGATTCATGCCCGCGGCTCGCACCGAGATCGTCACTTCGCCCCTGCTCGGAGCAGGAACCTCCACGGGAACGAATTCAAAAACGTCGAGTCCACCGAAGTCGGTGGCGATCCAGTGCTGATCCATGAGACTCCCTGCTTGCGACGTATATCGCTCACCGTACGCTCATCCCGGCACTGTGGCTTGATGGCAATGACGATGACGAGCCTGCCAAGGGTGAGCCCGGTCGGCACTGGCCTCCGGCGATTCCCTGCGGTCAGCCTCGGCGCTCTGCGGCGAATCGCCGTCGGCGCGTGGCCCGCAGATCCAACAGTCCAAAGCCAAGTGCCAGAAGTGAGAACACGGTGGCCGCAACGACTCCGGCGACGAACGCCATCGAGAAGTCCTGCGGATGCTGCGCTGGGGAGCCCGGCCCGGTCGATGCTGCACTGCCAGCGACGAGCGCGAAGAACACAGCCCCGATTGACGCCTGCCCGATGGCGGCTCCGACGCGCTGGGAGGTCTGCAGCACGCCGCCGGCCGATCCGCCGATTCGCCTGTCGACATCCGCCAGCGACAGAGTTTGGTTTGGCGTGATCACAGCACCTCCACCGAGCCCGATGAGGAAGAGCGGGAGGGCCAGACGCAGGATGATCGCGCTCGGGTCGGTGAGTGTGGGCGCTGCCCCGACAACGATCGCGATCCAGGCCGCGCCGATGATGAAAAGGGTGACCCCCACGACAACCAGCGGCCGGCCGATGCGAGGCACCAGTCGGCCGGCGATCGGCGCAGACACCGCAGAGCCCACGGCGAGGGAGGTCACGGCGAGGGCTGCCTGGAGTGGCTCGAACCCAATCCCTTGCTGCAAGTAGAGCGTGAGCACGAGAGGGAGCCCGGTGTAACCGCAGAAATAGAGCAGGATGAAGGTGACTCCGATCGTGAATGACGGCTGGCGGAAAAGCCGGAGGTCGAGCAGCGGGGACTCTTCGGCGGCGGTGAGTCTCGCCTCTCTCCGCAGGAACAGGGCAGCGAAGGCCGCACCGGGCAGGAGCAACAGGAAAATCCATCCCGAGCGGAGGGTGTTGAACTCCACGATCGGGAAGAGCACACAAAGGATCGCAATTCCGAGCAGGATCGCGCCGGGAACGTCCAGCTTCTGGCGCTGCGCTCCCTTGGGAGCTCGTGCCTCCCGTACCCAGGCCAGTGCCAGCACGATGGCGGTGATTCCGATCGGCAGATTGATGAAGAATACGAGCCGCCAGCCGAACTCCGGTCCACCGAGGGCAATGAGCAGCCCACCGACAACAGGACCGAGTGCCGTCGCTACGGCGAGTGCGAGCCCGAGGCGCCCGAAGGCCCGCCCGCGTTCCTCGCGGGGAAATGCATTCTGGATGTAGCCAGAAACCTGAGGTCCGAGCACTCCCCCAAAAAGGCCCTGCACCACCCTGGCCACGATGATGAAAACCGGATCGGGCGAGAGTCCAACGGCCGCACTCGCTGCGACGAACCCGACGAGGCCGATGATGAAGATGCGACGCCGGCCACCAATGTCCCCGAGCCGACCGCCGATGATCGGCATCAGGCCGAAGGCAAGCACATAACCGGTGACGATCCACTGCAGTTCGGATGGGCTTGAACCGGTCGAGCGACCAATCGACGGAAGGGCCACGTTCGTGACGCTCACATCGAGTAGCGCGGCGAACTGGCCGAGAAGCAGCACTCCGAGAGCGCGCCAGCGACGAGGATCGGGCGTCATTGCGCGCGCACTCGCTCGTGAATCCGTCATTCCACGCCCTTCCTCACTCCCAGTAGATCAGAGGAAAGTGAGCCAACGGTCTGGCCTCGGCGCAAATCGGCCTCTAACATATGGGCTACGAGACTGGCCACTACCGAGCCGAGAGGCACCGAATGCCTGAACCAAGCGACACCCGTGTAGCCGTCTACATCGACTTCGATAACATCGTCGTCTCGCGGTACAACCAGCTTCACGGTGCCCGCAAATTCAGCATCGACGGTGCCCGCAATTTCGGGCCAGAGTCAGCGGGAGTTGTCGGCATTCGACTGCGCGATGCGACCGTCGACTTCGGCGCGGTGCTCGACTACGCCTCTTCGTTCGGGTCCATCGTGATCAGCCGCGCCTACGCAGACTGGTCGGCCAAGGCGAATGCGAGCTACCAGAAGCAGCTCATCGATCGTGCGGTGGACCTCACCCAACTCTTCCCGACCACGCAGGCCATGAAGAACGGCGCCGATATCCGGCTCGCCGTAGACG